>DASVZT010000164.1:0-6895 GCA_036391495.1 Candidatus Limnocylindrales bacterium
ACCGACAGTCCCCGAGGCCGGATGGAGAGGATCGCGCGGAATCCCGATGAAGCAGACGTACCAGCCCAAGAAGCGACATCGCGCGAAGGAGCACGGCTTCCGCGCCCGGATGAAGACGACCGGGGGCAGGCGAGTGCTCGCAGCGCGGCGTGCGCGGGGCCGGAAGCGCCTGACGGTCTGACGCCCGAGCGCGGCCACAACCCGCCGCGGCTCGTGACGATCTCCCGTCCGCGGGACTTCGCGACGCTCCAGAGCGACGGGACGACGACGTCCCACCCGCTCCTCCTTGTCCGCACCGTGCGGACCGACCTCGAGACGACCCGTTTCGGCCTGGCGACCGGGCGCAAGCTCGGCGGTGCCGTGGTTCGAAACCGGGTGCGGAGACGGCTTCGCGAGGCGCTCAGGGTGATGGCGCCCTCGTTCCGGCCCGGCTGGGACGTCCTCATCATCGCCCGGCCCCAACTCGTCGAGGCCGACCACGACGCACTGGTCGGGGCCCTCGGCCGGGTCCTCCGGCGCGCGGGCGTCGTGGGAGATACGAGCGGCATGGATCGGTCCAGGTGACCAGGCGGATCGGGATCGCGCTCATCCGGCTCTACCGGATCGTCTTCGTGTGGCTTCCGTCGTCCTGTCGCTACGAGCCGACCTGCTCGCGCTACACGGAGCAGGCGATCGAGCGCTACGGGCTTCTCCGCGGAAGCTGGATGGGTGCCCGGAGGATCGCGCGCTGTCACCCCGGCCATCCCGGTGGCTATGACCCGGTCCGCTAGCGAGGACGAGCCGAACGTGAACCATCCCCGCCCGACGACCCAGGTGAGTGTCAGGAGGCTCGGGCCCGAGCTCCGACGATGGATCGGTCCGGCGCTGCTCCTCGTCCTGCTCGTGGCGGTCGTCGCGGCCTGCGCTCCCGTCGGCGCACCCGGCGCGTCCGGTTCCGGGGCGGCCACGATCACGCCGAAGCCCACGCCGCTCACGCCCTCCACGCCCGGCGCCGACCCGGTCAGCCTGCTCGCCTGGCTTTTCACACCGATCTTCCAGGCGCTATTCATCGTCCTCCTCGCGCTCAACCACTTCACGGGGAACGTGGCGGTCGCGATCGTCATCCTGACGCTCCTCATCCGGGCTCTGCTCATCCCGCTCTTCCGTACGCAGACGGTCTCGCAGCGCCGCATGCAGCTCATCCAGCCGGAGCTGAAGGAGATCCAGCGCCGCTACAAGGGCGACCGGGCGAAGATCAGCGAGGCCCAGATGACGCTCTACAAGGAGCGCGACATCAACCCGGCCTCGGGCTGTCTGCCCCTCGTCCTGCAGTTCATGCTCCTCATCCCGATGTACTCGGTCATCCGGGACGGTCTGACGAACTACGACCCGAGCGCGATGGTGACGATCCTCGGCAACCGCCTGCCGATCCTCGACTGCCAGAACGTCGTCAACGGCGTCGTGGACGTCTCGCGTCCATGCATCGACCCGAACGCCTTCGGCGTCAACTGGGGACAGCCCGAGATCTTCCTCCACCTGCCGGTCATCGGCGGCCTCAGCTTCATCGCCATCGCGTCGGCGCTGCTCCAGGTCCTCCAGAGCCGCATGGTCATGCCGCCGACGCAGAGCGGGACACAGGACCAGTCCGCCGCCGTCCAGCGCCAGACCATGCTTCTCTTCCCGTTCATTACGATCTTCTACGGCGGCTTCCTGCCGGCCGGCCTGTTCCTCTACTGGATCGTCACGACGATCTTCTCGATCGTTCAGCAGTACCTGATCGTCGGCTACGGCTCGCTCTTCCCGCTGTTCGGGTGGACGCCGTCGTTCGCCGTCGGCCACGTGCCGCGCTTCCCCGTGGCGATCCCGGCACTGGATCCCAATGCGCCTCGCACCTCTATCTCCGCGGGGCGCTCCACCAGCACAACCGCCGACCGAGCCGCGTCGGCAGCCGCGACGGTCCGGTCCTCACAACGGGGCCGGCAGGGTCGACGAGGGAGACGACGCTAGATGAGTGCTTATCGAGAGTTCAGCGGCAAGTCGGTCGAGGAGGCGCTGCGCGAGGCGCGCGAAGCCTTCGGGGTCGGGCTCGACGGGCTCGACTTCGAGATCCTGACGCCCGGCACCCGCGGCGTCCTGGGCATGGGCGCGGAGCCGGCACGGATCGTCGCCGCTCCACGCGCGGCGCTCGGCGGCACGGCCCCCAAGCGCGAGGCGGCGGAGGCGACGCCGCTCCCGGCGCCGGTCCACGACCGCGATCCCGACCGCGATCACGATCGGGACCGCGGTCCGCGCCGCGACGAGCGAGAGCGTGGCGGCCGACGTGACGAGCATCGCGGCGAGCGCGAGCATGCCGGCCGAGGCCGCGAGTTCCCCGGCGAAGGGGCCCGCGAAGGCGCCCGCGAGTTCGTGCGTGAAGGCGCTGCCGACGGCGGTCGGGACGTCGCCCGCGATCACGACCGCGCCGCGAGCCACGAGGGTGGTCGCCCGGAGGGCCGGCGAGACGGAGGTCGGCGGGACGACCGCGACCGCGGACCGCGCCGCGAGGACCGCGGCGGTCGCCGATTCGAGGCGCCACGCGGACGGCCGACAGAGCTGACCGCCGGCGACATCGCCGAGCTCACCGCCGCGCGCAGCTCGGTCGCCGCCGAACGCGCAGATCTCGAGGCGGCCGAAGCGTCCCCCGAGGCGCTCGCGGCGGCCAAGACGATCCTCGAGGAGCTGATGGAGCACCTCGGGTTCGCCGTCCGGGTCGATGTCGAGACGGGCGAGACGAGTCGCCTGAACGTCACCGGCGAGGGCGAAGAGAAAGAGGCCCTGGGCGCGCTCATCGGCCGCAAGGGCGAGCGTCTCTCGGCCCTGCAACACCTCGTGAACCTGATGCTGTCGAAGAAGCTGGGTGCCTGGACGCGCGTCCTCGTCGACGTCGAGGACTACCGCGGCCGGCGCGAGCGCCAGCTCCGCGAGATCGCCGAGCGTGCCGCGGCCCGGGTCGCCGAGACCGGTTCGATCCTCCAGCTCGAGCCGATGCCTGCCCTGGAACGGCGCTGGGTGCACATCGCCCTGCGTGAGAACCCGGACGTCGTGACACAGTCGATCGGCGAGGAGCCGAACCGCCGGATCGTCATCCTGCCTCGACCGGCCTGACGCCGAGGCCCACGCGGCGCCTCCCACCCCGTCTCGCCGGCTGCGCCGACGGAGTGGCTCCGTCACGGCGGGGCGCTCCCCTTCGTCATCGGTTCGACGTTCCCGCCTGCCCGCCGAGGGGGTCGCGCGGACGACGCTGCTAGGATGGCCCACCAGTCATGACCTCGACGACCGACGAGCTGGCCGAGCTCACCGATCTTGCTGAGCCGACGCGCGGGGGCCGGCGGGAGCGGGCGCTCCGTTTCGTCGGGGCCTTCGTCGTCGGCGCCGCCGTCGCGTCGGTCCTGGCCGTCTCGGCCGTCCTCGCCTTCGAGGCGCACTACGCCGGACGGATCCTGCCCGGCGTCCACGTCGGGTCGGTCGACGCGTCGGGCCTGTCGAGCGCAGCGCTCGCCGCACGCCTGCGGGCCTCGTACCAGTCGCTGACCAACGGCTCGCTCGTCCTCCAGGCACCCGACGGCGATCGCGACATCGCCTACGCCGACGTGGGCCGCGCCATCGACGCCGAAGGCCTCGCGGCTGACGCGCTGGCGACGGGTCGGAGCGCGAATCCGCTCGAGCGCATCGCGGCGGAGGCGCGTCTCGTCCTGCGCGGCGTCACCATCCCGGCCCGCACGACGTTCGATGCCTCTCGCCTCGAGGCGCGGATCGCCGCCGTCGCAGCCTCGGTCGATCGCGCGCCGGTCGACGCCTCGCTCGTCGCGACCTCGGTCGGCTTCGTCCCGACCCACGGCGCTCCGGGCCGCGCGGTCGACGTGACCGCTGCCACCGCCGCGGCGACGGCCGCCCTCGGCGCGCTCGATTTGCCGGCCACCGTGACGATCGCGATGACTGCCACTGCCGTGGAGCCTGCCGTGACCGACGCGGAGGCGGATGCCGCCGTCGGCGTGGCGCAGGCGATGGTGAGGGACGTCGTCCTCTCGTTGAGCGACGGAACGTGGCGGATCGGCCCCGCGACGGTGACGAGGTGGATCTCGTTCCAGGCCACGCCGGACGGCCGCCTGGAGCCCGTCCTCGACCGTGCGGCGATCGCCGTCAACCTCAAGTCGGTGGCGAAGAAGATCGATCGGGCGCCGCAGGACGCCGCCTTCCTGACCGGCAAGGGCTCGGTCGTCGTCGGCGTGGATCCGGCTGTCGACGGCCGGACGCTGGACATCCCCGCCACGGCCGACCTTGTCGCGGCCGCCGTCCTGGCACGCAGCACGCCCGGCAACGGGACGCCGGCGATCGTGCCCGCGGTCGCGATCGTGCCACCGAAGCTGACAACCGAGCAGGCCGAGAAGGTCGCGCCGGCGATGACGCGCGTCTCGAGCTGGACGACCTATTACCCGATCGGCATCAAGAACGGCTATGGCGCCAACATCGAGATCCCCACCCGGCAGATCGACGGGACGGTCGTCCCCGCGGGTGGAACGTTCGACTTCTGGTCGGTCGTGGGGCCTGTCTCCACCGCCGCCGGGTACCGCCAGGGCGGGGCGATCATCAACGGTCGGACGGAGCCGCAGGGTGCCCTGGCGGGCGGCATCTGCTCCTGCTCGACGACGCTCTTCAACGCGGCCCTCCGGGCGGGCTACTCGATGGGTGCGCGACAGAATCACTACTACTACATCGATCGCTATCCGCTCGGCCTCGACGCGACCGTCTGGATCAGCTCGGGAGGCTGGGTCCAGTCCATGTCGTGGACGAACGACACCGCGTACCCGGTGCTCATCCGCGGCTTCATCAGCCACGACGGGCTCCGCGGCTACGTCACCTTCGAGCTGTGGACCGTCCCGAACGGCCGCACCGTCTCCTTCACGACGCCTATCGTGAAGAACCTGAAGCCGGCCACCACGATCACCCAGGACTCCGACACGATCCCGGTCGGGACGCGCCAGCAGGTCGAGTGGCCAGTCGACGGCAAGGACGTGTGGGTGACGCGAACGGTCCGTGATGCCTCGGGGGCGGTCGTCCACACGGAGACGTACTACTCCCACTATGCACGGGTCGACGGGATCATCCTCGTCGGGGTCCCGAAGGGGGCGATCAGCCCGACGCCGGGTGCGATCACCGCGCCATTGCCCAGCCCGAGCCCGACGACCGTCCCCTAGCCTCAGGCGGCCCGATCCGGGGTCGAGATCTCGACGTATGGACCAACGACAGGATCCATGCGTAGCTGAGGAGCCGACGGATGAGCGATCGGATGCAGGGCGGCCACGTGCTGGCGGTGCAGGTGGGAGTCATGCTCGCGGCGGGTGCGCTGGCGTTGGCGGCCTGTTCGAGCGGTGCGGCGACCACGGCGCCCTCGGCCTCGGCGGAGACCTCGACGGCTCCCTCCGCAGTGTCCTCTGCGGCGTCCTCTGCGTCCGGCGCCGGCGGGTACAGCTACGGCGGCAGCAGCAGCACGAGCCCATCGTCCGCCGCGGCGGGCGGGGCGATGAGCGGCCAGGGCGTCAAGGTGATCGACTTCGGATTCGACCCGGCCTCGATCACGGTCAAGGTGGGCACGTCTGTGACGTGGACGAACACCGGGGCCGTGGGGCACACGGTGACCGCGGACGACACCTCGTTCGACAGCGGCCACCTCGCCCCCGCTGCGACCTTCTCCCAGTCGTTCGCCAAGGCCGGGACCTTCACGTACCACTGCAAGATCCATCCCTCGATGAAGGGCACTGTGATCGTGACGCCCTGAGTCGGGATCCGAATGGCGATTGCCTGGGGATTCGACAGGTCGGCCACAAAGCGGGAGCATCCGGACCTCGTACAGGGGGCCACGGCAGCGATGGAGCGAATCGGCGATCGCGACGGCGACGGTGAGCTCGCGGCGCGGATCGCGGCGGGCGATGAGGTCGCGCTCGTGGAGGCGTACGACCGCCACGGCGACGCGATCTATGGTTCCCTCGTCCGATTCCTCCGCGATCCGGAGAGCGCCGCCGAGATCGTCCAGGAGACGTTCCTGGCCCTCTGGCAGCGCGCGGAGACCTTCGATCGGGATGCCGGGTCGCTCCTGGGCTGGCTGATGAGGATCGCGCGCAACCGTGCCATCGATCGACTGCGCGCCGCGGCGCGGCGGCCTCGGCTCGTCATGCCCGTCTCGGCGGCCGATCCCGCCGGGTCGCCCTGGCGCGGCACGCCCGTTGATCCCGGCGAGCACGGCGCCGGCGCGGGCGCGACGTCCTCTGATGATGTCGACGCGCCCGAGGCGGCAGCCCTGCGGCGCTGGATGCAGGCCGTGGTGCGGACCTCCGTGGCGACCCTGCCCGCGACGGAGCGCGACGTCCTCGTCCTCGCCTACGACCACGAACTGACGCAGGCTGAGATCGCGGACCGCCTGGACCTGCCGATCGGGACTGTGAAGTCACGGACGCGCCGGGCGCTTGCACGGCTGCGGGAGGCGCTCTCGATCGTCCCCGACCTGGTCGAGGAAGCGACCGGCAACGGCCTCGTCGGCGTGGTGCCGAAGGCGGTCCCGAGGGCGGTTCCGCAGGCGTTCCGCGCGCGGGGGGAGGAGGACGTCCCATGAGCCAGCTCGACCACGCGTCAGCACACGAGCTCCTCGCCGACCTGGCGCTCGAGCCCGGTGCGCTGGCGCGACTCGACAGCACCCGACACGAGTCTGCGAGCGGCCTCGCGGCGCACCTGGCCGTCTGCGCTGACTGCAGCCGCGAGGTCGAGGCGGCGCGAAGGACTGAAGCCGCGCTGGCCGATGTCGCCGCGGGCGCCGGCGGACTCGCGGCCGCGGCGACGGACCGGGCGATCGCGCCGCCAGCCTCGCTGCGAGCGGCGGTAGCGA
>DASVZT010000165.1:0-2870 GCA_036391495.1 Candidatus Limnocylindrales bacterium
GCCAGCCCCGGCGCTCGTCGCGCATAGATCGTGGCCATGAAGTTGACGGCGCCGAGGATGCCCGAGGCCCCGACCATCGCGACCCCGACGATCCACAGGTCGAGCCCGGGGCCCGGCGTGTACTGCCCGAGCGTCAGTGGCGCATAACCGGTCCAGCCGGTGTCGGCCGCGCCGCTGGCCGTCGCGAAGCCGGACAGCGTCACCAGGCCGCCGAACAGGAACAGCCAGTAGCTCAGCGCGTTCAGGCGCGGGAACGACATGTCCGCGGCGCCGATCTGCAGCGGCACGAGGTAGTTGGCGAAGCCGGCGAACATCGGCGTCGCGAAGAACAGCAGCATGATCGTGCCGTGCATCGTGAACACCTGGTCGTACGTCTCGTTCGAGACCACCGACAGGCCGGGCTGGACGAGCTGCGCGCGGATGATCAGCGCGAGGATCCCGCCGATCGCGAAGAACCCGAAGGCCGAGCTGATGTAGAGGATGCCGATCCGCTTGTGATCGGTCGTCGTCAGCCAGTCGACGATCGAGGCGCGGGCGGGCCGATGGATGGGGCGCTGGAGGCCGACCCCGAGATCGATCGCGGTCATGGGTTGTTCGATCCTCCCGGGCTGGGGGACGCCGACGCACTCCCCGGCGCGGCCGGAGCGCCCGAACCCGCCGACGGAGCGCCCGAAGCCGGCCCCTTCGGCTGAGCCGCCGCCCACGCCTCGAAGTCGGCCTGGGAGACGCCCTTGATCGCGAAGCGCATCGCCCAGTGGTAGACGCCGCAGAACTCCGCGCAGGTGCCGGGGTATCTCCCCGGCGCCGACACGGTGAAGTCGAATGTCGTCGGATGACTCGGGATGGCGTCGCGCTTGAACAGGAACTGCGGGACGAAGAAGGCGTGGTTGACGTCGACCGACGTCATGGCGACGTGGATCGGCACGCCGACCGGGACGACGACGTCCGGCTCACTCGTCGGGCTGCTGACAATCGAGATCCCCTGCGCGGGGTATTCGAACGTCCAGCCCCAGCGGAATGCCGTGACCTTGAGGTCCACTCCCGGATCGGGCGACCGCGCCTCGACGACGTTCAGGACCATGATCGAGAGCGCGAAGAGCACGAGGACGGCGATGATCGGGATCCCCGTCCAGATCGCCTCGATGCGGAGACTGCCGCGGACCTGCCGCGGGATGTGCGCGTCGTTTCCGCGCTGCCGGTAGCGGATCGCCGCGAAGGTCGCCAGCCCGACCACGAGCAGCCAGACGAAGGCGCCGGCGACGAAGAAGACGCTGTAGAGCTGGCTCGTCGATTTCGCCTGCTCGCTGGCCGGGGCGGGCATGCAGCCCCCTGCGAGGAGCGCGACGACGCCGAGGGCTCCCGCGACCTGGACGACGCGTCGAGTCACGCCCCCTCGACCTCCTCGAACCCGCCCGACGCCGTTCGGCGCAGCCGGATCCCGCGCGGCCGGCCGCCGCTCGGCGCTCCGCGATCGCGTCGGTGCGATGCCAGGCGGTAGGTCAGCAGCCAGGCGACCACGGGCACGGCCACGACCAGCACGCGCAGGACCCCCGTCAGCGTCTCGATCGGGATGTCGAGGAAGATCCCGATCACGTCGTTCGCCCCGGCCAGCGTCACGACGACGAAGAGGCTGATCGCCGCGGCGCCGGTCGCGGTCCGCATCGGCGTATCCCATGGCCAGTCGAGCAGGTTGTGCTCCCGGTCGTCACCCGTGATCCGCCGCTCGATGAACGGCCACAGGACGAGCCCGGTCACCAGCGCCCCCGGGACGACGACACCGGGCACGAACGGCGCGGGGATGCGGATGCCGGCGATGACGGGCTCGAACGAGGGCGCCAGCCGCAGAAGCCCCTCGAGCCAGCCGACGTACCAGTCGGGCTGCGCCGGCGTGCTCGCGGCATATGGCAGGAACGGCCCGTAGAGCCAGACCGGGTTGATCTGGATGAGCCCGCCGATGAGCGTGATCGTCGCCGCGACGAGGAAGAAGAGGCCGGTCGACCGGAAGACCTGGCCCGGCCAGAAGGGCAGCCCGACGACGTTGTCCTCGCGCCGCCGGCCGAGCTTGTACTGCGTGTGCTTCTGGAGGAAGACCAGCCCGACGTGCGCCCCGATCCCGCCGATGAGCAGGCCAGGCAGGAGCATGACGTGGATGACGAAGAGGCGGCTGATGAACTCGACCGTGGGGAACTCGCCCGAGAAGATGAGCGAGGCGACCCACGGGCCGACGAACGGGATCGACAGCGCCGCCGAATACATGATCCGCAGGCCCGTACCGGACAGCAGGTCGTCCGGGAGCGAATAGCCCGTGATGCCCTCCGCCAGGGCGAACAACAGCAGACCGGACCCGATCAGCCAGTTGATATCGCGGGGCTTGCGGAACGCGCCGGTGAAGAAGACACGGGCGAGGTGGACCGAGATCGAGCCGAGGAAGAGGAGCGCCGCCCAGTGGTGGATCTGGCGGAAGAGCAGCCCGGCCCTCGTCACGAGCGAGATCTTCAGGACCGAGTCGTACGCGGCCGAGACCTGCGCACCGTCCAGCGGACCGTACGGACCGGTGTAGGTGACCGGCCGCGAGTCGGGGACGTAGAAGAACGTCAGGAACGTCCCGGTCGCGACCAGGATGATGAAGCTGAAGAGGGCGACCTCCCCGAGCAGGAAGGTCCAGTGGTCGGGGAAGACCTTGGAGAGGATCGTCCGGCTGTACTGGAGCATGCCGGTGCGGGCGTCGAACCAGTCGACGAGGCGATCGAGCTCGGTGCGGTCGGGGTGGTCGGGGCGGGGGACGGGCGTCGTCGGCTCGAGCGGCCGCGGCGGGCGGGCATCGACCAGCGCCGTGTCGGACGTGCGCGCGGCAGCCCGGTCGGCGGGAC
>DASVZT010000166.1:0-10048 GCA_036391495.1 Candidatus Limnocylindrales bacterium
CTCGAGAACATGAACGTCGAGCTGCCGAAGGTGCGGACGGCGGTCGAGTTCATCATCGGTCGTGGCGATCGGCCGGTCGTCGGCGAGGTCGGGCTGACCCCGCGCGCCAAGCGTGTCATCGAGCTGGCGATCGACGAGGCGCGCCGTCTCGGCCACAACTACATCGGCACGGAGCACCTGCTGCTCGGCCTCGTTCGCGAGGGGGAGGGGATCGCGGCCGGCGTCCTCGAGTCGCTCGGCGTCAACCTGGACAAGGTCCGCCACGAGGTCATCCGCGTCCTGTCGCAGTCGTCGTCGGCCGGTCCCACGCCCGGCGAGGCGAAGCGCGCCAGCAAGACGCCGACGGTCGATCAGCTCGGCATCAACCTGACCGAGGCCGCCCGTGCGGGCAAGCTCGACCCCGTCATCGGCCGCGAGAAGGAGATCGAGCGCGTCATCCAGATCCTGTCGCGGCGCACGAAGAACAACCCCGCGCTCATCGGCGAGCCCGGGGTCGGGAAGACGGCCATCGCGGAAGGCCTCGCCCACCGGATCGTGACCGGTGACGTCCCTGAGACGCTCGCCAACAAGCGCGTCCTGACGCTCGACATCGGCTCGCTCGTCGCGGGGACGAAGTATCGCGGCGAGTTCGAGGAGCGCCTCAAGAAGATCATCGAGGAGCTCCGCAACACGAACGACGCCGTGCTGTTCATCGACGAGCTCCACACGCTCGTCGGCGCCGGAGCAGCCGAGGGCGCGATCGACGCGGCGAACATCCTCAAGCCGCCGCTGGCGCGCGGTGAGCTCCAGTGCATCGGCGCGACGACCCTCGACGAGTACCGCAAGTACATCGAGCGCGACGCCGCCCTCGAGCGCCGCTTCCAACCGGTCATGGTCGAGGAGCCGACGCTCGAGCAGACGGTCGAGATCCTCCTCGGCGTGCGCGAGCGCTACGAGGCACATCACAAGGTCGCGATCACGGACGAGGCGGTCCGCGCGGCCGCCGACCTGTCGATCCGCTACATCACCGACCGGCATCTACCCGACAAGGCGATCGATCTCATCGACGAGGCCGCGAGCCGTGTCCGGCTCCGCTACGCGTCGGCGCCGCCGCCGCTGCGCGAGGCGCAGCGCGATCTCGATCGGATCACGAAGGAGAAGGACGCCGCCATCAACGCGCAGGAGTACGAGGAGGCCGCCACCCTGCGGGAGGCCGAGGCGTCCGCGCGCGAGAAGGTCGAGGCGCTCCGCGGGGAGTGGCAGGCTCACGTGGCTGCCGACCAGCCGGCGGTGGGCGAGGAGGAGATCGCCCAGGTCGTCGCGATGTGGACGGGCATCCCCGTGACACGCATCGCCCAGGAGGAGTCGGAGCGGCTCCTCAACATGGAATCGGCGCTCCACCAGCGGGTCATCGGTCAGCAGGAGGCGATCGAGATCGTCTCGAAGGCCGTCCGCCGTGCCCGCGCCGGCCTGAAGGATCCGAAGCGGCCGATCGGCTCGTTCATCTTCCTGGGGCCGACCGGCGTCGGGAAGACCGAGCTCGCGAAGGCGCTGGCCGAGTTCATGTTCGGCAGCGAGGACGCGCTCATCAAGATCGACATGAGCGAGTTCATGGAGCGCCACAACGTCAGCCGGCTCGTCGGGGCACCCCCGGGCTATGTCGGCTTCGACGAGGGCGGACAGCTGACCGAGGCCGTCCGGCGCAAGAGCTACGCGGTCGTCCTGCTCGACGAGGTCGAGAAGGCGCATCCCGAGGTGTTCAACATCCTCCTCCAGATCCTCGAGGACGGACACCTCTCCGACGCCAAGGGCCGCCGTGTCGACTTCCGCAACTGCATCATCATCATGACCTCGAACCTGGGCGCGAAGCAGCTGCAGACCAACTCGGCGCTCGGCTTCCGCGCGATGGGCGACACGCCCGAGGCGCGCGCGATCTCCAGCTACGAGCTCATGAAGGAGAAGGTCCAGGCCGAGCTCAAGCAGAGCTTCCGGCCTGAGTTCCTCAACCGCATCGATGCGACGGTCGTCTTCCGGTCGCTGACGGTCGATGAGATCCGCGAGATCGTCGACCTCATGCTGGAGCGCGTGCGGAACCAGCTCCATGCCCAGCAGATGACGCTGGAGGTCACGCAGGACGCCAAGGACCACATCATCAAGATCGGCTACGACGCGGCATACGGTGCGCGCCCGCTGCGGCGCGTCATCCAGAACATGATCGAGGACGTCCTGGCCGAGCACCTCCTGCTCGGCAAGTACGAGTCGGGGACGACCGTCATCGTCGACCGCGGCGAGACGGGCCTCGACATCCACGCCGCCGAGGACAAGACCCCGGTCGAAGCTCACTAGGCGGGCCACGGCCCGTGGCCAGACCCCAGAGCCGGTACGTCTGCCAGTCCTGCGGCGACGCCTTCCTCCGCTGGGAGGGGCAGTGCCGATCGTGTGGCGCGTGGAACAGTCTCGTCGAGACGCTCGTCCGTGAGCAGGGGCGCGTGCGTCCCGGCCCGGCCACCGGGGCCGTCGGTCCGGTGTCGCCCCGTGCGCTCGGCGAGATCCGCGAGGTCGATCGGCCTAGGATCCCCGTCGGCGTCGCCGAGCTGGACCGCGTGCTGGGTGGCGGGCTCGTGCCCGGATCGCTCGTCCTCGTGGGGGGCGAGCCAGGCATCGGCAAATCCACCCTCCTGCTCCAGGTGGCGGCCGGTCTCGCCCGTGTCGTCGTCGGCGATCGGGGCTGGATCCTCTACGCGACGGGCGAGGAGTCGGCGGGACAGGTGGCACTGCGCGCGGCGCGGCTCGGGCTGAGCGATTCGGCCGCGGCGGCGATCCGTGTGCTCGCCGAGTCGGATGTCGACCGCATCGCCGACGTCGCCCGGGCCGAGCGACCGACGCTCGTCGTCGTCGACTCGATCCAGACGGCCACGGTCGAGGGTCTCGACGGACCGGCCGGCAGTGTCGGGCAGGTCCGGGAATCCGCCCTGCGCCTGATGGAGCTGGCCAAGGGGGAGGGGATCGCGGTCGTCCTGGTCGGGCACGTGACGAAGGACGGCACACTGGCGGGTCCGAAGACGCTTGAGCACCTCGTCGACGCGGTGCTCGCGCTCGAGGGCGAGCGCTACCAGCCGCTCCGGCTGCTCCGCGCATCGAAGAACCGCTTCGGCTCGACCGAGGAGGTCGGTGTATTCGAGATGGGGGAGCTCGGGCTCACCGAGCTGTCCGATCCGGCCCGGGCGTTCCTCGCCGAGCACGGATCGGCCGCGCCGGGGAGCGTCGTCGCGCCGACGCTCGAGGGGAGCCGTCCGATCCTCGTCGAGGTCCAGGCGCTCACCGCGAGCACGTCCTTCGGGACGCCGCGGCGGACCGCGAGCGGTCTCGATCCGAACCGCCTCGCGCTGCTCGTCGCCGTCCTCGGCAGGCGGGCGGGTGTCGGGCTGGGCAGCCACGACGTCTATGCCAATCTCGCCGGCGGGATCGCCGTCGACGAGCCGGCCCTCGATCTTCCGCTCGCGCTTGCGCTCGCGTCCTCGTTCCGCGACAGGCCCGTGATCGCGTCGACCGTCGCGATCGGCGAGGTCGGCCTCCTCGGCGAGCTTCGGGCCGTCCCGGGTCTCGAGCGCCGGCTGCGCGAGGCTGCCCGCCTGGGCTTCCGGCGGGCGATCGTCCCGCGCGCGACCCGCGGCGGGAGCCTCGCTGCCGTCGACGGCCTCGAGGTCATCGGCGTGCCGACACTGGGCGCCGCGATCGCCGCTGCGCTCGAGCCGGCACGGGACGCTGCGCCGCGTGCCGCCGCCGATGCTAGGCTGGCGAAGGTCGGGGCAGGCTCACCTGAGCCGGTCGTCGGCCATGAAGACCGCGCGTAGCGTCGCGCGAAGGACTTTCTCGGCGCGGGGGTGGCGGAGGACGCTGGACCGAACGTGAGCCCGAACTTGAGCCTGCTGATCCGGGTCCTCGGGGGTGCCCTCGGCTCGGTCATCGGGTTGACCCTCGTCGGCGACGGCACGCTCCTCTCGGGCATCGGCAACCCGGCCCCGTTCATCGCCCTGTGGATCGTCGCCTGGATGATCGTCGGGTTCGCGATCCTGCCGTACCTCACGGTCGTCCCGGCGAACTGGCTTGTCCGTGAAGTCCAGGCGCTCTCCACCGACGAGTTCGTCGCCGCGGTCGTCGGCCTCATCATCGGACTCCTGATGGGACTGCTCCTCGGGGCGCCGATGGCGGCATTCCCGCCGCCGATCGGGACCTGGCTCCCGATCGGCACGTCGCTCTTCCTCGGCCTCGGCATGACCGGTCTGACGGTCGCGAAGCGCCGTGATCTCGTCCTCGCCGCGGAGGCCGTCGGGATCTTCCGGCGGTCCGGCCCCGAGGATCGGTCGGGCGAGGGCGAGCCGCACATCGTCGTCGACACCAGCGCGATCATCGACGGCCGCATCGCCGAGATCGCGGCATCGGGGTTCATCTACGGGACCCTGCTCGTGCCGCGCTTCGTGCTCGAGGAGCTGCAGCGGATCGCGGACAGCCCGGACGCCCTCAGGCGCAATCGCGGCCGGCGCGGACTCGAGATCCTCAACCAGATGCAGAAGGATTCGCCGACCCCGGTCGAGATCTCCGACGAGCCCGTCCCGGACGTCCCGGAGGTCGACGCGAAGCTCGTCGCCCTGGCGAAGGCGCGCAGCAAGGTCGTCCTGACGAACGACTTCAACCTGAACCGGGTGGCCGAGCTCCAGGGCGTGCGCGTCATGAACGTCAACTCGCTGGCGAACGCCGTGAAGCCGGCCCTGCTGCCCGGCGAGGAGCTGCGCGTCCGCGTCATCCAGGAGGGCAAGGAGGCCGGCCAGGGGGTCGGCTTCCTCGACGACGGGACGATGATCGTCGTCGAGGGCGGCAACCGGTTCATCGACCGCGAGATCGGAGTCTCGGTGACGCGCGTCCTCCAGACGGTCGCGGGCCGGATGATCTTCGCCCAGCCCCACGCGGAGTGACCTCCGGGGCCGACCCGGCCAGCCCGACAGTGCCGGCCGACGCGATCGTCGTCGCGGCGGGCGCGAGCCGGCGGATGGGCGGCCGCGACAAGCTCCACGCCAGCATCGGGGGACGCCCGGTGCTGGCCTGGTCGCTCGATGCCCTCGTGCGAGCGCCGGGGGTCGAGCGCATCGTCGTCGTCACCGCGCCAGACCGGGTCGGGGACCTTCGTGCCCGACCGTGGCTCCCGGCTTCGGTCGTCGAGGTGGTCGCCGGAGGCGAGCGACGCCAGGACTCCGTCGCCGCGGGGTTCCAGGCGCTCGAACGTGTCGCGCCCGCCGCAGACGATCGCGTCGTCCTCGTCCATGACGGTGCGAGGCCGCTCGTCTCGCCGGGCCTGATCGGCCGTGTCGCGGCCGCGGTCGCCGAGCACGGGGCGGCGATCCCGGTCGTGCCGGTCGCGGAGACCCTCAAGCGCGTGACCGAGGGCCTCGTCCAGGCCACGGTCGAGCGCACCGCCCTGGCGGCGGCGCAGACACCGCAGGGCGCGACTCGCGGGATCCTGCGCGAGGCGTATCGGCGCTTTCCCCCGGGCGGGCCCGAGACCTGGACCGACGAGGCCGCCCTGCTCGAGGCCTGTAGAATCGCCGTCCATGCGATCCCCGGCGAGACGAGCAACCTCAAGGTGACGCTGGCCGAGGATCTCCTGCGGGCCGAGGCGTCGCTGCTCGGCCGTGCCCGATCGCGAATCGGCTTCGGGACGGACAGCCACCCGTTCGGCCCCGGGTCGCCGCTCGCGCTCGGCGGGGTCTCGATCGATGGCGCACCGCGGCTGGTCGGACACTCGGATGGCGACGTCGCGCTCCACGCGGTCGCCGACGCCCTGCTGGGAGCGGCGGCGCTGGGCGATCTCGGCCATCTCTTTCCTGCCGGGCCGGCGACGCCGCAGGGCATCGACAGCGGCGATCTCCTGCGAGCGGTCGTGGAACGAGTGTCAGCCGCCGGGTGGCTGCCGTCGTCCGTGGACCTGACGATCGTCGCCGCGCGGCCGCGACTCGCCTCTCATGTCGAGACCATGCGCGATCGGATCGCCGGGCTCGTCGGCCTCCCGGTCGACCGGGTGAACGTCAAGGGGTCGACCGGCAACCTGGACGGGATGGAGGGTGCGGGCCGGGGGATCTCGGCCCAGGCGATCGCGGCCGTCGACCCGCTCGACCGCGATGGGCTCGCCGACCGCGACGCGCCGCTCGACCGCGACGCGCCGACGGGCCCCCGGGAGCCAGCGCGATGACGCTGCGCCTGCACGACACGCGGACCGCGTCCGTCCGGGACTTCGTCCCGCTCGACCCGGACCTCGTGCGTGTCTACAGCTGTGGACCGACGGTCTATGGCCCGGCCCACATCGGCAACTTCCGCTCGTTCCTCTTCGCCGACCTGCTCGTCCGCTATCTGCGCTTCCGTGGGTATCCGGTCCGCTGGGTCATGAACATCACGGACGTCGACGACAAGATCATCCGTGGCGCGAACGCCGAGGGCATCTCGATTGCTGCCCTCGCCGAGCGCTGGACGACGCAGTTCCTGGCCGATGCGACCGCGCTCCGGATGACGATGCCGGACGTCATGCCCCGCGCGACCCAGCACATCGGACCGATCGTCGACATGATCGGGACCCTCGTGCAGCGCGGCCATGCATACAGGACCGACGACGGGTCGATCTTCTTCCGCATCGCCAGCTGGCCCGCGTACGGCCAGCTGTCGCACCTCGATCCCGAACAGCTCCGTGTCGGGGAGCGGGTCGAGGCCGACGATTACGGGAAGGACGACGTGCGCGATTTCGCCCTGTGGAAGGGCCCGAAGCCCGGCGAGCCGTCGTGGGAGACGGCGGTGGGGGCGGGCCGCCCGGGCTGGCACATCGAGTGCTCGGCGATGAGCACGACGCACCTCGGCGAGTCATTCGACATCCATACCGGGGGCATCGACCTGATCTTCCCCCACCATGAGGACGAGATCGCCCAGAGCGAGGCGGCAACGGGCAGGCCCTTCGTCGTCACCTGGATGCACTGCGCCCACCTCAAGATGGGTGGCCAGAAGATGGCGAAGTCGGTCGGCAACATCGCCCGCGTCGCCGATCTGCTCGCCGGCGGCATCTCGCCGCGGGCGCTGCGCTACGCACTCATCTCCGTCCACTACCGGGCGAGCCTCAACTACAGCGACGAGTCGCTGGCGGCGGCAGCAGCAGCCGTCGACCGGCTCGACGCGGTGCTCGCCGCACTCGATGCGTACCGCGAGGACCGCGCGGACGACCCGTCGCTGGCGGAGCTGTTCGAGTCGACGCGCACGTCCTTCCAGGCGTCGCTCGACGACGACCTCAACGTGTCGCCGGCCCTGGCGGCGCTCTTCGACGCCGTCCGCGACCTGAACCGGCGGATCGACGCCCGCTCACTCTCGACAGCGGATGCGGCACGCGCGGCAGCGTTCCTTCGCGACCTCGACCGGGTCTTCGGGGTGACGCCGAGCGTGGAGGAGTCGCTTCCCGCCGATCTCGTCGCGCTCCTCGAGGCCCGGGCCGCGGCGCGGGCAGGCAGGCAATGGGCGGAGTCGGATCGGCTTCGCGGCGAGCTCGCGGAACGCGGCATCGCGGTCGAGGACACGCGCGATGGGCAGCGGTGGCGTCGTGTCGGCGAGAGCGTGACCGAGGCGGAGCGTGTCTGAGGAGCGGCCGGACCGCCCGGAGCGGCGCGATCGCCGCGAGCGGCCGGACCGCCGCGATGGTCCTGACCGACCGAAATCGACCGGGCCGAAGTCGACCGGGCCGAAGTCGACGCGGCCGACGGCGGGACGTCCGACGGGTGGAGCGCGTCCTGGCGGGCCGGGAGGCCGAGCCGCCGGCGGGGGCGGACCGCATCCCGGTCGACGACCGTTCGTCCCGCCCGATCGCGCCGACGAAGGTGAGGCAGGACCGGGACGAGGGTTCGGATTCCGCGGACGGGACCCAGGCGCCGAACAGCCGCGCCGGGGCCGGGATTCGCAGCCTCAGTTCGACGAGCGGGGAGCGCCCGGCGCCGGGTCGGGAGGTCGCCGATCGTCAGAGCGTCCGTTCGAGCGTCGTGAGCGTCCGTTCGAGCGTCGTGAACCCGGCCGACCGCCCGCCGACCGCCGAAGATCGGACCGTCCGCCGTTCGAGCGTCCGCCGTTCGAGCGTCCGCCGTTCGAGCGCCGTCCATCCAATCGCACGCCGTTCGACCGCCACCCTGCCGGCCGAGGTCCGGTCGAGCATCGTCCGTTCGATCGCCGCCCTGCCGACCGAGGTCCGGTCGAGCATCGTCCGTTCGAGCGTCGTCCGTTCGACCGCCCGCCCTTCGACCGCCCGCCCTTCGGCCGGCCACCGGGCGACCATCGACCCGCCACCGGTCGGCCGCCGGCTGCCCGCACGCAGGGCGTCCGCCCCGCCATCGTCCGCCAACCGATCCAGCCCGAACCGGACCTCCTGGCTGACGGGGAGGAGATCGTCGCCGGACGCCGCCCGGTCGAGGAGGCATTCGTCGCCCGGCGGAGCGCGATCCGCCTGCTGGTCGTCCCGCAGCGCCGCCAGGCGCTCGAGAAGCTCGTCCTCCACGCCACCGCCCTGCGAATCCCGATCGTCGAAGTCGAGGGCGGCACGCTCACGGCCCTGGCCGGGTTCGATGGGCACCAGGGCATCGCCCTCGTCGTCGGGCCGCGGTCGTACGCCACGCTCGACGACATCCTCGGGCGCGCCCGGGAGCGAGGCGAGCCACCGTTCGTCCTCGTCCTCGATTCCCTCGAGGACCCGCAGAACGTCGGCACGCTGCTGCGGAGCGCCGAGGCGGCCGGCGTCCATGGGGTCGTCTTCCCGACACGGCGCCAGGCGCCGCTGACACCGGCCGCGGTCAAGGCCTCCGCCGGGGCCGTCGAGCACCTCCTCCTTGTCCCGGTCGACGACCTGCCGGGCGCGCTGGCCGATCTCCACGTACGCGGTCTGCGCATCGCCGGCGCCGAGGCCGACGCGCCCCTGACCGTCAGGCAGGCTGACCTCCGCGGGCCCCTCGCCATCGTCGTCGGCAGCGAGGGCCAGGGGCTCGGACCGGCCGTTCGGCGCCGCTGCGACCTCCTGATGCGCATCCCGATGCGTGGCGCGATCGGATCGCTCAACGCGTCGGTCGCGGGGTCGGTGCTCCTCTTCGAAGCCGTCGGACAACGGTTCCCCTCGGGGGAGCGGGAGGTCGCGCCCCGTAGGCCGCCGGACGAACCCGCGGCGCAGACGGTCGCCGCCGACACCACGATCCCCGCTGAGACGGCGGCCGAAGGCGAGCCGGCCGAAGGTGACACGGCGGCCGAAGGTGACACGGCGGCCGAAGGTGAGCCGGCCGAGGACATCGCGGCTGCCCCTGCGCCCGCCGCCACCGAGGATGACGAGCTCCTCCCGGGCGGCCCGGAGTGACGCGTCGCGGTCCCGTGTCCGCCCACGCGTCGCGACCTGCCACGCTTGACCCATCAGGCTGCGGGGCCATATCATTCCCCGGCGCCACGGGGTCAACTGCGGTATGGTCCTGCGCCGCGCCGACGTAGCTCAATTGGTAGAGCAGCGGTTTTGTAAACCGCCGGTTCCGGGTTCGAGTCCCGTCGTCGGCTCCAAGCGAACAAGCCGGGACTCGGGAGCACCACGGGGACGCAGCCTCCGCCCGGGCCCCTTCCTCAGTGGGTAGGTTGAGCAGGTGGTGAGCTCCGCTGACTGTAGATCAGCCGTCATACGACTGTGGGGGTTCGATTCCCTCCCTGCCCACCAATCCTTGATCGGCGCGGTTCATCGGTAGCCTCCCCGGGCCCAGATAGCTCAGCCGGTAGAGCACATCCTTGGTAAGGATGAGGTCACGGGTTCGAATCCCGTTCTGGGCTCCACGACCGGCCACCGGGGACGGCGACGCGGTCCTCCCGGCCTCTCGACATCAGATGGAGAAGGCGCTCACGTGGCGAAGAAGAAGTTCGAGCGGACCAAGCCGCACGTCAACATCGGCACGATCGGTCACATCGACCACGGCAAGACGAGCCTGACGGCGGCGATCACCAAGTACCTCGCGCTCAAGGGCGAGGCGGAGTA
>DASVZT010000167.1:0-4734 GCA_036391495.1 Candidatus Limnocylindrales bacterium
CGACCCCGAGCGCAAAGTGGTGCAGAGCCTCGAGGGCGAGGAGATCCCATACGACCTCCTCATCCTCGTGCCGCCCCACAAGGGCCAGCAGTTCCTCATCGACTCGGGACTTGCGCCGGCGCCGGGCGGCTGGCTCCCGACCGACCGTGCGACGCTCCAGGTCGGCGGGCGGCCGAACGTCTACGCCCTCGGCGACGCGACCGACCTCCCGCTCAGCAAGGCCGGCTCGACCGCGCACTTCGAGGCGCCGATCGTCGCGGAACGGATCGCCGCGGCCGTCACCGGTCGCGCCCCGGCGGGCAAGCACGCCGATTACACCGGCAAGGTCATGTGCTTCTTCGAGGTGGGCGACGGCAAGGGGACCCTCCTGCAGTTCGACTACGAGCACCCGCCGAAGCCGCCGAAGCCGAACCAGATCTGGCATCTCGGCAAGATCGTGTTCAACAAGACGTACTGGCACACCGTGCCACGCGGGCGCGTGTAGCCCCTCGCGCTGCCAAGTTCCCTCTCGAGGCCGGGTCCCATCGGGCCCGGCCTCCCGCTACCATCGAGACATGAGCGCCACGCCTCCCGCCCCGACGCGATCGTCGACAGGTCGCGTCTTCCTCCGTTCTGCCAGCCCCACCCCTCCCGTCGCCGTCCGCGCATCGGGCTCGACCATCTGGGACGCCGAGGGCAGGCCGTACCTCGACGCCGCCGGCGGTGCCATCGTCGTCGGCATCGGGCACGGGCGCCAGTCGGTCGCCCGCGTCATGGCCGAGCAGGCGGGCACGCTCGCCTACGCCCACGGCAGCGCCTTCACGACCGAGCCGCTCGAGCGGTACGCGGCGGCCGTCGCGGCGCACCTTCCCGTCGACGCGCCTGCCGTCTACCCGGTCAGCGGCGGCTCGGAGGCGGTCGAGACAGCGCTCAAGCTGGCGCGCTCCTACCACCTGGCCCGCGGCGAGACCGAGCGCTGGCTCGTCCTCGCGCGCTGGGGGAGCTACCACGGCAACACCCTGGGCGCACTCGACCTGTCGGGCCGGAGGCCGCTGCGGCGGCCGTACGAGGGCTGGCTGGGCCGGTTCCGGCATCTCTCGGCGGCCTACGCGTACCGCGACGGTGAGCCGAACGCCCGGGCCTTCGCTCAGACGAGCGATCTCGTCGGCGAGCTCGAGCGGACGATCGCGGCGGCCGAGCCGAACTCGATCGCCGCCTTCGTGGCCGAGCCGATCGTCGGCGCCACGCTCGGCGCAGCGGTCCCGCCGGACGACTACTGGCCGGCCATGGCCGAGGTCTGCCGTCGCCACGGGATCCTGGTCGTGGCGGACGAGGTGATGACCGGCTTCGGCCGCACCGGGCGCTGGTTCGGCGTCGACCACTGGGGCGTGCGGCCCGACATCCTCGTCTCGGCCAAGGGCGCCGCCTCTGGCTACTTCCCGTACGGCTTCGCCGCGGCCTCGGGCGGGGTCTACGAGACGATCCGCGGCGCGGGATCGTTCGTCCACGGGTTCACGTACTCGCACTCGGCCGTCGGGTCCGCGGTCGCGCTGGAGGTTCTCCGGATCCTCGAGGATGAGGATCTCGTGGCGGCGAGCGCGGCCAAGGGCGAGCGCCTCAAGGCGCTTCTGCGCGAGCGCCTGGGTGGGCACCCGCATGTCGGCGAGATCCGTGGCCTGGGTCTCATGGTCGGGCTGGAGCTGGTCGCGGATCGGGAATCGCGTGCGCCGTTCCCGCGGGCGGTCCGGGTCGCGGAAGGCATCGTCCGTCGTGCCCGGGAGCGGGGCCTCCTGGTCTACTCGGGCACCGGCAACGCCGACGGCGTCGACGGCGACGTCATCCTCCTCGGGCCGCCGTTCGTCGTGACCGACGCTGAGCTGGTGACGATCGCGACGGAGCTGGCCGCCGCGATCGCAGAGACCGTCGAGGCGGCGGCCCTCGACCCGCTGGCGGGGCGGTAGCCGGGCGCCGGCCGATCCTCTCGGCGGCCCCGGGCGCTCGTGGCGCCGGTCTAGCGAGCGGGGACGAGCTCCGCGTCGACCGTCAGCTCGACGTTGCCCTTGATCGCGCCGGAGATCGGGCAGCCGTCCTTGGCCGCGTTCGCGAGCTGCTTGAAGGTCGCGGAGTCGATCCCGGGAACGACGCCGCGAACGGTCAGCGCGCTCGAGGCGACCTTCCAGCCGGAATCGCCCTTGTCGAACGTCACGGTCGCGCCGACGTCCAGGCGCTCGGGGGGTGTCCCGTTCTTCGCCAGCCCCGAGGAGAATGCCATCGAGAAGCAGGCCGCGTGTGCCGCGGCCAGCAGCTCCTCCGGGCTCGTTCGCCCGTCGGCCTCCTCGGTCCGGGAGGCCCAGGTCACCGGCAGGTCCGAGAAGGCCTTGCTCGTGCTCGCCCCGACAGTTCCCCTGCCGTCGGTCAATCCTCCTGTCCAGGTGACGTCGGCGCGGCGAATGGCGGCCATGCAGGTTCCTCCGATCAGGTGTCGGGCGTCGTCTCGTTCGGAGCCTCGATCGTACGACGCCCCGGCGCCGCGCGTCGGCGAGGCCGCGGCAGGACGTCGCGGAGGGCCCGGACGAAGGGCCGCAGACGCCGATCAGACGGCAGCTCGATCGAGCGCAGGTCGGCGAAGGCGCGATGCGCGTCGAGGGCAGCGGCGAATGCGTTCAGGAACCCGGAGGCGTCCGGCAGCGCCAGCGGGTCGAACTCCGGCTCCCACCAGAGCCCGAGGACGCGGAGCGTCCTGCCCGCGCGGTCAAGCCGTGGCTCGATCCGCCCGACGAGCCGATCGCCGAAAAGGACGGGCAGGACGTAGTAGCCCCAGCGCCGCCTGGCCGCCGGGGTGTAGACCTCCCAGACGTAGTCGAACCCGTAGAGGGCCCGCAGGAACGGGCGGTCCCAGGCGAGCGGGTCGAGCGGGCCGAGGAACGCCACGCCCATCTCGTCGGGCGCCAGGGGCGCCGTCGCCGCCTCGAGGATGGAGACCTCCTCGGCAAGTGCGTAGCGCGTCCCGCGGATGCCCCCGATCGTGACCGGCACGAGCGTGCCGTCGGCCACGAGGTCTGCGAGGAGCGATCGCCGGAGCTCCGCCGGCGCAGGGTCAGCCAGTGTTTCGGCGCCGTCTCCGTCCAAGCCAACGGCCTCGCCGTCGCGGTCGGCGTGGCGGATGCCGGCCCAGAGCTCGCCGTTGCCGGCCGTCCCGAGCAGGCCGTGGGCGCGGTAGCGGGAGAGGAGCTTGTGGCGGAGCTGGTCGCGCTCCGGCCGGCGGGACGCGAGGAGCTCCGCCGGGAACAGCCGCTCGACGAGGTCGTAGTAGCGCCGGTTGCCGGCACGCCGCGCGATCCCGAGGTGGCCCGACTCGGCCAGGGCCTCGAGGAGCGCCCGACCGCGACTGGTCGGGCCCCAGTACCAGTCGATGGCGTGTCCCGCGTCCACGTCGCTCGTCGTGACCGGCCCGACCTCCCTGATCCGGGCGAGGAGCGCGTCGACCGCTTCCGGGTGCTCTGCGAACGCGCCGCTCTCGTGGCTGCGCCGGCGCCGCTCCCACGAGATGCGGTACCAGGGCAGCTCGGACGTCGGCAGGATCGAGAGCTGCTTGTTGTACGTCTCGAAGAGGGCACGCTCGACGTACAGGAGCGTCTCCGTCCACTCCCGCCGGTAGCCGGCGATCCGGGCGAGGAGGATGAGGTCGTGGTTGCGGCCCGCGACGTCGAGCGGATCGAACTGGAGCGAGCCGAGCCGCTCGATCACGCGCATGACGCTGGCCGGCGACGGCGGCAGCGAACGGGGAGGCGCCAGCAGGTGCCGGCGGGCGAGGAAGCGCCGCGCGGCGTCCGGCGAGAGCGAGATCGGATCGGTCACGCCCGCATGGTACGGGGGACCGCCGGGTCGCCGTGGGCGCCGACCGGCCGACGGCGACGGCGCCGGTGGGGATCGACGGGATGCCGTATCCTTCGCTGCGACCCGATACTCAGTGCAAACCGAAGGATCAGATGCCCGACACGTCGCGCCACGCCGAGCTCATCGACCGGCTCCGTTCCGGCCACGAGCGCCTCATGCAGCGGATGTCCGCTCTCCACGCCGAGGACTTCGTCGCCATCGACATCTCGATGCCGCAGGCGAAGACGCTCTACCTCGTGGCGGCGGCGGGCGAGATCCACATGTCGGATCTCGCGGCACGCCTCCGGGTGACGCTCTCGACGGTCAGCGGCCTCGTCGACCGCCTCGTGGAGAGCGGCCTCGTGTCTCGCCACGACGATCCCGCGGACCGCCGGCAGGTCGTCGTCACGGCGACGACGGACGGCGCGCGAGCCATCGAGCGGTTCCGCGAGCTCAACGAGCGGGCCCTTCTCTCCCTCGTCGAGCTCCTGTCCGACGACGAGGTATCGGCCGTCGTCGCCGGTCTCGACGCCCTCGAGACGGCCATCGCGCGGCGCGAACAGGCGCTGCCCACGATCGCCGCGGGCGAGGTGCTCTCATGAGCCGCATCACCGATTTCGCCGTCATCCGCCGCAGCGTCGTCATCCTCCTGGCGCTGGCGCTGTTCGGGACCGGCGTCTACGCCTGGTCGAACCTCCAGCAGGAACTGCTGCCCGACATCGCCTTCCCCGTCATCACCGTCGTCGCGCCCTACCCTGGCGCGGGCGCCGCGGACGTCACCGACCAGGTGACCAAGCCGGTCGAACGCGCCATCTCGGGCGTCCCGCGCCTCGAGCAGCTCCACTCGACCTCATCGAACTCGGTCTCGGTCGTCGTCGC
>DASVZT010000168.1:0-18471 GCA_036391495.1 Candidatus Limnocylindrales bacterium
CGAACGCGAACGGGATCCTCGGCATCACGCGGGCGCGCGACGCCGGCTTCGATCTCTGCCACTTCAACATCCACAAGACGTTCTCGACGCCGCATGCCTGCGGGGGGCCGGGAGCGGGCGCGGTGGGGGTCGCACCCCACCTGGTCCCGTTCCTGCCCGCGCCGACGATCGAACGCGACGCGGAGGGCCACTTCTGGCTCGATCACGACCGGCCGCAGTCGATCGGCAAGGTCCGACCCTGGTACGGCATCACCCCGAACCTCGTCCGCGCGTATGCGTGGGTGATGTCGATGGGCGCCGAGGGCCTGCGGCAGGTCGCCGAGATCGCCGTTCTCAACAACAACTACCTGATGGCGAAGGTCCTCTCGATTCGCGGGGCCGCGGCCCCATACGCGACCGGCAAGCGGCGGATCGAACAGGTCCGCTACTCCTGGGACGAGCTGTCGCGCGAGACCGGCGTCCACTCGGAGGATATCGGGTACCGGGCGGCCGACTTCGGGACGCACTACTGGACGAGCCACCACCCGTACGTCGTTCCGGAGCCGATGACGCTCGAGCCGACAGAGGCGTATTCGATGGCCGATCTCGACGAGTACGCCGCGATCCTCGCCGAGATCGCCAGGGAGGCCTACGAGGAGCCCGAGACGGTGCTGTCGGCGCCGCACCGCAGCACGATCCACCGGATCGACCACGAGCCGCTCGACGACCCGGACCGGTGGGCGGTGACGTGGAGGGCGTACCGGCGGAAGCACCCCGGGGGCGCGTGAGCGACGGGGTCCACGCCGCTGACGTGGCACGACGCCCTCGCGTCGGGCTCGTCGTCAACCCGATCGCCGGGATCGGCGGCGCCGTCGGGCTGAAGGGAAGCGACGGCGCGGACATCGTCCGGCTCGCACGGGATCGCGGCGCGGTCCCCCATGCCGGCGAGCGGGCGACGGCGGCGCTCGAGGCGCTTGCGCGCCGCTGGCCGGCGGGCGCCGGGTCGTTCGAGCTCCTCGTCGGCCCCGGTCCGATGGGCGAGGAGAGCGCGCGCGCCGCTGGGCTCGCAGGCGACATCGTCGGCCCGCCGATCGTCGACCGACCGACGACGGCCGACGACACCCTGCGCCTGGTCCGGGTACTGGCCGACGCGCCGGTCGACCTGCTCCTCGTCGCGGGCGGCGACGGCACGGCACGCGACGCCGTCGCGGCGCTGGCGGGTCGGACCGGACCGCCGGTCCTCGGCATCCCGGCCGGGGTGAAGATCCAGTCCGCCGCGTTCGCGACGAGCCCCCGCGCGGCCGGAGAGATCGCCGCAGCATTCGTGTCGGCATCGGAGGCGCGCCGCCGGACGGCACTGCGCGAGGTGCTCGACCTCGACGAGGCTGCCTATCGGCGCGGCGAGGTTGCGCCGCGGCTGTACGGCGAGCTGCCGGTGCCGGTCGACGGCCGGCGGCTCCAATCCCGGAAAGAAGCGACTCCACGTTCCGAGGCCGCGGCGGTCGCGTCGATCGCCGCCGAGATCGCCTCGAACCTGGTCCGCGGTCGCCGCTACATCCTCGGCCCGGGCTCGACGATCCGCGCGATCGCCGACCGTCTCGGCGTCGAGAAGACCCTCGTCGGTGTCGACGTCGTCGACGCGGTCGGCCCTGAGTCTGCTCGCCTCGTCGCCCAGGACGTCGCCGAGCGCGACCTCCTCGGCTTCGCCGCCGCGCGCGACGCGACCATCGTGGTCACGCCCATCGGCGGCCAGGGCTTCATCCTCGGCCGCGGCAACCAGCAGCTCGGGCCGTCGGTCGTGCGCGACGTCCTCGCGAGCCAGGGGCGGAGCGGCATCATCGTCGTCGCGACACTGGCCAAGATGGCGGGACTGGGCGGGCGGCCGCTCCTCGTCGACACCGGCGATCCGGGGCTCGATGCCGAGCTGACCGGCCACGTCCGGGTGGTGACGGGGCTCGGCGAGGCGACGATCTACCCGGTCGCGGCAGCCTGACGGCGATCGCCGGACCTTCACCACGGACCGAAGGAGCGAGAAGAGAGATGGGAGCGGCACAGGGCAAGCGGGCGATCGTGACGGGGGCGGCATCGGGGATCGGGCGCGCGACAGCCGAGCTCCTCGCCTCCGAGGGTGCGTCGGTCGTCCTCGCCGACGTCGACGTCACGCGCGGCGAGGCCGCGGCCGAGGCGATCCGGGCGGCCGGTGGAGGGGCCGTCTTCGTCCGCTGCGACGTCACCTCGTCGGCCGACTGCGCGGCGGCCGTCGCGACGGCCGTGGAACTCTTCGGCGGCCTCGACATCCTCTGCAACAACGCGGGGATCATCCGCCGCGCCGACGTCGTCGAGACAAGCGAGGAGGAGTGGGCGCGGGTCATGGCCGTCAACGTGACGTCCGTCTTCCTCATGTCGAAGCACGTCATCCCCGTCATGGTGGCGGGCGGCGGCGGCGCAATCGTCAACACCGGTTCGGGCTGGGGCCTCAAGGGCGGTGACCGGGCGGCCAGCTACTGCGCGTCGAAGGGGGCGGTCGTCAACCTCACGCGGGCAATGGCGATCGACCACGGACCGCAGAACATCCGGGTCAACTGTGTCTGCCCGGGCGATACCGACACGGCGATGCTGCGCGAGGAGGCACGGCAGCTCGGCGCGGACGAGCAGTCGTTCCTGGCGGGATCCGCGGAGCGTCCGCTCGCCAGGCTCGGGACGCCGGCGGATATCGCGCGGGCGATGCTCTACCTCGTCACGGACGGCTCGGCGTGGGTGACGGGCACGACGCTCGTGGTCGACGGCGGAGGTCTCGCCTGACGGCCAGCAGGGCGTGCGGTCTCGGTGTCCCGCGCGGGAAGGTCCCTTTTACCACCTCGCGGCGGTCGGCTCGAATGACAGGGTCGACCCTTGTCGTACGGCCGAATCTCTGCATCATTTCGTCCGGCAGACACGGGACCTTCGTCGCCCTTGCAACCACGTGACAGTCCCGTAGCCTGACCCGCGGACGGCAGTCGGATCAAGCGACGCCGATCCCCAGCGGACCCAACACGAGTACCGGTGGTGCCCAGGCGCCGAGTGCAGAAGCTCGGCCCTCCCGGATCTCAGCGCCCCAGGCTGATATCGGGAAGGATTGTCATGTCACACACGACCGGGCGTCTCGCTGCGCTCGCCGGCGCGACCCTGCTCGCCGCGAGCGCCCTCATCGTCGGCCCATCCGGCACGCCGTCGGCGGCAGCGTCGACCCTCTACGCGGACGGCTTCGAGAACGGCCTGGGCGGCTGGGCCGTATCGACCGGCGGTGACGGCGCCGCCTATACCAGCGCAGCGGCCGCCTACTCCGGCTCGTACGGTGCCCATCTCGCCGAGACGACGACCCCCGGCTCGATCTCGCAGGCGCGCCGCACCCTCGGCAGCTCGGTGCCCGATCTCACGGCGGCGGCCGCCATCCGCGTCGACACCGAGGGACTCCCGAACAGCAACGTCCCGCTGTTCGTGCTGCGCCGCTCCGACGGCTCGCAGATCCTGCGCCTCTATCGCCAGAACGCGACCGGCGGGCAGGTGTGGGCGACATGGAACGGCGGCTACTACAGGACGAGCGCGACGATGGCGCTGGGCACCTGGGCGCGCGTCGCGGTCCGTGCAACCATCGCCAACGGGAACAAGGATGCGGTCATCGTCACCCTGAACGGCACGACGGCCCTGTGGCTGACGGGCCTGGATCTCGGCGATCGCTGGATCCGCACGGTCCAGATCGGACAGGAGGTCGGCGCGCAGGCATTCTCCGAGGACGTGGACGACGTCACGATCACCACCCCCGGCGGGACGGCGGCATCCCCCACTCCCGTCACCACGACGTCGCCCGTGCCGACGGTCACGCCCGTGCCGACCGCCACGGCCGTGCCGACGGCGAGCGCAACCCCGACCGCGACGCCGGTGGCGACCGCCAGCCAGACACCGGCTCCCACGTCGACCCCCACGCCGACACCTGCGCCGACACCTGCGCCCACGGCAACGCCGGTGACCACCACGAGCTCGATCGGTCCCTCCGGCCAGGCGATGCCGGTCGGGGACATGGTCGACGCCTCCGGCCAGGCCTGGCACCAGGTCTTCACCGACGACTTCACGACGAACGTTCCCCTGGGCTCCTGGCCGTCGGCCGTTTCCTCGAAGTGGGGCGCCTACCCGAACACCTGGCACGACACGTCCGGCAACGGCATCTACGACTGCTCGAAGGTCTGCAGCCAGAGCGGCGGGCTGCTCGACCTCTACGTCCACACGGAGAACGGGGTCCACTACGTCGCGGCGCCCGTCGCGAAGATCCCCGGCACGGACGCGTCCACGTGGGGCGATCTCCCGTCCGGCCGCTACGTCATGCGCTTCCGCTCCGACGCGCTCGCCGGCTACAAGACCGCGTGGCTCCTCTGGCCGGAGAGCGGCAACTGGCCGTGGGACGGGGAGATCGACTTCCCCGAGGGGAACCTGAACGGCTACATCAAGGCCTTCATGCACCACCAGGACGGGACGAGCTCGTCCGACCAGGACGCGTACGCGACGACCGCGACCTATCCGACCTGGCACACCGCCGTCATCGAGTGGGTCTCCGGCGTCCGATGCACCTTCTGGCTCGACGGCGTGAAGATCGGCGAGTCGACTTCGCGCGTCCCGAACACGCCGATGCACTGGGTCATCCAGACCGAGACGCAGCTCTCGGGCGGCGCGCCGGCGGACTCCGTCGCGGGTCACGTCCAGCTCGACTGGGTCGCGGTCTACGTCCCGAAATGAGCCGCTGAGCCCCACCCGGCTCCCCGAGCGCAAGAAGCGAGGCCCGCACCGGCGGACCTCGCTTCTTGCTTCCCATGCGACGTCTCCTCGGCCGATTCCGGGCTTGCAGGTGCGTGCAGGGAATGAGAGCCTGTGCGCCACGCCCACGCCCGGAGGGGAGCCCTGCCTGCTTCGATCGACGCCCTGCGACGCGTGCTCGGCGTGCGGCGCGTGCTCGGTGTCGAGGCCGCCTATCTCGCATTCACCGCGACCGAGTTCGGCACCTGGGTCGCGATCCTCGTCTACGCCTACCACGCGACGGGGCCCGCATCGGTCGGTGTCGTGGCGGTCGCCCAGCTCGTCCCCGCGGCGTTCGTCGCCCCGTTCGCGGCAACGCTCGGCGAGCGTTTCGCGCGCGACCGCGCGCTCACGGCCGCGTATGCCTTCCTGGCATTGGCGATGGGCGCGACGGGCGTGGCGATCCTCGCCGACGCGCCGGCCCTCGTCGTCTACGCCTTCGCGATCGTCGCGCAATCAGCGCTCACCTCGGTCCGCCCGATGCAGGCGGCGATCGTGCCTCGCCTGGTCGGGACGGCTGAGCAGCTCACGGCGACGAACGCGCTCTCGATGGTCCTCGAGGGCGTCGGGAGCCTGACGGGACCACTCGCCACCGGCGTCATCCTCGCGCTCGCCTCGCCGGGTGCCGCGTTCGTCGCGGGCGGGATCGCGTGCGCGGTCGGAGCCCTCCTGGTGCTCCGCGTGGCGATGTCGGACCCGCGCGATCGGGCTCCGGGCGTGATCCATCGCGCCGAGATCCGCTTCTTCGACGGGCTGCGCGCCGTGCGCCACGACCCGGGCGGCATGCTCGTCATCGCTCTCATCGGGGCGCGCCAGGTGACCGCCGGGGCCCTCGACGTCCTCCTCGTCATCGCCTCGATCGAGCTGCTCGGGATGGGCGGGAGCGGCGCCGGGTACCTGAACGCCGCGGCCGGGTTCGGGGCGATCCTGGGCGGCGCAAGCACGCTCGCGCTCGCGGGCCGGCAGCGCATCGCGCCGTTCCTGCTTCTCGGCGCCAGCGGATGGGGGCTCTTCCTCGTCTCGATCGCGCTCATCCCGGCGCCCGCGGTCGCGCTCGTCCTGCTCGCGGCGGCCGGCGTCGGGCTGGCGGTGCTCGAGGTGACGGCGCGAACGCTCCTCCAGCGCCTCCTCCCGGTGGGCGCGCTCGCCGGCGCGTTCGGCGTTCTCGAGGCGATGATCTTCGGCGGGCTGGCCGTCGGAGCCCTGCTCGCCGGGCCGCTGATCGCGTTCGTCGGCCTGTCGACGTCCCTCGTCGCGCTCGGGCTGCTCATGCCGCTCGCCGCCGGGCTCGTGCTGCCGACCGTCATGGCGGGCGAGCGTCGGGTGGAGATCCCGTTCCGCGAGATCGCGCTCCTGCGCCGGCTCCGGCTGTTCGCGCCGGTCCCGGCACCGGCCGTCGAGTCCGCCGCGCGACGGCTGGTCCCGGTGTCCGTGTCGGCCGGCGAGCCGATCATCCGGGAGGGCGACATCGGCGACCGCTTCTACGTCGTGGTGTCCGGGGAGGTCGCGGTGAGCCGCGAGGGTCGCGAGATCCGCCGCCTCGGACCGGGCGACGCCTTCGGCGAGATCGCGCTGCTGCGGAGCGTGCCGCGGACGGCGTCGGTGACGGCGGTCGACGATGCGGACCTGCGGGCGCTCGAGCGGGACGACTTCCTCCTGGCGATCACGGGGACGCCGGCGGCGCTCGACGAGGCGGACCAGGTCGCGCGGGGGTTCCTCGAGCAGGATGCGGCGGCAGACCCGCAGGTGCCCGGCAACGTCATCAGCGCCTGACCGAGCGGCGAAGCCCGGGCCGTCCGGCGCTCAACGCCTGCCGGTTGCCCCGCGGGGGGCAGTCCTGCATCCGCCTATCCGGTTGCCGGGACCGAGGCCGCCACAGCGGTGAACGGGTCGAATGCGTCCGTCATCTCGACCACCGCGTCCGCCGCGATCCTGCGCGACGCGGCGGCCGACTCCGATCCGCCCGATTGACCGGGCGCCGTCCCCAGCACCGCGGACCAACCCCGGCGATCGATCGCCTCGAGCGTCTCGATGGCCGCCCGCAACGACGCTGACGCCAGCGCCGCCGCCCGACCCCCGACGGACGTCTCGATGGACCGCACGGACTCCGCGGCGACCGCCACGGCGCCCTTCGTCCGGGCCGCGATGCGCGCAGTCACGCGCTCGATGTCACGGACAGCTGCGTCATGGTCATCGCGCCCCCGACGGAGCACGTGCGACGTCCGACCCGCCTGCGGCAGCACGGCGGCGACGATGAAGGGCCATGCATCGGTGACGCTCGACTCCGCGGGCGGCTCGACGAACGCCAGCCACGCGCCCGGATGGACCGCGCGCCGCAGGACGACCTGCGCCATCGCGGTCGCGAACGGGTCGCGCTCGTCCGCCAGCCAGTCGGGGATCGTGTCGATCGCGATCTGGTCGTCGCCGACGCCGTGGTGGTGCAACAACCCGACGGCGAGCGCCTGGAGCGCGAGCGCCCGGCCGGCGCGCGTCGCGCCATCGGAGGGGACGCCACGCATCATGTCCGGGGCCACCGCGAGCGGACCGGCGCCGACGATGACCGTCGAGCCCGCGCGGGCGTGGAGCAGGGAGGCTGCCGCGTGGTCGGCCAGCGCCCGGTCGGGGTCGATCGACGCTTCGACCACCTCGGCGATCGGGTCGACGCGCACGGCGTCGAGCCGGTCGAACGCGGCGACGACCGCCTGCTCCGGACCGGCGAGTGCCGGCGACCACGTCCCGAGGCGGACGTACCCCCCGCGCTCGGCGGCCGCCCGATCGACGACGTCGCGCAGGAGATTCAGGCCGCGCGCGCTGCCGGCGGGCGCCGCGTCGAGCGGTCCTTCGACGCGCCGCTCCTGGACGCCGCCCGCCGCCTCGCCGTTCGACACCGCCAGCCGGTCGCTCAGCTCGCGTCCCGCCGGGACCGCGATCCGGAGGAGCTCGGCGCCACCACGGATCCGCGCCAGGATCTCCTCGCGCGCGCCGGCGACGTCGGCGGCCAGGACGTCGAATGCGATCCAGGGCCGCGGTGGGTCGCCGAGCACGGACAGCAGCTCCCGGCGCGCTGTCCGGTTCGCGTCGATGCGCGCCACCGCCGCGGCGGCGAGCGACCGCGCATGCCGTTCCGCGGCGGCCCTCCGCTCCGGGTCGTCCAGCAGCTCGGCTTCCAGCGCCAGGTCGACCGCGCCGGAGGCAACGTCCAGCGCCAGCTCGCGCGGCTCGAGGTCGTACTCGACTGCAGCCATGGCGAACGGCAGGGCGATCCCACGGGCGAGGCGCTCGACCGACTCCCCGACGTAGCGCTCGACCACCCCGGCGGCAAGCGGCCGGCCGGCCCGGTCGAGACCGTCGACGCCGAGGAGCCCGAGGACGGCCCGCTCGCGTCCGAACGTCGTGCGCGTCCGGGCCGTCGCCGCCCATGCACCCGCCAGGGAATTGGCGACCGCGCGGAGGTGGCGGACGGCGCCGGGGTCGACCACCCTGCCGGAGTCGGCGCCGGGGTCGAACGTCATGGCCGGACTGTCACTCCCCGATCGATGCAACGGCGCTCACGGCGAGGAAGGCGCGCGATGCGAGGGTCATCGTAGCGGGGACGATGCCCGCCCGACTACGACCCCTCGTTCTCGGGGCCCGTCCGGGCCGGCTGGCCGATCCAGACGTGTCCGTCGGCGAAGCGCTCGGCCTTCCAGATCGGCGCGCGCGCCTTCGTCTCGTCGATCGCGTAGTGAGCCGCCTTGAAGGCCGCATCGCGATGCGGCGACGCCGCGACGACCAGGATGCTCGGCTCACCGAGCGGCACGTCGCCGACACGATGGACGATCGCCAGGCGGACGACGCCGAAACGCTCCTCGATCTCGTCGGCGATCTGGCCGAGGACGTCGAGGGCCATCGGCTCGAGCGCCTCGTAATCGAGGCCTCGGACGTGGCGACCTTCGTGCCGCGCGGCCTCGGCCTCCTGGCCTGGCGCGGGCGTCCCGGCGCTGACCCGCGTCCGGCCGATGAAGACGACGACCGCGCCATCCTCGTCGGTGGCGAGCGCTCCCGACAGTCGGCCGGCCAGGCCCTCGGGGAAGGGTTCGTCCATGAGCTGGATGACGCGCCGCCGGTCGAGCGCCTCGTCGTCAGCCCCTTCTGGACCGCCCTCCGCCGGCCCGTCGCCCGACCCTCCGCTGACCGGCGGGATGAATGCGACCTCGTCGCCGTCAGCCAGGATGACCGTGGGCTCGGCATACGCACCGTTCCGAGCGAAGCGCACAGCCGCGCGCCCGGCCCCAAGAGCGGGATACGCCTCGGCCATCGCGGCCCAGGCGTCCTCGAGCGTTGAGGCGTCCGCCAGCTCGAGCTCGGCCGTCTTCGACCCGACGATCTCGCGGTGCATCGCGAACAGCCGAACGCGGATCTTCATGACGAGGCCTCCGTCATGCGAACATCCCCGCTCCAAAGTACAGGCCGGCTGCCAGGATGGTCCCCGCGGCGATGGCCCCGACGTCGATGTACAGCAGGCCCGTCGCCGATTCCATCGACCGCGTCCGCGCCGTCTGGATGGCCGCCCAGCTCACGACGAGCGGGAAGACGAGCCCGATGAGCAGCCGCAACCAGACGAAGAGCGCCCACGGCCCGACGAGGGGTTGGAACGGCTGGGCCCCGACGCCCCCGCCCAGCGCCATCGAGACGACGAACAGCGCGACCTGGATCGCCACGAGGCCCAGGAGAAGGCGCGAAACACGGACGAGCGGCGCCTCGGGGAGCTTCGGCGTCACGAGATACCAGTGGCCGAGGACCATCGCGCCGAAGACGCCGCCGGTCGCCAGTGCCAGGACGGCGAGCTGGACGACGAGGGCGAGCGAACCCGGCATGCCGTCGCCCCAGGCGAGGGCGCCGGCGACGATGGCCGTGGCCGACGCGACGGCACCCGCGACGGCCAGGGCACGAGCGATCGGCGGGCCGGCCGACCGAAGGAGAGCGATCGCGTCGACGAGGGCGACGATGGCCAGGACGAGCAGGGCCGCCTGCCGGACGGGAGTGAAGGCCGGGTCGGGTGCGACCGGCGAGCCGGCGGTCGTGGCGGCCGGGAGTCCCGTGTCGGACAGCCAGGCGAGGACGGCGAAGACCGCGGACGAGAACGACGTGAAGGCGAGGAAACCCTTCGTGGCGGGCGGGTCGGCGAAGCGGCCGACGAGAACGACTGCGAAGCAGCCGACGGCGAGTCCGGCGAGGACGACCCAGTTGATGAAGGCGAGGTTCTCGCCGATCTGCTGCGCGATCACGCCGCCGAGTGTAGCGGCGCCGGGTCGGCGGGCCCTCGCCGCGTTTGGGGCCTGACATGGATGGGCGCCTGGCGGCTCGGTGGGCGCCTCGGTCGGGGTTTGCGCCTCGGTCGGGGTTTGCGCCTCGGCGCCGCGGGCGCCTCGCCGGGGTGCGCGGCTCGCTGGGCGCCTCGCCGGGGTGCGCGGCCGGGGTTGGCGCCTTCGTGGGCGCGGCCGGGGTTGGCGGCTTCGATTCCCAGCCCACGGTCATTCCCGCCCCAAGGGCGGGTCAAGACTGCCCATCAGGGCGGTCGAAGGCGCGACGAAACCCGGCGACGATCGGGGCCGAGCGTGGACCGGTGCGGGACTGCGCTCTTCGGGCCCCTTCACGCGGCACTTATCGACCCCTTACCCCTGGGATGACCGCCTGACGGGAAAGCCCGCGCCCAAGTGCGACGCTCGCTGGGCCGCCCCACGCCCGCACGCCCGCACGCCCCCACGCCCGAACGCCCGCCACTGGATCCGCGCACTCCAGGTGTCGGCGGACTGCGCGCCCCAACGCGCGTCTCCGCGGCGAGACGCATGCCATTCGTCGCGGTGGACGTACGATGGCGCTCCGAACGGCCGAACGACCAACCATCCGAACGTCCGAAGGTACCGGCTGCCGGCCGGCACGGCATCCCGACAGCCGCTGGAGGTGCCCCGTGGGACTCCCTGCCGACACGAAGATCACCTGGTATGGGCATGCCTGCGTCGAGGTAATGACCCCCGGTGGGAAGACGATCCTCTTCGACCCGTGGTTCGGCAACCCGAAGAGCCCCAAGCGGGCCGACGAGGTCCGGGCATGCGACCTCATGCTCGTGACGCACGGGCATTCGGATCACATGGGGGACGCGATCGCGATCGCCAGCCGCCTCTCCCCGACGTGGCCGTGCATCCACGAGATGTCGCTGTGGCTCGGCAGGCAGCTGCCCGGGGGGATGGACGCGGTCATCGGCATGAACAAGGGCGGCACGGTGAGGGTCGGCGGACTCAAGGTGAGGATGGTCAGGGCCGACCATTCCGCGGGCGACTGGCACGCCGGGCACGAGGTGCCGCTGCACCTGGGCGAGCCGGCGGGATTCGTCGTCGAGCTCGAGAACGGGTATCGCCTGTACCACGCGGGCGACACCGACGTCTTCGGCGACATGCGCATCATCCGCGAGCTGCATCATCCCGACCTCGCCTTCCTGCCCATCGGGGGCCACTACACCATGGGCCCGCGCGAGGCGGCGCTCGCGGTCGAGCTGCTAGGCGTGAAGGACGTCGTGCCGATCCATTTCGGGACCTTCCCGGTCCTCGACGGGACGCCGGAGCAGCTCCGGGACGAGCTGGGCGCGCGCGGCCTCCACGACGTCGCCATCCACGCCTGCGATCCGGGCCAGGCGATCGAGTAGGCGGCCCCGGCCGATCAGCCCGCCAATCAGCGCCCCGATCAGCCCCCGATCAGCCCCCGATCAGCGCCCCAATCAGCGCCCCGGTCAGCCCGCCAATCAGCGCCCCGATCAGCGCCCCGATCAGCGCCCCGATCACCGCACCTGAGGATCCTGGCTCGCCCGGCCGCCGATGACGGTGCGTCGGCGCGCCGTCGATACATACCGGCCGTGACGTCGGACACCCCCGCAGATATGACCATCGACGGACGGACATCGAGGTCGGTCGACTGCTAAGGTGCGGGTACGCGTGAGCCCAGGCGCTCAGGCGAACAGCGCCAGCATCGGTTCAGGGACGTCTGGCCACCGACAAGGGCAAACCCGTCGCGAGGCGGGGACGCAAAGCCACGGGACTGGTCCTTCCGGGGGGACCGGAGACCAGCTAGCCGGGTTGCCGAAATGGGAGGTCTCGAAACCATGCGCAGGATCCTGAGCATCGGACTGGCCGGCGTGCTCGTCCTATCCCTCGCCGGAACGGCCTTGGCCGCCAAGGGCGGCAGTGGACCCTCAAAGGGCGGCGGCGGAGGCTCCTCGTCGAGCATCTCGGTCGTGATGGTCACAGATCTGAACGCGAACGCCGCCCCCAATTGGGGCGACACGATCACGTTTGCCGTCACCACATCCGCCAGTACACCGATCGTCGTCCTTAACTGCTATCAGAGCGGCGTGTGGGTCTACACGGCCCAGGCCGGGTTCTACGCCAGCTACGCCTACCCGCCCTACTACATGCTCTCGTCAGCAGGATGGACAGGTGGCGCCGCGAGCTGTACCGCAACGCTTGAGCAGTACAACTCGAACGGCAAGTACACGGTCCTCTCGACTCTGAACTTCGCAGTCGGCGCGTAGCGACCCCTGCACTCGCGGCAACAATCAAGGCCCCCGGCTCGATGAGCCGGGGGCCTCTTCGTGTCCAGCCGTTCCCGATGGGAAACGGACCTAGTTGTGGATCGTGTGGATCGTCGTGTACTCGCAGCTGTCGGTCGGCGAGGTGAGGTTGCTATCGACGTAGTGAACGAGCCACGACCAGCTGCTATCGCTGGCTGCCGTGACCTTGTACGTCGTGTTGTTCGTGTGGAAGGTGCTGCCTGACGTCGCGTCGGTGATCGTCTGCGATACCGGTCCGTACTGGACCGTGCCGCCACCACTCCCGCACGAGGCGTCGTTGTAGAGGGTGAACGTCAGCGTCCCGTTGAGGTTCGCGTCGCCGGTCAAGGTCGCCGTGTCGTTCGGCAGCCAGTCCTGGGCCGTCGAGAGATGAGCGTTGCCGTTGACCGTGATCTTCTCGTTCTGGGGCTGACTTGCGCAATCGCCCGTGGAGGCACTCAACGTGTTCGGGGAACTACCGTTGTAGGACGCGACGAACACGTAGACGCCCAGCTTCGTGGGAGTGAAGCTTCCGGAGGTGTAGTCGCCGTCTCCACTGACGCTCGCCGTCACCGGTCCGAAAGCGGTCGTGGTGCAGCTGTTCGGCCCGAAGACCGTCCAGCTGATCTGGCCGCCGGCAGGTGCGCCGTTCGTCGCGTTGATGCTCCCACCGCCCCCGATCCCGTTCGTACCGGGCTGGTTGGCGGTCCCGGTGAGCGTCGCCGTGTCGCTCATCGAATTGCCGAGGATGATCGTTCCGCTTGTCGGTTCGACTTGTGTCACGAGGGTCGGTTGGACCGGCAGCACCTCGAAGCATTCGCTGCTGCTGGTCGCATCAGGCGGATCAGCGCTCGGAGGCACGCCGCCCGTCGCCGAGGTGAAGTCGGCCCGCCAGCAGTAGCGGCCGACCGACGTCAACGTGGCGAGTGCAGAGTCGGCTGAGGTGCTCAGGTTGCTGACAGATTGTGGAGGCGTGATGGACGCGCCACCCGTCCGGCAGTTGGTATTCGAGGTTAGATCCGCCGGACCGCACAGGTGGAATGAGACGGTCCCGGACCACGTCGTGATGCCACCTGTCACGGTGACGACGGCATGGTCCTTGACCTGGACCGAGCCCGTTCCGATCGAAACGTCGGGGAGCCCGTTGGCGTTGTGATCGGTGAGCGCCGTGCCGCTGCTGTCTTCCGGCGTCGTCAGCGTGCTGGAGCTACCGACCGTGATCTTCTCGGCTGTCGGCTGCGAGGTGCAGGCCGTCGCCGCGACACCGAGGGTGTTCGGCGAGGAGCCGGAGTACGAGGCGACGTAGACATACTGGCCCACCGCGGTCGGGGTCTGGGTGCCCGACGTGTAGTCGCCGTCGCCGCTGACGGTGGCCGAGTTCGGGGTGAAGGCGGTCGTGGTGCAGCTGTTCGGACCCTGGACCGTCCAGCTGATCGTGCCGCCGGCCGCCGCCCCGTTGGTCGCGTTGATCGTGCCCCCCGGCCCGATGCCGTTCGTGCCGGGTTGCCTGGCCGTGCCTGAGAGGGTGGCGGTGTCGCTGATCGTGCTGCCGAGCGTGACCGTGCCCGAGGTCGGTTCGACCTGTGTCACGAGGCTCGGCTGGACCGGCAGAACCTCGAAACACTCGCCCGACGAGCCGTCGGAGCTCGCAGGCACGCCGGTCGTGCCCGAGGTGAAGTCGGCCCGCCAGCAGTAGCGGCCGACCGACGTCAATGTCGTGAGCGCCGAGTCCCCGGTCGTCTGGCTGTTGCTGACGGTCGCGGGTGGGGTGATCGCCGTGCCACCGGTCGAGCAGGTCGTGCTGCTCGTCAGGTCGAGCGGGCCGCACAGGCTGAACGAGACGGTGCCCGTCCAGGTCGATGTGCCGGTCACCGACACGGCCGCGTGGTCCTTGACCTGGACCGACCCTGAACCGATCGAGACGTCGGGGATGCCGTTGCCGTTGGTATCGGTGAGGGCGGTCCCGCTGCTGCTCTCAGGCGTCGTCACGGTGCTCGAGCCGCACTGCCCGAAACCGCCGAGCGCGAAGTCCGAGAGGGTCGAGGTCGGCGAGCTCGAGGCGCGCGTCTCGGCCATGAACGTGCTGAAGCACTCGTTGCCGAGTCCGAGAGCGGTCATGTTGATGCCGCCCTCCATGAACTCGCTGATACCGAAGGCGGCAGTGCCACCCGCGCCGGCGATCCCGCCGGTGTTGGGCTTCGGGGTGAACGGCCAGGGCGAGATGACCGTCGCCGTGCCCGTGCTCCCGTCCTGGTTGACGGTCGCACAGAAGTTGTCGCCGAGCCCGGTCGGCGGGACCGGGGGCTTGTTCGCCTGCGGGTTCGGGGCCTGGGTGCACGACGCGAACGAGCTCGTCCCTCCCCCGATCAGGTCGAGGTGCGTCGTCGTGTTGCCGCCCGAGGCGACCCACTCGTAGATGCTGACGGTCGGCGCGGCACCGCCGGTCAGGAAGTCGACGACGATGAGGATGTCACCGTGGACGACCTGGCCGTTGACGATGGTTCGCGCGGTGTGCTGACCGGTGAAGGTCGAGGTGCCGCCGGTCGGCAGCGGATTGGGCAGCGGGTTGAGGCCGACGGGTCCCTTGAAGAACCAGAAGCCCATCGTCGTGTTGCCGCTGTTCGAGAAGCGGTCGGCACCGAAGTAGAGGAGCTTGCAGTTGGTGAGCGCGTCGCCGCTCGTGATGCTCCCGCAACGGGTCACGTTGGCGGTGTACGCCGCGGCGAAGGCGTGCTCGATGTCGTCCTTGTCCTGGACGGACGTGGTGCTCGTCTGCTTCCAGAGCCAGTTGCCCGGAAGGTCGTTGATGTCCTTGGTCGAGCCACCCGTCAGGATGCTGTCGCCGAGGGCGGTGAAATCGGTGACGAACGTCTGGTTCGTCGAGCCCGACGTGTTAGCGGTGCCGAAGCAGTTGTTGATGCCGGTCGTCGGGTTGTTGATGTTCGGGTTGTTGGCCAGGCAGTCGTGGTAGACCTGATCCCAGTCGTGGGCACCTGACGTGATCGACAGCGGGTTGTCCGTGTTGTTCGGCTCGCCCGCGGTGATGGCGTTCCCGTCTAGCTGGAACACGCCCTCGTCGTGGACGGCGAGCACGGTGTTGCTCACCAGGAGCAAGCTGCCGACGAGACCGAGCACCGCGAGCGCGGTCAGGGGTTTGCGCCCCCGCCGCCTCGGGTAAGCCACCCGGCTTATCACGGTGTGATCCCTCCGTTCTTCCTGCGGGGTGTCATCCCCGATCTGCTGCTACCTGCCATTACTCGGAGGAGATGAATGGTGTCTCGGCGTCTCTGCACGGCAGCCCTCCTGGCTCCGCCAGCGCTCCACGGTCGGCTACCCCCGGAGGCGACACTCGATCGATCGACAGCCCGGGTCGGAGCGCAGCCGACGTCACCGGGGTCGGGGGCCCGCAGGCCCGTCGTCAGGCCACCATCTCCACCTCGCCGACGGATCCCTTCCGCGCAGGAGCCGGCGCGGGGGTCAGCCCGACCGAGAGGACATCCGGGATTCGCTCCCCGAGCGACATGGCATGCGTCAGCGCGTGGCGTTCGCCGCCGTCCGGAACAGGGCCGGTCCGCGGCTGGCGGCGCGCGGCCGCCAGTAGGCGCCATGGAGACGCAGAGTGTCGGCGTGAGCAAGTGGGCACCAAACCCCGCCGCCTCCGGGACGTCTGCCCGCTCGCCGCCCTCGTCCGGCCCCGGACCGTCGATGCTCCCCTGCGAACGTCTGCAGCGTCTTCGGACGGCCAGTTGTACCAGTACGAAAGTACCAGTGCAAGGGGGCGAAGGGCCTCTGGAACGGTTCGTGCCTCATCTGTCACGCGGACGACATGAGTTACGGTGCGGATGCGGCCCGTGGGTTCCGATAGGCGTCGGCCCCGTCGGGTTGGTGCGCGGTCGCAACTCGTACCGACAGCAGGGCAAGGCAGGGACCAACGGGCTCTGCCCGGGCCATGACAGAACGGCGACCATGCCGCTGCGCGAAGGCCCCAGAAGGCCCGAGCGGCGATCCCAGACGCGCGAGCGCCTGGCATCGACAAAGGCAAACCCGTCGCGAGGCGGGGACGCAAAGCCACGGGACTGGGTCGGTCGCTCCGAGCCAGTCAGCCGGGTTGCCGAAAGCCACGAGTGGACCGGCGCGTTCAGGGTTCGCCATCCCTCGCCACATCGGTCTCCCGGCAGTAGGGAGGTAGCCGAATGGCTATTGCTACTGCCGCAGGCGCCAAGCGAGTGCGCCAGGCATTACTCGTCGCGACGGCCGTCGCGACCCTCGTCGCCGCCGGGGCGTCACCGGCCTTCGCCGCGAAGGGTGGCAAGGGCGCCACGGGCGGAAGCACGTCGGGCGCGTCCATCAGCGTTCCGAACGGGACGTTCGGTGGCACCGTCGTCGCGACCGTGAGCCCGGTCGGCCTCTGGGCGCACGCGAGCTGTTCGCAGAACGGCCTGACCGTCTACGAGCAGTACGTGCAGACCGACTCTTTCGGGAACGCGACGTTGGGTCTCGGCCCGACACCTCTCTGGTCGAGCGGAGCGGCATCGTGCGTTGCGTCCGCTGGATCGTTCTCGAGCACGGGCAAGTTCACGGCAGCGGCGTCGACGACGTTCCTCGCGGCCCCGTAAATCACGACGACCGATCGGAAGCAGAGGCCGGCGAGCAATCGCCGGCCTCTCTCGCGTTCGGGCCTACGGCGCCTGCCCACCGAGGGCGACGATCCGGGTCCTGATGGCCGGTGCGTCGGCGTCGTTCGGGCTGAGTCGCAGGAAGTGCTGCCAGAGCGCGATCACCTCCTTCGGGTCGCCGCCCCTGCCGTCGAGAAGCACGCCCAGGTTCTTGTAGGCACTGGGGACCGTCGTGTCCGGCGCGAGCCGGATCGCTGCGCGGTACATCGCTTCAGTCACCCGGGAGTCGCCCGCAGGATGTGCAGACTGAAGCGCATATCCCAAGTCGAACGCGGCGACTCCATAGTGCTCCTCGATGATCGCCTCCCAGGTCGTCGGCGGATCAAGCCGATCGGGGTAGTGAAGGGCGGCGAACTCGCCGGCCCTCTGTCTCAGGAGCCCGTACCCGTCCCCACCCTGTCCCTTCTGCACGAGGCGCCGCGCCAGCCCGGCATGAACCTCGTCGTAACCGGCGGTCCAGGTGGCTTCCTTCATCGCACCCACGTAGTACACGGGGCGAGCGCCGAGATTGGCGTCGACCAGCTGCGTCAACGATGCCGGCGGCCCCTCGCGGTATGACGGCCACGGGATCGAGATTTCCGGGTGAAGCCGGAGCATGAGCTGGACGTATTGCGGCTGCTTGAGCAGCTCGACGTCCATCGCCGCCACGTCGCCACGGATGTGCTCGACGAATTGGGCGTAGATCACGCTGGTGTAGTTCTCGTCGCCACGCATGAGCAGGATCGCGCCTGGATCGAGCGTACCCAGAAGATCCTCGGCGTAGCGCTGGGCGACGCGGTTGCCGCTCTGATCAACCGCACCCGCATGAGCGACGGCCGACGCCGTTGGGACAAGCAGGAGGACGGTCGCCGCCCCCGCGGCGGCAAGGTGGCCCGGCATCCGTCGGACAACCCACGCGAGACAGGCGTGGGCGCCGACGCCGGCCGCCACGGCGACGGGGAGGGCCGGGAGGATGTAGAAGCGCTGGAGGATGCCACGCGTGACCGGCTCCGAGAAGTCGGGGTTGGCGTACGCGACGAACAAGGGCCCACTCACCAGGAACGCGACGAACAACGCTGTCGCGACGATCCGATCCCGGCGCCAGAGCCACTGAAGGCCCACGAGGGCGAGGGCCACGCCGACGACCACGAAGCCACCCAGCAGGTCCGAGCCAAGCGCCATCCACTGCTCGACGATCGAACCGCTCTTGACGCCGAGCGAGAGGCTCAACGAACCGTAGTCGGACCGCAGCACCACGTCGACGAAGCGATCGAGGGTCCGCGGATCGCCCCAATTCACCGGAGGATCCATGCCGGCGGCGATCGGCAGATACAGGTAGGGCAACAGGCCGATCGCGACCATCCCGACCCCGGACGCTGTCTCACGGACCGGGTACCGGCGCTCCGGTCGGTCCGTGAGGCTCGGGTCTCG
>DASVZT010000169.1:0-7848 GCA_036391495.1 Candidatus Limnocylindrales bacterium
AGACAATGCCTGCCAGCGTCAGCCCACCCGCTGGTGCTAGGATTAGGGTCCCCACGAGGACGCATTCCGCGCCGACCACGCCAGCGGCCAGGAGAGGCGCCCATCCCTCTGGCCAAAGGCGGTATTGGCGCAGTTCTGACAGCCAGTCGCGTCGCAGCTTCCCAATCGCCGACGAAGCGAAGATCGCCGATAGGAAGAGCCTGAGCACGATCTCGGGGACGTCAGGCAAGGTGCTAGCCTCGAAGTGTGCGTCTACCTATACTATCCCTCGCGTCAACTGACTGTCGATTCGGAGCTGGGTCTCGGTAAGCATCCCAACGTCTGTGCTGGCCGGGCCGGAACGAGGCGAGCCTCTGGTAGCGCGTCGGATCGGCGCGCGGTCAGGCGTTCTCGCCGCCGTCCAGGTCGATGCTCGTGCCGGTGAAGTACGCCCCCTGATCGGAGGCGAGGAAGGCATAGAGTGCCGCGACCTCTTCCGGTCGAGCATGCCGCCCGAGCGGGATCGCCTCGTTCACCTGCGCCAGCTGCTCGGTCGTGTACTCGCGTTCCTGCATCGGCGTCAGGACGTAGCCCGGATTGACGGCATTCACCCGGATGGCCGGCGCGACCTCGAGGGCGATCGTGCGCATCAGGAGCATGACCCCCGCCTTCGAGGCGTTGTAGTCGGCGTAGTTCGGATGGCCCCTGAGGCCGTTCGTCGACGCGGTGAAGAGGAGGATGCCGCTGCCCTGCGCGCTCATCCGACGGACCGCCTCGCGAGCGGTCAGGAACGCGCCCGTGAGGTTCGTCCCGATGACCGCCGCCCACTGCGCGTCGTCGATCTCGGCGAACGGGGTCCGGAAGCTCACGCCGGCGTTGGCGATGACGACGTCGACGCCGCCGAGAAGCTCGTCCACGCGACGGAAGGCCGCTGCCATCGCGTCCGCGGAGGAGACGTCGACCGCGACGCAGCCGGCGAGGCCGGGGACCTCCCGCTCGAGACCGGCAAAGCGCGCCTCATCGCGATCGAGCAGGACGACGCGGCCGCCCTCGGCGACGAACCGGCGAGCCGTCGCGAGCCCGATGCCGCTCGCGCCGCCGGTCACCACGACGCGGCGGCCCCTGAGCTCCGGGTAGCACGGCGGCAGCGCATTGAGCGGGTGAGTCACCTGGCGACCTCCTCACGTGCTGCTGCCATGTCCCGGGCGGCGAGCCCGTCAGAGGCCGCGGGAGAAACGGTTCCCCGGCGGTGGCGTCGCCAGCGGAGGATCAGCTCGTCGATCTCGAGCCGGCCCAGGAGCCCCTCCCTGCGGCGGTACATGACCGCGATGATGACGATCCCGAGCGTGAACTCCTGGAGCCCGAAGATCTCCGGGAGATGGAATGCGTCGGTCCCGATCGTCGGCAGGAGTCCCTCGACACGCCGCGCCATCTCGAGGAGGAGAGAGACCAGGAACGTCCCCCCGACCGCGCCGGTCACGGTCGTCGGCCCGCCGACCACGAGCATCGCGACGAGCGCGAACTGGAGGGTGAGGTAGAACTGCTTCGGGGAGAACGCCGTCAGAAGATGGCCCATCATCACGCCTGCCAGGCCGACGACGAGCGCGCTCAGCATCCATGAGGCCACCCGCAGGTTCGGGATGTCGACGCCCATGGAACGCGCCGCCATCTCGTCCTCGCGGCTCGCCCGCAGCCGCAGACCCGGGACGGACTCCCTGAACCATCTCGCCACGACGATGGCGACGACGGAGAAGACGAAGGCGGTCGTCATATCGGTGAGTCGCGGGACGCCGTAGAACGTCTGGCTGCCGCGCGTGACGTCCGCCGCACCGACGAGCACGACATAGGTGATCAGCAGCATTGCCAATGTCGCGATCGGCGTCGCCGCAGCGGATAGCCGGGAGATCGGGAAGCCGAAGGCGAAGGCGGCGATCGCGACGACGGCAAGTGCGCAGACGATGGCGAGGCCGAGGGGCAGCTCGATCGAGCGAAGAGCCGGCGCCAGGTTCGGAAGTGCCGCGGCCTTGATCGCCGGCGACACCGTCAGCAGGGCCGAGGCGTACGCCGCGATACCCATGAAGGCGACGTGCCCGAAGGTGAGGATGCCGCTGTTCCCGCTGTAGATGCCGAACCCGACGACCGCGATCAGCGAGACGAGGAAGTTGAGTGTGACCTGCTGCTCGGCGGGACCGAAGAAGAGGGCCGCGACGACCACCACGAGCAGGACGGCGCCGACCAGGGCAGCCGAGCCGGCGAGAACGCGGACGAGCGGGCGGTCGAAGTCGAGGCGCTCGACGACCGGGTCGAGGACGCGACGCGCCAGCGCCTCGACGGCGCGATCGGCGGAGGAGGGGACTCGCATCAGGCGCGGTCCGTCGAGCGGCCGAGGAGACCCTGGGGCCGCCACAGCAGGATGCCGAGGATGATCACGAGCGCGACCGCATCCTTGAACGGGAGCATCGCCTGGGGCAGCCAGGCCTGGAGCTCGATCTCGACGACACCGAGGACGAAGCCGCCGAGGACGGCGCCCGGGAGGCTGCCGAGCCCGCCCATGACCGCGGCGATGAAGGCCTTGATGACGGGCGTCAGCCCCATCCCGGGATCGACGGAGCCGCGCTGCGCCACCCAGAGGAAGGCGGCGACGCCCGCGAGGAGCCCGGAGATCGCGAACGCCGTCGCCACGACCGCGTCGGCCCGGATGCCCATGAGCCGCGCGACGGAGAAATCCTGTGCCGCCGCGCGCATGCTGATGCCGAGGGTCGTCCGGCGCAGGAACAGCATGATCAGCGCCAGCGAGACCAGGACCATCACGATCGCGGTCAGCTGGATGATCCCGACGTCGACGCCGGCGACGCGGATGACCTGGCTGAATGCCGGATCGAGCTGGACGCCGCGCGGTCGGGGCGAGATGGCGTTCTGGAACGTGACCTGCAGGATGCCCGACACCGCGAAGCTCGTCAGCAGCATCGTCGTCCCGTCGGAGCCCCGGACCGGCCGGAAGGCGATGCGCTCCATGGCGACCGCGACGACCAGACCGACCAGGATGGCCGCGGCGGCGATCATCGGGAGCGGCATCCCCCAGGTGATGACCACGAACCACATCGCGTAGCCGCCGACGGTCATGATGTCACCGTGGGCGAAGTTCACGAGGCCCATGATGCTGAAGACGATCGCCAGGCCCAGGGCGAGCAGGGCGTAGACGCCTCCGAGGCTGATCGCGTTGACGAGCTGCTGCGCGAAGAGCTCCATCAGGCGGCTCCGATCCCGAGGTAGGCGCGCTCGATCCCGCTCGATTCCCGGAGCTCGCGCGCGGACCCGGACAGGCGAAGCTCGCCGCTCGCGAGGACGTAGCCCCGGTCGGCGATCGAGAGCGTCTGGTCCACGTTCTGCTCGACGAGCAAGACCGTGACGCCGTCGCGGCGCAGGTCCTGGACCAGGTCGAAGATCCGGTCGACGACGATCGGCGCCAGGCCCAGGGACGGCTCGTCGAGCAGCAGGAGCCGCGGCTCCGACATGAGCGAGCGCGCGATCGCGAGCATCTGCTGCTCGCCCCCGGAGAGAGTCCCGGCCTGCTGCCGGCGTCGCTCCGCGAGCACCGGGAAGCGCTCGAAATTGCGCCGCCGAAGCGCCTCGGCGCGCGACCGGTCGCGGAGCGGGATCGCTCCCAGGACCAGGTTCTCGTCGACGCTCAGGTTGGAGAACACGTGACGGCCCTCGGGTGTGAGGGTCATCCCGAGGCGGACGATCCGCTCCGGGCGGGTCGTGCCGATCTCCTGTCCGTCGAACCGGATCGAGCCGGCGATCTTGGGCACGAGGCCCATGACGGCGTTGAGCGTCGTCGACTTCCCGGCGCCGTTGGCGCCGAGGATGGCGACGATCTCGCCGGGCTCGACACTGAAGCTGACGCCGCGGACGGCCCGGATGCCGCCGTAGCTGACGCTCAGGCCGTCGACGGACAGGAGGGGCACGGGTGCTCGTTCTCCTTTGGCTGGCGGATGTCGCGGGCTACGGGGCCGGGATGTCCGCGGCCGCCGGCGTCAGCGTGTCGAGGAGCTCGAACTTCCCGTCCTTGACCGTGACGAGGTAGACGGTCTTGAGCGGGATTCGGTTCTGGCCCTTGTACGTGATCGTGCCCGTCGCCCCCTGGACGTTCTCGAGGTTGTCGATCGCGTCCCGGACCTTCTGCGGATCGGTCGAGTCGGCGGCGGTCACCGCGGCCTCGAGGACCTTGATGAGGTCGTAGCCGGTCGCGGCGAACACGCTCTCGGGATCCGCGCCGTACTTTGCCTTGTAGTCCTGCCAGAAGGTCGCCATCGGCGTACCCGGCTTGTTGAAGCCATGCGTCGTGAAGACGAGGCCTTCGACCGCGGGCCCGCCCGCGTTGATGGTGTCGACCGAGTCGACCCCGTCGATCGAGATGACGGGCGTCGTCACGCCGGCCGCGCGCAGCTGCTTCATGAACGTCGGCGCGTCCGGTGGGTAGGCCGGCGTCATGATGACGTCGGGTGCGGGCGAGAGGTTCTTGATCTTGGTGACCTCGGCGCTGAAGTCGGCCGCCCCGAGCGTGAACGAGCCTCGACCGACGATCTGGCCCCCCTTCTTCTCGAAGACCGTCGCGAAGTAGTCGCAGGACTTCGAGGTGTACGAGGAGTCGGGTGAGCAGAGCTGGTAGGCCGTCTTGTAGCCGGTGTTGATCGCGTACGTGGCGAGCGCCGTCGTCTGCGTGTTGTCGCCGAAGACGCTCATGAACATGTAGTCGCCCACGGAGCCCGGCAGCGTCGGGGAGGTCGCCGCGGTCGACATCGTCGGGACCTTCTGGGCCTGCGCCATCTGGCCCGCGGCAGTGCAGGGGTCGGCGTCCGAGGTGCAGATGAGGAACTTGACGCCCTTCGAGAGAAGGTCCTGGGCGACGACGGAGCTCTGCGACGCGTCGCTCCGGTTGTCCTCGAGCGTCAGGACGATCTTGTACTTGCCGGCGATCCCGCCCTTGGCGTTGATCTCGTCGATCGCCATCCGCACGCCCTTGGAGGCGGGGACATCGGAGTAGGCGAGCATGCCGGTCTGGGACGAGTCGTACCCGATCTGGTAGTCCTGCGAGCCCGAGGTCGCGCCGCTGCACGCGGATCCCGCGATCGCGACAGTGGCGATGAGCGCTGCGAGGCGCCTGGTGTGCATCGTTCCTCCTCCTGCTGACGTGCGGCCTTCGCCGCGGGCTCCCGTTGTCACGACGCGGCCGCGACGGCCCGTCGCCCCAGGTAGGCGGCACGGACCCGCTCGTCCGAGCGGACCTCGTCCGCGGTCCCCTCCGCGATTCGACGGCCCTCGTTGAGGACGGTGATCCGATCGGCGAGGCGCATGATCAGCCGCAGGTCGTGCTCGACGACGAGGATGCCGAGCCCGCGCGTTCGGCGGAGGCCGGCGATCAACTCCCGGAGCTCGTCGGACTCCACCTCGTTCGTCCCGGCCGCCGGCTCGTCGAGGAGCAGGTACGACGGTCTCGTGGCGAGAGCGCGGGCGATCTCGACGCGGCGCTGGATCCCGTACGGGAGCGTCCCGGCGCGCCGGTCGGCGACGTCGGCGAGGCCGACCTCCGAGAGGAGCTCGCGCGCGGTTCGCCTGAGGCTCGACCCGTGCGCCAGCTGCAGCGACGCGCCGACCTCGACGTTCTCGATGACGGTCATCTTCGCGAAGAGGCGGATGTTCTGGAACGTCCGCGCGACGCCGTGACGGGCGACGCGATGCGGGGGCCAACCCGTCGTGTCGATGCCACCGATCGTGACGCGCCCCTCGGTGGGCGTCAGGAGGCCCGAGACGACGTTGAGGAGGGTCGTCTTGCCGGAGCCGTTCGGGCCGATCAGGCCGACGATCGCGCCGACGGGCACGGCGAGGTCGACCTCGGCGAGCGCGCGCAGGCCGGAGAACGACATGCCGACGCCCGCGGCGTGAAGGCCGGGAATGGGGCTGGGAGACGCGACGACGCTCACGGCTCGGGCGAAGCCTCGGCCACTCGGGCGACCTCGTTCGGGAAGGGCAGACGATCCGCGTGACGCGAGGGGACGTCGCGTACGGATGAGACTTTCGTTTAGTTGCCGGTTCGTTGTCAAGCGAAAGCGCCAACGTTCCCTGCCGGTGACTTCGGCGAGGCCTCGCGTGCTGCCTGAACTGTCGCTATCCTCACCGGGACCGCTTTCTATATCGAAAGGTGATCCCGCTCCGGCCGGCTGCCCGTCGGACGCGGGACGCAGGAGGACACCAATGGTCCTGCCGAGCATCCATCTCCCGACGACCGGGGTCACCTTCGGCTGGGACCGGACCCACGAGCCGCTTCTCGTCGTCCGCTCGGGCGAGGAGATCGTCGTCGACGTCGAGGAGTGCACGAACGGCCAGGTCAAGCCAGGCGCGACGGCGGACATCATCGCGAACCTCGACTTCAGCCAGATCGACCCGATCTCGGGCCCGATCGTCGTCGAAGGCGCACGCCCCGGGGACGTCCTCCAGGTCGACCTCCTCGAGACGCGCGTCGGCACATACGGGTTTGCCGCCAACTACCCCGGCTCGGGGCTCCTCCCCGACGACTTCCCCGATCCGTGGGTGTACGTCTTCGATCTCGACGGCGGCGCGCGCGCCCGGTACGTCCATGGGGCGTCGATCCCGCTCGAGCCGATGGTCGGGGTCGTCGGTTGCACTCCGGCCGCGCCCGGGCCCCATTCGTCGATCCCGCCCGCGCGCGTCGGCGGAAACATGGACATCAAGCACGTTCGTGCCGGGACGACCGTCTACCTTCCGATCGAGGTCGAGGGAGCGCTGTTCGGCATCGGCGACCCGCACGCGGCGCAGGGCGACGGCGAGGTCGGCGGATCGGGCATCGAGTGCCCGATGACGATCCGGTTCCGGCTCACCGTCCGCCGCGACCTCTCGCTGTCGTTCCCATCCCTCGAGGTGCGGCATCCGCTGGAGCGCCCGTCCGCTGCCCGTGCCGGGTACACGGTGACGACGGGGATCGGGATGGACCTTTACGAGGCAGCGCGCGAGGCGATCCGCGGCCAGATCCGGCGGCTCGTGGCGCAGCGTGGCTTCGAGCCGATCGAGGCGTACGAGCTGTGCTCTCTTGCCGCGGATCTCAAGATCAGTGAGATCGTCAACCACCCGAGCTACGTCGTGTCCGCGTTCCTTCCGAACGACCTCTTCCTCGAGGACTGACGACCTGGAGAGCCGATGACCGAGAATCCATCGCGCGGCGTGACGGCGCCGACCGCCAGGACCGATGGCGCCCGTCGCGTTGCCGCGCGCTTCTCCTCCCTCTTCCCGGGGGAGCGTCTCGACGCGGTCGCCTCGGCCGACGCGATGGCCGCCATCTTCGACCGTCTCGAGCACCAGCGACCGGCGACGTGCGGCGCGTACGTCCTCTCGTATCTCCTGCCCGCGATCGGCTTTCCGACCCACGCTGGCATCGACCTTGGCGCCGAGGACTACCTCGCTCACCTTGCGAGCGTCGTCGTGGAGGCGTCCGAGGTCGAGCCCTCCGCCGCGGTCGACCGGCGTGTCGCGGCTGGCGAGCTGGACCACGACGAAGCGCTGGCCCGGCACCGTCGCGAGTGGTACCGCTGGCCTGTCCGCGCGTCGGCCGACCCGGTGGAATGCGGCACGAGCCCGACAGGCGTCGTGCGGGCGATCACCATCGCGACGGGCGGTCAGCTCGTCTCATTACCGATCGCCGCGCGGCTGGCCGATGGCTCGATCCAGCTGACGGCTGAACGGTGGGAGGCGCTGATCGATCAGCTCGCGGCTCGCACGGATGCGTGGCGGTGGCACGCGATCTTCAACTACGAGACCGATCTCCTCCTCTCCCCGGACGATCCGTCGTACACG
>DASVZT010000170.1:0-14972 GCA_036391495.1 Candidatus Limnocylindrales bacterium
CGCAGGCATCCGAGGCCCCACCGCCTACTGCTACGGCTCCCCCTCGAGCCACACGCTCGCATCGGCAGGCAGCAGCCGCCCGACGAGCGGATCGCTCGCCAGGAGGACCCGCCCGCCAGACGGGAGAGCCAGGGGCGATCCCGAGAGGTTGACGAGACAGCGGAACCCCCCACTCCGCTCGAACGCCACGACGCCATCTTCGACCGGGAGCCATCGGAACGACTCGTCGGCAAGGCCAGGATGGGTGCGGCGCAGCCTGATCGCCGCCCGATAGAGCGACAGCATCGAGCTGGGATCCCGCGACTCCGCCTCCACCGTGATGTCCCGCCACTCGGGCGGCTGCGGGAGCCACGGCACGGAGCCGGCCGGCCCGAACCCGAAGGGTGGCGCGTCGCCGGACCAGGGGATCGGCACGCGGCAGCCGTCGCGACCCGGATCGGCGTGCCCGGTTCGCTCCCAGATCGGGTCCTGGATCAGCTCGGCGGGCAGGTCGGTCACCTGCCACAGCCCGAGCTCCTCGCCCTCGTACAGGTAGGCGGAACCGGGCAGCGCGAGGATGAGCATGATCGCCGCCCGGGCGCAGCGCGTCCCGAGTGCCAGGTCGGTCGGCTGGATCGAGTCGATGAGGCGTTCCCGTATCCCGGAGAACGGCCGCCCGAACCGGGTCACGTGGCGCGTCTCGTCGTGGTTCGACAGCACCCATGTCGGCGCAGCCCCGACGGAGGTGTGTGCCTGGAGCGTCTCGTCGATGATCTCGCGCAGTCGCGATGCCTCGAAGGGCGTCCGCATGAACTGGAAGTTGAAGGCGCCCTGGAGTTCGTCGGGTCGCAGGAAGAGTGCGAGACGGGCCGGCTTCGAGACGTGGACCTCACCGAGCAGCACGCGCTCGTCCGGGTACGACCGCGCGATCCGGCGCCACGAGCGGTAGATGTCGTGGACACCGGGGCGCCCCCAGTGCGGATGCTCGTCGGGCATGTAGGGACCGCCCTCGAGCACCTCCGGGGGCAGGTCGGGGAATGCCTGGTCTTTCACGAGCGCACTCGCGACGTCGATCCGGAAGCCGTCGACGCCCCGGTCGAACCAGAAGCGGAGGATGGACTCGAACTCGGCGCGGACCTCCGGGTCCTCCCAGTTCAGGTCGGGCTGCGACGGGTCGAAGAGGTGCAGGTACCACTGGGCCGGGCCGGCACCGGGGCTGGGGCCGGGCCCGAGGTCGGGCTCGACCACCCGCGTCCATGCCGGACCGCCGAACACGCTCCGCCAGTTGGTCGGCGGGTCGGCCCCGCCGGGTCCCCGGCCGTCGCGGAACACGTAGCGCGACCGGGCGGGCGATCCCGCAGGCGACACGAGCGCCTCCCGGAACCACGGGTGAGCCGCCGAGGTGTGGTTGGGCACGAGGTCGACGAGGACGCGGATCCCGGCGGCATGGGCGTCGGCCAGCAGGGCGTCGGCGTCGTCCAGCGTCCCGAACAGCGGATCGACGTCCCGGTAGTCGGCCACGTCGTATCCGCCGTCCTCCATTGGTGACGGGTACCACGGCGTGATCCAGATCGCGTCGACGCCGAGAGATCGCAGGTAGCCGAGGCGCGACCGGATGCCGGCGATGTCGCCATAGCCATCGCCATCCGAGTCGGCGAACGAGCGGATGTAGACCTGGTAGACGACGGCGCGCCGCCACCAACCGTCGGCCGGCGACGGCGCGTTCATATTCACAGCGCGATGGTGGACCGGAACACCCGGATCGCGCAGGACGGAGGCTGCTTCCCCCGACCCGGCGGTCGGACGCCCCGTCCCCGGCGGTCGGACGCCCCGTCCCCGGCGGTCGGACGCCCCGTCAGACCTGCTTGACGGCCGCGATCAGGTCGGCGAGGCCCTGCTTCGCGTCGGCGAAGAGCATCCCCGTCTTCGGGTTCGAGTAGAGCTCGTTGTCGATCCCGGCGTACCCGCGGCCCATGGAACGCTTGATGACGATGATCGACTTCGCCTTGTCGACGTCGAGGATGGGCATGCCGGAGACGGGCGACCCCGGGCGGCGGGCGGCCGGGTTCGTCACGTCGTTCGCGCCGATGACGAGCGCGACGTCGCACCGCTCGAACTCCGGGTTGATGTCCTCCATCTCCTTGAGCTGAGGGTATGGGACGTTCGCCTCGGCGAGCAGGACGTTCATGTGACCGGGCATCCGGCCCGCGACCGGGTGGATCGCGTACTTCACGTCGACGCCGCGGTTCTCGAGGATCTCGGCCAGCTCACGGACCGCGTGCTGCGCCTGCGCAACGGCAAGGCCGTACCCGGGAACGACGATGACCGAGCTCGCGTAGGCGAGCTGGATCGCGGCATCGTCCGCGGACACCTCGCGGACCGAGCCTCCAGCGCCCGTCACCGCGCCGACGGTCCCCTCGCCGCCGCCGAACCCGCCGATCATGATGTTGATCACGGAGCGGTTCATCGCGTCGGCCATGAGCTTCGTGAGGATCGCGCCAGACGCGCCGACGAGGGCGCCGGCAATGATCAGGACGGGGTTGTTCAGGACGAAGCCGGCCATCGCGACCGCCGTGCCCGTGAACGAGTTCAGGAGGCTGATGACGACGGGCATGTCGGCGCCGCCGATCGGCAGCGTCATCGTCACCCCGAAGATGAGGGCGGCAAGCAGGATCAGCCCGACGACCGGCAGGGACAGGTTGCCGATCCAGAGGAAGATCGCGCCGACGACCACGACGGCCGCCAGGACCGCCGTCACGACCTGTCCGCCGGGGATCAGGACCGGGCGCGACGGGGTGATCTTGAGGCCCATGAGCTTGCCGGACGCGATGAGCGATCCCGTGAAGGTGATCGAGCCGATGACGATGTCGAGCACAGTCGCGACGTTGACCTGGGCTGACGGGACCGCGGTCAGGCCGAGGTAGTCGTTGATCGCGATGAGCGCCGCAGCGCCGCCTCCGACCGCGTTGAACAGCGAGACGAGCTGCGGCATCGCGGTCATCTTGACCGTGCGGGCCTCGTAGAAGCCGAAGCCGCCGCCGATCGCGACGCCGACCACGATGATCAGCCAGCCGACGACCGGGACGCTCGCGCCGGGCTCGGCCGGGCGAAGGAGCAGGTAGAGCGCCGTGGCGACGATGGCGACGGCCATGCCGCCGGCGGAGAGGCGGTTGCCGTTGCGGGCCGTGGCGGGCGAGTTCATCCGGATGAGGCCGATGACGAACGCGATCGCGCCGAGCAGCCAGGCGATCCGGACGAGGGGTTCGAGGATGCCGAGATCCATCGCCTACGCCTCCGCCTTCTCGGCGGGCTTCGGCGCCGTCGGCTTCTTCTTGAACATCTCGAGCATCCGGTCCGTGACGACGTAGCCGCCGACCACGTTCAGGGTCGCGAACACGACGGCCACGAACGAGAGCACCTGGCTGGCCGGGTCGTTCGCCTCGATCGCGATGAACATCGAGCCGACCAGGACGATGCCGTGGATCGAGTTCGCGCCCGACATCAATGGGGTGTGCAGGGTCGCGGGGACCTTCGAGATGACGGCGAAGCCGACGAGGATCGCCAGGACGAAGATCGTCAGGTTCTGGAGGAGGAGCGAGACCTCCGCGCTCATGCAGCACCTCCGGCCGAGGATCCGCCGGCGGCGGGCTCGAGCAGCTTCTTCGTCGCCTCCTGCACGACCGAGCCGTCCTTCGTGATGACGGTGGCGGCCGTGACCTCGTCCCCGGCGTCGAGGTTCAGCGCGCCGTCCTTGACCATGCCGAGGAGGAGCGCCGAGATGTTCCGCGCGTAGAAGGCGGACGCCGAGGCCGGCATCGTGGCCGGCAGGTTCTCGGGGCCGATGATCGTGACACCGTTCGCGGTGACGATCGTCTCGCCGGGAGTCGTCAGCTCGCAGTTGCCGCCGAGCGCGCTGGCTGCCATGTCGACGATCACGGCCCCCGGCCTCATCTTCTCGACCGCCGCCTTCGTGACGAGGACGGGCGGCCGGCGACCGGGCACCTGCGCGGTCGTGATGACGATGTCCATCGAGGCGATGACGTCGTTGAGCTCCGCCTGCTGGGCGGCCTGCTCTTCAGGCGTCAGCTGGCGCGCATAGCCACCGGCGCCCGTCGCGTCGATCGCCGTCTTGAGCTTGACGAACTGCGCACCGAGCGACTCAGCCTGCTCCTTCGTCTCGGGCCGGACGTCGTAGGCCTTGACGACGGCGCCCAGTCGACGAGCGGTCCCGATCGCCTGGAGCCCAGCGACGCCGATCCCGAGGATCAGCACGTTGGCGGGTTTGGCCGTCCCGGCGGCGGTCGTCAGCAGGGGGAAGTACCGCGTGAACTCGTTCGCGGCGAGCAGCACCGCCTTGTAGCCACCGACATTGGCCTGTGAGCTCAGCGCGTCCATCGTCTGCGCCCGCGACAGCGTCCGCGGGATCGCGTCGAGGCTGATCGCGACGACGCCCTTCTTCGCGAGCTCCGCCATCAGCGCCGGATCGAGCAGCGGCTGGAGCAGGCCGACGATCGCCTGGCCCGAACGCAGGCTGGCGACCTCGGCGGCCGAGGGCTTGGCGACGCGGAGAACGACGTCTGCCTGGCCATACATGTCGTCGCGGGACACGACCGTCGCGCCGCTCTCGGTGTAGGCCGCGTCGGGGACGAACGATCCGTCGCCGGCCCCCGCCTCCACGAGGATCTCGAGCCCGGCAGCCTTGAGCTTGCCGAGCGCTTCGGGTACCAGGGCGACGCGCCGTTCGCCGGGCGCAGTCTCCTTGGCGACGCCGATCTTCATTGGCACCACCTGTCGACGTGGGATTTGCGATACGCCTGAAAGGATACCGTCGAGGCGGCCCCGATGCGGACCGGCCGACCGTGCCGGGTCTGGAACGGGCGTGGCGGCCGCGTCAGCGCGTCTTCGTCACCTTCGTCAGCCCCTCGGGGGCATCCGGGTCGCGGCCGCGGAGACGCGCGACGGCCTCGGCGACGAGCTGACCGGGGACGACGTGGACAAGCGGCCCGACGAGCTCGTCGACGACGGCGGGCTGGACGAGGTCGACCGTCACCGCTCCGTCCCCCGCCGCCCCGGCCGGGACGGCCGGGGCGGCCTGCCCGGCCGCGCCGGCCTCCGCGTCGACGATGCGAACGACAGGCGATCCCTCTGCGCGCAGGCGATCGACCACGACGTCCAGCGCGGCACCGACCGCGCCGGCCTGGCGCACGACGACGGCGGGGACGTCGGGCCCGGCGAGGACGATCGGGCCGTGGAGCAGGTCGGCGCCCGAATACCCGTCGGCAAAGATGGCGCTCGTCTCCTTCAGCTTGAGAGCGATCTCGAGCGCGGTGGGAAGCTCGATCCCGCGGGCGACCACGAGTGCGCCCCGCCCGTCCGACACGATGCGCGCGACCTCTCCGAGCCGCGGTTCGCATTCCGCGATGACCGCGCGAACGGCCCCGGGCACGTCCTCGAGCGCCGCCTGCAGCCGGGCCGCCACGTCTCGACGCGCCAGCCGCCCCGACAGCGCGGCGATCGCGGCGAGCTCCCCGACGTACGATTTCGTCGCGGCCACCGAGCGCTCCGGGCCCGCCCGGACGTCGAGCACGAACTCGGCCGCGGCGGCGAGCGGCGAGCGTGGATCGTTCGTGACGGCGACCGTCGTCGCCCCCGATGCCCGAGCTGCGGTCGTCACCTCGAGGACGTCCGGGCCCGCTCCCGATTGCGAGACCGCCAGGACGAGCGCGTCGGCCCAGCGCTGGCCGCCGCCGTAAAGCGTCGTCAGCGACGGCGCGGCGAGCATCACGGGCAGCCCAAGCAGCCCTTCGAGCAGGTAGCGCGCGTAGAGCGCGGCATGGTCGGACGTGCCGCGCCCCACGACCGACACCCAGCGGGGCGACCGCGCCCGGATTGCCTCGGCGGCCGTCGTCTGCTCGGCCGCGCCATCGCGCAAGACACGTTCGACGACCGCCGGGATGTCCTCGATCTCGGCCCGCATGAGGGTCGGTGTGCGTGGCGGGGTGGATGGCGGGGTGCGTGGCGGGGTGGATGGCGGGGTGGGCCGCGCGGTTCGGTCTTCGTTCACGGTGCCATCTTCGCGCATCGGGCGGTCCGCTTGGCGGCCGGTTCGGGACCGATGGCCATCCACCTCATGCGCCTGCGGGGTCGAGCATGGGCGGTGGCATGGAGGTGCCGCTATGCACGGTCATCCGAAGCACACGATCACGCTCGCGGGTGGCGCCGCGGGGGGCGCCGCGACCCTCGGCCGTGCCACCGGCGCGGTCACCTGGATCGACTCCTCCCGAGCGGTCGTCGTGGGCACGAACGGCGACCACTCCGAGGTCACGACGCTCGACCCGGAGACGCTCGAGGCGATCCCCTTCCTCGCCCGGGTCGTGGATGCGATCGGGGATCGGGACCGCATCCTGATCCTGGGACCCGACGCGATGCGGGTCGAGCTCGAACGCGAATATGTCTCGATCTTCCATCGGCCCGACCGGCTCCTCGACGTCGAAACGAGCGGCACGGCCGACGAGGCCGACCTCATCCGCCGGCTGGAGGCGCTGACCGCGGGCTGACGGCACGCGGGGCGGAGCGGGGCGCTGGGCGGGGCGGGGCGCTGGGCGGGGGCCGCTGGGGGGCGACGCGCGGCGGGCGGCGCGCGCAGCGGGGGGCCGCTGGGCGGGCGGCGCGTCCATGAGCGGCTGGCCGGGGCGATCAGCCGCGCGTGTCTTGCGTATTTTCGGCCCCAGCTGTCCTTATGCGGTTCGCCTCCAGCCGCTCCCGCCGGATCGTCCCCCCGAGCGGGCTGGGCCTCGAGATTCGCGCCAGAAGTGAGGCATTGCTGTGCGATTCGCAGAATCGTCCGGCACGCGCGCCTGAGCAACCGCATAGGGGTAGCCAGGGCCGAGATTAGCCAACATCGACGGACGCGAAAGGGCGGCGCGGCCCGACCCTAGCCCGCAGCGCTCGGAGCGCTGGGGCGCGGCGTCGGCGCGGGCGTTGCGTCGACCGAAGGAGGGCTCGAGGCGCCCGGCGCAGGGGCCGATCCGCCAGGGGACGGCTCCCCAGACGGTCCCGACGAGCCAGACGGTTCCGACGAGCCCGACGGCCCGGATGAGCCCGACGGCCCGGATGAGCCCGACGGCCGTGGCGAAGCCGGCGTGGCCTTCGGCGGCACGTACCTGCAGGTGACCCGCGGCAGGTTCGGGGCTCGTCCCTCGAGGATCGGGCCCGTCGTCGGCACCGAGCTGGGGGAGTCGACCCCACCCGCGCCCGGCGAGCCGCTGGGCCCGGCCGGTGCGCCGAGGTCGGGCGCCGGCGCGGCGCCCGCGGACGCCCCCGATCCCACCTCGCCGACGACCGGCATCGTCCCGACCGGGGGGAACAGCTTGGCCGCGAGCGCGCGGATCCCCGTGACGTCGGGGATCTGGATGGAGCCCCGCGGGTCGGGGGTCGGCGAATCGTGGACGAGCGGGTAGGTCACCACGGCACGAAAGACGTGATCGCGCGGGATCGCATCGGCGTAGCTCGCCACGGACGGGATGAGCGACGGCGGCACGTTCGTGCTCACCGCCGCGGCGACGTCCTTGACGAAGCCGATCGGATCGGCGAGGAAGCCGCCGCGGACGATCGCGTCGCGCAGGGCGATCAGGACCTCCTGCTGGCGGGACGCGCGTGTGAAGTCGCTCTCGCCGTTCGGCTTGCGGATCCGCGCGAAGGCGAGAGCCTGGGATCCATCGAGATGCCAGCGACCCGGGAGGACGCCGAAGCTGCGCTGGCCATATTGGATGTACTGCGGATCGCAGAAGCCACGGGCGATGTTCACGTCGATCCCGCCGACGCGATCGACGAGCCGGAACATCCCCGGCAGGTTCACCTTGGCCCAGTAGTCGACCTCGACGCCGGTCAGCTCGCCGAGGACTGCCGCCAGGACCGCCTCGCCGTGGCCGTACGAGCCGGGGAACGCGCCCGGGTTCATCCGCGCATACGCCTCGAGGGAGTTGACCTTCGGTCGATAGACGCCCCCGCCGGGAATCGGGGCGTCGACGAGATCGCGCGGGATCGACAGCATCGACACCGTCTTCAGCACGGGATCGAGCGAGGCGATGATCATCGTGTCGGTCAGCGCCGTCTGCCGGTTGGGACCCGAGTCCTCGCCGATGAGCAGGACCGTCGTCCGCTGCCCGAGCGGGGGCGCCGTCGGCGAGGCCGCCGGCAGCGCAGGATCGACTGACGGCCCGGCCGTCGGCGCGATGCTCGGGTGCCAGACGAACCCCGAGTCCGAGCCATCGCCCGAGAAGATCTCGCTCGATGCGTCGCGGGCGGCGGCGGTCAGGTCGGCGACGTAGGCCTGCGGCGCCAGCACGACGAGGAGGAGCGCCGCGATCGGTACCGCGTCGGCGAGCCCGTACCGCGGGTGCCCGGCGATGAGCAGGCTCGAGCCGAGCGCGAGAAGACGCCATGCCAGCAGGGCCAGCTGGAGAGCAAGAAGCCAGGCGAGAACGTCCGGGTCGAGCAGGCGCGCGGCGAGCCCCGTGCGGTCGTTGATCATGAATACGATCGCCGCGGCGCCGACGAGCGCGACGACCGGGACGAGGAACACCGCCGCGAGACGGCGGTGACCGAGCGCGAGGTGCCCGAGACCGGGGAGGATCGCGGTCAGCAGCCCGGCGAGGTATCGCCGGGCGCGCCCGGCACCGGCGGGCTCGGAAGGCAGGCCGTCATCCGGGCGCGGGATCGACGGCGGCTGGAGCGGGTCGGCCGGCTTCGGCGCGCGGGCGGCGCCGGAGGGTGGCAGGCTCGGGTCTGTCACGCCGGCGATGGTAGACGGTCAGCGGCCGACGGGTCCGAACCGTGGTGCCGCGCGAGCTTCTCGCTCAGGGCAGGACCTGCCGGAGCGCGAAGAGCACGTTCGCGGGACGTTCGGCGAGGCGGCGCATGTACCACGGGTACCAGAACTCGCCGTAGGCGATCAGCGTCCGGACGGGGTAGCCGAGAGCGGCGAGCCGGGATGCCTCTCGGACGCGGATGCCGTAGAGCATCGCCACGGCGAAGACCGAGCGCGGGATGCCGGTCGCGGCGCCGAATGCTGCGATCCGCTCGACGAGCGCGCTGTCGTGGGTCCCGACGATCAGGCGTGTGCCGCCCCCGGCCGTGCTGCTGGCGCCGTCTGCCGTGGCTTCGGCTCCGTCCGTCATGGCGGTAGCGGCGATGAGGAGCGCGAGCGACTGGAAGCTCGCGTCGATCTCGACCTTCGAACGGAAGGCGACCGACACCGGTTCGTCGTAGGCGCCCTTGACGAGGCGGATCGACGGGTGGAGGGGCAGGAGCCGCACGACGTCCGCGGCGGAGCGACGGAGGTACGCCTGGAGACAGATCCCCGTCCGTGGATGCGCGGCCAGGATCCGCGTGTACAGGTCGAGCGTCGCGTCGACGTACCCGGAGGCCTCCATGTCCAGCCAGAGGCTGGAGCCGACCCGGTCGGCGTGCTCGGCCAGCGCCAGGCAGTGACGGAGCGTGACGTCCGGGTCGATATCGAGACCGAGCTGGGTCAGCTTGACCGAGATCTCGGGCACGAGGCCGACGGCGACCGACTCGTCAAGGAGCCCGTGGTAGTGGGCCGCGACCGCATCGGCCTCGGAGATATCGCGCAGGTTCTCGCCGAGTCGCGTGAAGACGATGCCCTGGCCCTGATCGGCGAGGGCGCGCGCGGCGACGAGCGCGTCGGCGAGGGTCTCACCGGGCATGAATCGGCGGACCGCGCGCCGCGCGAACGGCAGCCGTGGAACCCGCCCGCGCAGCCACTCGCTGCGGGCCATCCAGAGCAGGATCCGCCTGGTGGGGTGCGCCATCGCCTGCCTCCCGTGCCCTGGCCGCTCCTTCGATCCGGCCCGTCGGCCCGGTCGTGCCAGGATTCTGCCCCGTCTAGAATCGCTGCGGGACGGTTCGAGCGCGGCCACCCGCGGCACCGGCGAGCGCGACCACAGGGCGACACGAGGGCGACCAGACCAGCATGACGAACGACGATCGCGGCGGAGACCGCGCACCCGGCCTGACCCAGGGCTTCGCGACGCGCGCCATCCACGCCGGCGAGACGCCCGATCCGGCGACCCGGGCGCACAACACGCCGATCTACATGACCGCGACGTTCACGTTCGACACGGGCGAGGAGAAAGAGGCCGCGGTCGACTCCTCGCTCGCTTGGCAGGGCGGCTACTTCTACAGCCGGACGGGCAACCCGACGACCTCCGCGCTCGAGGCGAAGCTCGCCAGCCTCGAGGGGGCCGAGGACGCGGTCGTGGGCGCGTCGGGGATGGCCGCGCTCGCGTCCCTCGTCTACTCGGTCGTGCGGGCCGGCGATCACCTGCTCGTCGCGGACGACATCTTCGCGATCTCCCGCGTCCTCATCAGCGACGACCTCCCGCGTCGCGGGGTCGACGTGAGCGCGGTCGACATCACCGACCTCGACGCCGTGCGCGCGGCGCTCCGACCGAACACGCGGGCGATCGTCACCGAGGTTCTCTCGAACCCGTTCATGCGCATCGCCGACATCCCGGCGCTGGCGGCGATCGCCCACAGCCACGGCGCCAAGCTGCTCGTCGACAACACGTTCCTGTCGCCGTACGTCTACCGGCCGCTCCCCGACGGTGCCGACGCGGTCGTCCACTCCGCCACGAAGTACCTGGCCGGCCACGGGGACGCGCTCGCCGGCGTGGTCGCCGGGGCCAAGTCGATCATCGACGGCGTCCGCTACCACCTCGATGCGATCGGGGGCGCGGCCAGCCCCTTCAACTCGTGGCTCGTCATGCGCGGCGTCCGGACCCTGCCGCTGCGGATGGAGGCCCACTCGCGGAACGGCCAGGCACTCGCCGGGCTGCTGGCGTCGCACCCGGCGGTCGAATGGGTCCGCTACCCCGGCCATCCGAGCCATCCGGATTTCGCCACGGCCGAGCGGCTCCTGGGCGACCGCCGTGGCGGGATGATGACCGTCAAGATCCGTGGCGGCGCGACCGAGATGTACGCCTTCACGAACGCGACGCGCCTGTGCTCGATCGCCGTCAGCCTCGGCGACCTCTACACGCTCGTCTACCCCATGCCGAAGCGCGGCGACATCGTCCGCATCTCGACCGGCTGCGAGGACCGGGAGGACATCCTGGCCGATGTCGGCCGGGCGCTCGACGCCGTGCCGCTGCCGGTCGGGTAAGCCTCCGCCCTGGGCCCCGACCTCCGCCCCTGGGCCCCGGCCTCCGACCTAGGCCCCGCCCTCCGTCCCGTCGGCCGCGACGGCGGAGAGACCGTCGGCCGATCGCTCGTCTTCCTCCGGGTTCCGGACACTGACCCCGCCGAAGAGCGAGAGCGCGTCCACGACGAGGGCCGGCCCGGCGACGTCGCGCTGGTCCGTCATGTCCCCGACGCCGCCCATGATCGCGCGCGACCGGACGTGGACCGGGCACCCCTCCGGGACGACAAGGTCGAGGCCGCCGAAGAGGCAGCGGACACGGAGGTAGGCGCCGTCCTCGTCGATCGTCACGCCCGACAGGTCGAGCTTGAGCCCGCCATACCAGCAGAGGACGTCGCCCCCGCGGAAGGCGGCGGCTTGGCTCCGGATGTCGTCGCCGGCGAAGATCGTCGCGACGTCGAGCTCGTCGCCCGTCGCATCGAACTCGGGTCGCCCGGAGCGCCTGCGCTTCTCGGACAGGGCGAAGAAGGGCGGGATGGCCAGGCCGACAAGAGCGATCAGCCCGGTGAGTGTCAGCAGAGGACGACGCATGGATTCACCTCGAGTCGACCGGACAGCAGGCCCGGCGATGCGAGTATCCGCCGTCGGCGAGGGCTGCGCCGTGGGAGGATGGCACCGTGCGACCCGATCCCTTCGGCCCGATCCTGGCGGACACGGGCACCATCGTGCTCGACGGCGGCCTGGCGACGCAGCTCGAGGCGCAGGGGAACGACCTGTCGGATCGCCTCTGGTCGGCGCGGCTGCTCGTCGAGCGACCCGAGGAGATCATCGCCGCCCACCTCGCCTTCTACCGCGCCGGGGCGACGGTGGCGACGACCGCCAGCTACCAGGCGACGTTCGAGGGGTTCGCAGCGCGCGGCATCGGCCACGACGAGGCGGCCAGGCTGATGCGCAGGAGCGTCGAGCTGGCGATGGAGGCGCGGTCGAGCTATCGCGCCGAACGGGCTGCCGCCGGGTCGGGCGAGGCGCCCGCGCTCCTCGTCGCGGCGTCGATCGGGCCGTACGGGGCGATGCTCGCCGACGGCTCCGAGTACCGCGGCCGATACGGGCGATCGGTGGATGAGCTTCGCGACTTCCATCGCGAGCGGATGTCGGTGCTGGCCGCGTCGGGCGCGGACGTCCTGGCGTGCGAGACGATCCCGGAGCTCGAGGAGGCGCAGGCACTCGTCGGCCTCCTCGATGAGACTCCGGGTGCCGTGGCGTGGCTCAGCTTCTCGTGCGCCGACGGCGGCCACATCCGGAGCGGCGTCCCCGTCGAGGAGGCGCTCGCCGTCGCCATTTCGTCCGATCGCGTCGTCGCGGTCGGGTTCAACTGCACCGCGCCAGAGCATGTCGACGAGCTTCTCGATCGGGCTCGAACCGTCACCGACCGGCCGCTCGTCGTCTACCCCAACAGCGGCGAGGGCTGGGACGCGGGGTCTCGGACATGGACGGCCAGCGCGGACCCGGCGGCCCGGGTCGACGGTGGGGCGGCCAGGCGCTGGATCTCGGCGGGGGCGGCGCTCGTGGGCGGCTGCTGCCGGGTGACGCCGGACCAGATCGAACTGATCGCGCGCGAGGTCGCCTCCGCGTAGGCCGACGGCGGCTCGGCCTACCGCACGTCGCGGAAGCGGTCGGTGGCCTCGACGAGCCGCGACGTCGTGCCCGGCTCCTTCGCGGAATGCCCGGCGTCGGGCACTACCTGGAAGTCCGCCTCGGGCCAGCGCCGATGCAGGTCCCACGCGCTGGTCATCGGACACACGACGTCGTACCGGCCCTGGACGATGACGGTCGGGATGTGCCTGATCCGGTCGACGCCGTCGAGCAACTGGTCTGGGTCCCGGAAGAAGCCGTCGTTCACGAAGTAGTGGCACTCGATGCGAGCGAAGGCAACGGCCGTGGCGGGCTGGTCGTAATGGGCGATGAGCGCCGGATCGGGGATGAGGCGGCTCGTCGCGCCCTCCCACGTCGCCCAGGCCCGCGCCGCCGCGAGCTGCTCGGCCGCATCGTGGCCTGTCAGGCGCCTGTGGTACGCCGCGACCAGATCGTCGCGCTCGCCGGTCGGTATCGGCGCGACATAGGCCTCCCACGCGTCGGGGTAGATGGAGCTCGCGCCCTCCTGGTAGAACCAGCGGATCTCACGGGGGCGCAGGAGGAAGATGCCCCGCAGGACGAGGGCGCGGACGCGATCGGGATGCGTCTCAGCGTAGGCCAGGGCGAGCGTGCTGCCCCATGACCCGCCGAAGACGACCCAGCGGTCGATCCCGAGCTCCGTGCGGATCCGCTCCATGTCGTCGACGAGATCCCAGGTCGTGTTCTCCTCGAGACTCGCGTGCGGCTGGCTCTTGCCGCACCCGCGCTGATCGAAGAGGACGATGCGGTAGGCCGCGGGGTCGAAGAAGCGCCTCTGGTCGGGATCGGTCCCGCCACCCGGCCCGCCATGGACGAACACCACCGGCGTCCCGTCCGGCCGCCCGCTCTCCTCGACGTAGATCTCGTGGATGCCCGAGACACGCAGGCGTCGCGTCGCGTACGGCTCGATCGGCGGGTAGAGCTCGGCCATCGATGTCTCCTGTCGGTGCGTCTCGCCCGACTCTATCCGTCCCACCGGAGCTTGGTGTCGTCGCCGAGGTCGAGCGGGAGCTGGGGTTCGTCGGCCGGCCCGGTCCCCTCGGCCCGGGCGGCGGCTCCCGGCGCCTTCCGCCGGCGTCGACGCGGCGCGCCGACCCCATGCGCCAGGAGCGGCTCCCCCACCACGAGAGCGAGCCGCTCGCCGATCTCCCACCAGTCGTACGCATCGGTCACCTCGGACGCACGCACGGTGACCAGCTGCTCCGGGCGGAACAGCTCGGGCAGGATCCGGTCGAGGATCGCCTCGACCTCGTCGCGAAACGCGTCGTTCGTGCTGCGGACGCCGTCGGCACGGAGGGCGATGTCCGGCAGGAGCCGCACGACGAGGGCGTAGGTGCGCGACCAGGCGGCCACGAGCGGCCCGACCGAGAACGGGTCGTCGCCGCGGCACGCCCGCAGGTAGTAGGCGAAGTTGTCGGCCACTGAACGGTCCGTGACGAGAACTTCGGCCTTGGGCGTCAGCTCGAGCTCCTGCCGGATCTGCGAGACGAGCACCCAGAGCTGCGCTTCTCCCGTCGCACCCTCGTTGAAGCCGAGCGGGTTGTCGCGGACGACTTCGCGGCCGTACTCGACCGATCGACCGGCTCGTTGGAGGGTCGTCGCGAAGGCGTGGGCGGCGGTCGTCTTGCGAATGCCGTGCGAGCCGATGAACGCGATCTTCGCGTGGCGGGCCCAGGTGGTCACGCCTCCGAGGATAGGTCACGCGCTCGGGGTCCTGTGCAGCTCACCGCGGCGGCCCGGAGGCGGCGCGGGCGGGAGGCGGCGCGCCCGCGGAGACGCGCGCCGACTCTTGCTTAACTCCGGCCGCAACTACCCTTATGCGATCGGCATTCCCGTGAGCGGCTCGCCTGGTCCTTCTTGGATTCGAGATCAGTGTGTGAGCGCGCGGTTCTCGACGAGATTCGCAGGAATTGCCCGATTCTGACGGTCGCGCACCCGGTCAGAGGGGACAGGCGGCCGAACCACTCGCATAGAGGTGGCTGTAACCGAGATTAGTCAAGTCGGGACGAGCCCCGGAGAGGCGGCCTACCAGGTCAGGGCTGCGATCGGTCGTGCCGCTCCCGGCACGCGGACGAAGCCCCCATCCACCCCGCCGACCCAGATCTGGTCGCGCAGCCCGATGCCGAGACGGCTGGAGTCGGGCGCCCACGCGAGCGAGACG
>DASVZT010000171.1:0-4272 GCA_036391495.1 Candidatus Limnocylindrales bacterium
GGGCGCTCAGCGCCCGTGGCACTTCTTGTACTTCAGCCCCGAGCCGCACCAGCACGGATCGTTGCGGCCGATGCGCTCGCCGGTCGGCGTATGGCCGGGACGAGCGCCGCCCGACGCCAGGCCGCCGCCCGACGCCAGGCCACCGCCCGACGCCAGGCCGCCCGAGGAGCCGCGAACGGCCTCGTCCCCGAGCTGCTCCTGCATCCGCCGCATCGCCTGCGGCTGGGCGGGAAGCCCTCTCGTGGCGGCCAGCCCGCCGGCAGGCCCCCCGGCACGTCCACCGGCAGGTCCGCCCCCTCCGTTCGACCCGCGTGTATCCGACCCGCGTGTTCCCGCCACGGCTGCCCCACCGGCCTGTCCGAGGCCCCGCGCCGCCTGCATTCCCGCGGCGAGATTCGCGTTCGTCTGGGCATCGCCGCCCGTGGACGTCGTCGTGCGGACCGACCCCCCGCCGCCCCCGCCCGTGGACGTGGACATCGCGGCCGGCTCGACGGGCGCCGGCTGGCGGACGACCGTGACGCGGAAGATGGTCGATGCCACCTGGTGGCGGATGAGCCCGCGCAGCTCCTCGTAGAGGGAGAACGCCTCCTTGCGGAACTCGTTGAGCGGGTCCTGCTGGGCGTAGCCACGCAGCCCGATGCCGCGCCGCATGTCGTCGAGCTCGGTGAGGTGCTCGACCCACAGGCTGTCGATCGTCCGGAGGAGGACGAGCCGCTCGATCAGCGACCAGTCGTCGCCGAACTCCTTCTGCTTCGCCTCGAGGGCCTCGTCGGCGAGCCCGCGGAGATGGCCCGCCAGGGCTTCCGCGCTCCCGACGTCCCACAGCTCGGCCTCGTGCGTGCCGGGCCCGTCGAGCCCCATGGCATGGAGAGCATTCTCCAGGCCCTGCATGTTCCAGTGCTCGGGCAGTGGATCCGAGCAGTACTGGTCGAGCAGCGCATCCATCTCGTCGTCGAGGAAGCTGCGGACGGTGTCGCCGAGATCCTCGTTGCGCAGGACCTTGTCGCGCTCCGCGTAGATCGTCTCGCGCTGCTTGTTGATGACGTCGTCGAACTCGACCACCCGCTTGCGGATATCGAAGTTGAAGCCCTCGACGCGCGTCTGCGCACTCTCGATCGTCTTGCTGACGATGCGCGACTCGATCGCGACGTCGTCCTCGAGGCCCATCCGCTCCATCAGCCCGGCGACGCGGTCCGAGGCGAACCGCTTCATGAGGTCGTCGTCGAGCGAGAGGTAGAAGCGGGACGATCCCGGGTCACCCTGGCGGCCGGCGCGGCCGCGGAGCTGGTTGTCGATCCGCCGACTCTCGTGCCGTTCCGTGCCGATGATGTGGAGCCCGCCCGCCGCGACGACCTTCTGGTGGTCCTCGTCGCAGATCGCCTTCGCCTCGGCCAGTGCCGCGGCGTACGTCTCCCTGTCGACCTCGGCGGGGTTGAGGCCCTTGCGGTGGAGGATGTCCGATGCCAGGCCGGCCGGGTTGCCGCCGAGCAGGATGTCCGTGCCGCGGCCCGCCATGTTCGTGGCGATCGTCACCGCGCCCGTCCGCCCCGCCTGGGCGACGATCGGCGCCTCCTTCTCGTGCTGCTTGGCGTTCAGGACCTCGTGCCTGATGCCGCGGCGCTTGAGCATCTCCGCGAGCAGCTCGGACTTCTCGACCGAGATCGTGCCGACGAGGACCGGCCGTCCGGCCCCGGTCATCTGCTCGATCTCGTCGATGAGGGCGCTGAACTTGCCTTTCTCGTTGCGGTAGACGAGGTCCGGCTCGTCGTCGCGGACCATCGGCCGGTGCGTCGGGATCGCCACGACCTCGAGCTCGTAGATCTTGTGGAACTCCTCGGCCTCGGTCATGGCCGTGCCGGTCATGCCGGCCAGCTTGTCGTAGAGCCGGAAGTAGTTCTGGAAGGTGATCGTCGCGAGGGTGACCGACTCGCGCTGGACCCGCAGGCCCTCCTTCGCCTCGATCGCCTGGTGGAGGCCCTCGCTCCAGCGGCGGCCCGGCATCTGGCGGCCGGTGAACTCGTCGACGATGACGATCTCGCCGTCCTTGACGATGTAGTCGCGGTCGAGCTTGTAGAGCGCGTGTGCGCGCAGGGCCTGTTCGAAGTGCCGGGCGAGCGTCGGGTCCGCGTCGTAGAGGTTCGGGATCCCCAGCCACTGTTCCATCTTCGTGATGCCCTGCTCGGTCGGGCTGACGGCGCGATCCTTGAGGTCGACGAAGTAGTCGCCACCCTCTTCGGCGCCCTCCGGGCGCGGCTGGAGGCGCGGGACGAGCCGCGCGAAGGTGAAGTACTTGTCGGCCGACTCCTCGGCCTGGCCGCTGATGATGAGCGGCGTCCGCGCCTCGTCGATGAGGATGTTGTCGACCTCGTCGACGATGCCGAAGGCGCGCTCGCGCTGCACGCGCTGGTCGAGCTCGGTGACCATGTTGTCGCGCAGGTAGTCGAAGCCGAACTCGTTGTTCGTGCCGTACGTGATGTCGGCCGCGTATGCCTCCTGGCGTGAGCACGGCCGGAGGTTGATGAGCCGCTCGTCGTTCGTCGGGTAACCGGGCTCGAAGACGTACGACGCATCGTGCGTGATCATCCCGACGCTGACGCCGAGGAAGTGGAAGACGGGGCCCATCCACTGGGGGTCGCGGCGGGCGAGATAGTCGTTGACCGTGACAACGTGGACACCGCGCCCCGTCAGCGAGTTGAGGACGGCGGCGAGCGTCGGGACGAAGGTCTTGCCCTCGCCGGTCCGCATCTCGGCGATCTTGCCCTGGTGGAGGACCACGCCGCCGATGAGCTGGACGTCGAAGTGGCGCATGCCGAGGGTTCGCTTCATCGCCTCGCGGGCGGCCGCGAACACCTCGGGCAGGACATCGTCGAGCGTCTTCTGCGTCCGCTCCAGGTCCTTCTTGTGGCGGTCCTTGGCGAGCTCGCGGCGGCGCTCGAGCTCGGGATGCTCGAGCTCATCCTCGGACGGCTCGCTCGGGACGGCCGCCTCCCGGACCTCCTCGCGGATGTCCGAGATCCGCAGCCGGATCTCGTCGTCGGACAGGGCCTCGAACTCGGGCTCGAGCTCGTTGATGCGGTCGATGTAGGGCTGGATGCGCTTCAGTTCGCGATCGTTCGAATCGACGAACCGGTTCAGGAAGCCAAGCATGGGGGCTCAGTATAGGCGGCGGCCCCATCCGTTCCCGCGCGGGAACTGCCGCCGCTCAGTCGCAGGCCCGGCTGCTCTCGGCTCAGTCGCAGGCCCGGCCGCTCTCGGCTCGGCCGTGCGGCCGTCGAGGGCCGCCAGGACGTCAGTGCCAGAAGCCTGTGCCGTAACCCGCGACGAGGAGCACGAACGTCACTGCCGCCAGGACGACCCAGAACGCGACGGAGACGAGGCGCGAGGCCGGGTTCATCTCGCTGTTCTTGAGCGCCGGGAGGCGTCCGCCGTCGAGGCGGCGGCCCCACCGCGGGGATCGCAGCTGGCCACGCCAGTCCTTCGGCTGGTCGGTCGCGGGCTGGAGGCCGCCTTTGCCGTCGGGGCGGTAGAGCTGGAGGCTCATCGGCTGTCAGGTCCTTCGGTCGGTGGTCGTGGTGGCTGGCTGATTCTGCGCCGCGCTCAGCGCGCGTGCGTCTCGGTTTCGGATGCCCGGGCCCCCGTCGGATGTGCCGCGTGGGGGTCCATGTCGATCGTCCTGGCGACCCCTTCCTCCCAGAGGAGCATCTCCTGGGTGAACGAGAGCTCGCTCGAGAAGAGCGCGCCGACCGATTCGCCGCGGTGGATGCGCTTGATCGCCTCGCCGATGAGCGGGGCGACCGAGAGCGTCGTGATGATCGGGAGTCGCTTGGCGGGCGGGATCGGGATCGAGTCGGTCAGGACGACCTCGCGCAGGCTCGAGCCGCCGATCCGCTCGATCGCCGGGTCGGACAGGACGCCGTGCGTGGCACACGCGTAGATCTCGCCGACGCCTTCACGCTCCAGCGCGTGGACCGTCTCCATGAGCGTCCCGCCCGTGTCGATCTCGTCGTCGACGATGATCGCCCGCTTCCCGCGGACCTCGCCGATGACGTTCATCAGCTCGGCCCGGTCGAGGTTGCCGATGCGGCGCTTCTCGATGATCGCGAGCGGCGCGTCGAGGAGCTCGGCGAACGTCCGGGCGCGCTTCGCGAAGCCGAGGTCGGTGACGACCACGAGGTCCTGGATGTCCTTGTGCCGGAAGTAGTTCGAGAGCAGGTGGACGGCCGTCAGCTCGTCGACGGGGATGTTGAAGAAGCCCTGGATCTGGCCCTGGTG
>DASVZT010000172.1:0-3177 GCA_036391495.1 Candidatus Limnocylindrales bacterium
GGACAGCGTCGAGTCGGCGGGCCTGCTTCCTTCGCTGGTATGAGCCAGATCAGGTTCGGCGGGTCTGTGGTCGGGCCACACTCTCAGCGCACGAGGCGCTCCCCGGAGGCATATGCGATTGGAGCGAGTCTACACCGGGCGGCGCGGCACGGGCGACGGAGGCAATGGCGCGTGGTCGCCGCGCGGTCGCCGCACGCGCGTCCGCGCACCTGACCCGGGGGCGAGAATGGGCGGCATGTTCGACACGGAGGTACCCACCGATCCATGAGGGCGACAAGAGCGGCGGCGGTCCAGTGGCATGAAGTCGGCCCGGACGTGTTCGTCCGGCGCTACGGGTTCCTCGACCAATCGATCGGCGCGGTCGTCGGCAGCGAGGGCGTCCTCATCGTCGACACCCGGACGACACCCGCGCAGGCCGACGAGATCCGGCGGGACGTCGGCCTCCTGACCCCGAAGCCGATCGTGGCCGTCGTCGACACCCACATGCACTGGGACCACACGTGGGGGAACTCCGCCTTCGCGGACCTGCCGATCTGGGGGCATGTCCGCTGCGCCGCCGCGCTCGAGGAGCTGCGCGACGAGGACCGTCTCGCCCCGATCCTCGACGAGCTCATCGCTCGCTACCCGGACCTCGAGGACGATCTGCTCGGCGTCGAGATCCGGCCGCCCGATCGGACGTTCTCGGGATATGCCAGCGTCGAGGGATTGGGTCGCCCGGTCGAGCTGCGCCACCTCGGGCGCGGGCACACCGACAACGACGTCGCCGTGATCGTCCCGCCCGGGACGGGAGGCCCGGCAGCCCCCGGCGGCGCGGTCGTCTTCGCGGGCGACCTCCTCGAGAACGGCGCCCCGCCATGGTTCGGCGACGGCTACCCGATGGACTGGGCCGCCACGCTGGACGGTCTGCTCGCGTTGCGGCCGACGGTCGTCGTGCCCGGCCACGGAGCGATCGGCGACATCGCCTTCGCCCGGGAGCAGCGGGAGGAGATCGCGGCGATCGCGGCGCTGGCGCGCGACGTCCACGCCGACGAGCTGACGCTCGAGGAAGCGCTTGCGTCGGGCCCCTACCCGCCCGACACGATGGCCGAGGCCCTCGACCGCGCGCTTCGACAACTCCGGGGCGAGCTGGCCTGAGGGATCGGGCCGGCCTGAGGGTCCGGGCTGGCCTCAGAGGCGGCCTCGCCGGCCAGCGGCTCCCTACCCGGCCACCCGGACGAGCCAGCGGCCGGTTGCCCGTCCCTCGAGGATCGTGTCGAGGGCGCCGGGGAGGTCGCCGAGGCCGATCTCGGTCACCCGTTCCCCGAGATCGCGCGGCCGCAGCTCCGTCGCGATGCGGTCCCAGATCTCGCGCCGATCGGCGATGGGCACGTGCGCCGAGTCCATCCCCAGGATGGCGCAGCCACGCAGGATGAACGGGAAGACCGTCGTCACGAGCGCCGGCCCGCTCGCGTTGCCGCTGGCGGCGACTGCCGCACCCTGCCGCAGCGTCCGCAGGACGTAGGGAAGAGTGGCGGCCCCGACGGCGTCGATCGCACCTCCCCAGCGTTCGGTCTCCAGCGGCTTCCCCTCGGCGGTCACCTCGGCGTGCGACAGGATCCCGGCCACGCCGCGGGCACGCAGCTGCCCGTGCAGCTCGGGCTTCCCGGTGACCGCCCAGACCTCGTAGCCGCGGTCGAGCAGGATCGAGAGGGCGGTCCCGCCGACACCGCCCGAGGCGCCGGTCACGAGGACCGGGCCGTCGTCGGGCGTGAGGCCGCGCGCCTCGAGGGCGATGACGCTCATCGCGGCCGTGAAGCCCGCCGTCCCGACCGTCATCGCATCGCGGGGCGAGAGGCCGGGCGCGAGGGGGACGACCCAGTCGGCCGGGACCCGGGCGTACTCGGCATACCCACCGTGATGCGAGACGCCGATCTCGTATCCGTGGGCGAGAACAGCGCTGCCGACGGCGATGCCGGGAGCGCGCGACGCGACGACCGTGCCGGCGAGGTCGATACCGGGGATGAGCGGCGAGATCCTCGCCACCCGGCCATTCGCCGTCGCGGCCAGGGCGTCCTTGTAGTTCACGCTCGAGTAGGCGACGCGGATATCCACCTCGCCGGGCGACAGCATCCCGGGCCCCACCTCCCGGACGCCGCGATCGACCCTGTCGTCGTGGCGCTCGGCGACGAAGGCCTGGAAGCGCTCGTGGATGCCGGTCATGGCCGGCATCGTACGCCAGGCGCGACGCCCGGGCTGCAAGGACGGATCGGGAGGACGGGTCGGGAGGACGGGTCGGTCGGGCCGGCGGTCTTCTCGGTCGGGCGGGCTGCCCAATCGTACGGGCCCGGAGGGCCGGCCGTGGGCCATGTCGTCCCGCGATCCCGACCCCTGTCGTCGCCCGAGGACCATGCCACTCGGGGCGGCGGTGCAGCCGCTACGTCACTGGAGGACGACACGCGCTTGACAGCATTCCGGCACATCCCGCACCATCCTCGCCATCGTGACGCGCAGCCACCTCTCCTGTTCGATGCGCATGGCCATGGGCATGGCGATGCCCTGGCGGCCCCGTCGTGCGGAGGATGGGGTCTGAGGTCGCGCAGAACCTGAGGCAGGTGGAGCGGGACCGACAGACCGGTCCCGGGGCCGCAGATCCAAGGATGGACCTGCGGTCTTTTGTTTCCTCCGAGAACACGACGGTCAGCCGCCGAACCGATCGGCCCCCGAGCCACGAGCTCCCGGGGCCAGCCCGCCCCGCGTCCCGGCGGCGGGCACCGGGACCCCGCCGCCCCGCGGATCTCCATCCGACAGGTGACCGGTCGACCGAACGACTGACCGACTGAACGACTCGAGAGGAACCAGACCAGTGACCGACCAGGCCCCGCGTCCCCAGCGCCCCGAGACCCTCGCCCTCCACGCCGGCCAGGTCCCGGACCCGACCACGAAGTCCCGCGCCGTCCCGATCTATGCCACGACGAGCTACGTCTTCGACGACGCCGCGCACGCTGCCCGTCTCTTCGGTCTCGAGGAGTTCGGCAACATCTACACGCGGATCATGAACCCGACGACCGACGTCTTCGAGCAGCGGATCGCCGCTCTCGAGGGCGGCGTGGGTGCGCTCGCGGCTGCCAGCGGGCAGGCCGCCGAGACGCTCGCCATCCTCAACCTCGCCCGCGCCGGCGACAACATCGTCACGAGCTC
>DASVZT010000173.1:0-4483 GCA_036391495.1 Candidatus Limnocylindrales bacterium
GGCGGGGCGGGCGGCGGCCCGCCGGGCTCAACGATCCCGGACTCGCCCGACTCGACGATCCTGGAGCCATCCGATTCGACGATCGTGGAGCCATCCGATTCGACGATCGTGGGGCCATCTGACGCGACGATGCGACGGGCCTGCGCCGGGCGTGCCACGGCCGCGGCCGCACCGGCGTCGCCCGCGATCACGGGCGACGCGCCCGCCGCCAGAGGCCCGGCGGTCCCCGCCCCCGGGGTCACCACCGGCAATGCGACGCCGGCGCCGCCCACGGTCACGGGCACCGCGCCCGCGGCGGAGACCGACGAGCCACGGATACCGGTCGTCGCGATGAACGCCTCGAGGGCCGCCGCCATGGCGCCCGCCGACGGGAAGCGATCTGCCGGGTCCTTCGCCAGCGCACGGCGGACGATCGCGTCGAGGTCGGGAGCGACCGCGACCTGGTCGGACGGTCCGGGAACAGGGCCGCCGAGACGTCCCATGGCCACGGCAGCGGCCGTGTCGGCCTCCCACGGGCGGTGCCCGACCAGCATCTCGTAGAGGACGATGCCGAGCGCGTAGACGTCCGATGCCTGCGTGGCTCCCAGCCCGCGGACCTGTTCCGGCGCCAGGTAGTGGACGGAGCCCATCGTCGTCCCGGGCAGTGTCAGCTGGGCGTCTGTGGCGGCGCGGGCGATGCCGAAGTCCGTCACCTTGACCCGTCCATCGGTCGCGATGAGGACGTTCCCGGGCTTCACGTCGCGGTGGACGATCCCCTGCGCATGCGCGGCATCGAGAGCATGCGCCACCTCGGCCGCGATCCGTGCCGCCTGCCGCGCTCCGAGCGGCCCGTTGCGGCGGAGCAGCGAGGCGAGATCCTCGCCCTCGACGTACTCCATGACGATGAACGGGCCGGCCGGGTCCTCGCCGATGTCGTGGACGGACACGACGTTCGGGTGGTTCAGCTGGGCGACGGCCTGGGCCTCGTGCTGGAAGCGGGCGAGGAAGTCCTTGTCTCGGCCGTACTCGGGGCGGAGGACCTTCACGGCGACGTCACGGCCCAGCTGCGTGTCGCGACCCCGGTAGATGGTCGCCATGCCGCCCTGCCCGAGGAGCTCGATGAGCCGGTAACGGCCTCCCAGGAGACTCCCGATCTCGACCAAACGCACGCTCTCCCGTTGTCGCCGTCGTCCGCACGGGTGCGGCGCGGCGCGGCGAATCCTACCCCAGCCCTCCGGGCCGACGACTCACGGGACGCCTCGCGCAGCCCATCCGTGACGCCACTGCCCGTTCCCGGCTCGGGCTAGAGATCCAGTCCCCGCAGGTACTCGCGGAGATCCGACCCGAGGTCCGGCCGCTCCAGCGCGAGCTCCACCGACGCCTTCATCCAGCCCATCGTCGTGCCCGCGTCGTAACGCGTCCCGTCGAACTCGTACGCGTAGACCTGCTGCTCTTCCATGAGCGCCTCGATCGCATCGGTCAGCTGGATCTCGCCACCGGCGCCGCGCTGCGTCTGCTCGAGCTTGTCGAAGATCTTCGGCGTCAGGACGTAGCGCCCGATGATCGCGAGATCCGACGGCGCCTCGCCCGGGGCCGGCTTCTCGACCAGCCGCGAGACCCGGTGGAGGCGAGGGTCCGAGGTCGTCTCCGCCGCGGCGTCGACGCCGATGACCCCGTAGCGGTTCGTCTCGTTCTCCGGGACCTGCATGACGGCGACGACGGAGCTGTGCGTCTCCTGGTAGGCGTGCATGAGCTGACCGATGCAGGGCCGCTCGCCGACGACGACGTCGTCCGACAGGATGACCGCGAACGGCTCATGGCCCACGAGCTCCTTCGCCACGAGCACGGCGTGGCCGAGACCGAGCTGCTCCTTCTGGCGCACGTAGGCGACCTGGGCGAGGTCGCTGATGTGCCGGATCTGCCGGAGCATCTCGATGTCGCCGCGCTCCTCGAGGAGATGCTCGAGCTCGTAGTTGAGGTCGAAGTGGTCCTCGATCGCCCGCTTCTGGCTGCTCGTGACGATGATGACCTGCTCGATGCCGGCGGCGACGGCCTCCTCGACCGCGTACTGGATGACCGGCTTGTCGACGAGCGGCAGCATCTCCTTCGGCTGCGCCTTGGTCGCGGGAAGGAAGCGCGTACCCCAGCCGGCGGCGGGGAACACGGCCTTTCGGACGCGCATGTCACCTCGGAAGGTTGGGTTGGCGGGCGACCCGAGTATACCTGTCGAGCCGAGCCGGCCTGCCCGCGCCGGGTCTGCCCGCGCCGGGTCTGCCCGCGCCACGATCGGCTCAGGCCGTCGGCTCCTCCGGGCGCGAGCGCAGATGGATGCTCGTGAACGGGATCCGCAGGACGCGGAAGACCTCGGAGGAGACGAGGAAGCCGGCGAACAGGAAGACGACGCCGAGGAACAGGCCGATGCCGTGGAGTGCCGGATAGCCCGCGGCGACGAGCGAGTCGGAGACCGCCGGCAGGAACGCCCCGACGGCGATGAGGATCGTCGCGGGAACGCGCGAGTGGAGCTTCCCGGCGACGAGGGCGCGGCCGGCGCCTGGCAGGGACGCAACGAGGTTCACGCCGATCGCGACGGGCGAGATCAGCAGGTTGAACAGGAACTGGTCGCCGGGCTGGGTCGGATCGAGCGAGTAGTCGAGGATGCGCCGCTTGGGCATGAAGACGTACGTGGAGAAGACCGCGCCGAGGAAGAGCGAGAACGAGCCGGTGACGTTGGTGAACGGGACGAGCAGGCGCAGGTCAGTCGGATAGTTGGTCAGGGCCGGGATCCCGGTGGCCGCCACGACCGGCGCGGGGGTCGTCGCCGGCGTCGAGACGATGAGGATCGCGCCCAGGACCGTCGCCCCGCCGATCCCGAGCAGGCCGACGTACGGCCATCGTGGGCTGGCGAAGTACGTCTCGATGCCGATCGCAAGGGCGATGACGATGGCGACGAGGAGGTAGATGAGCGGGACGGTCCCCGCGTCCGCGTAGTACCTGCGGGCGAGGAAGGTGAAGAGGCCGGCGAGGAGGATCGAGACGGCGAACGTGTAGCCGAAGCGGGTTCGTCCCAGCAGGAACGCCGTTCCCAGGCCGAGCCAGCCGGCGGTCGACACGGCCCCGGTGAGGTACCAGGCCTGTGCGAGAGGCCACGACCAGCCGCCCGCGTCCGCGATCGCCTCGCAGGCGGCCCCGATGCCCAGGAATGCCATCCCGACGGCCCAGACGAGCTGGAAGCCACGTCGTCGCTCGCGCCACTGGTCGACCAGGGCGACGACGAAGGCGAACGACAGGAGCGAGGTCAGGGCGGGAAGCCAGACGCTCGTCGTCACGAAGGGGTCCTCCTGGATGCGGAGCGGGCGGTCGGCGGGGTCGCGCCGTGAGCGGCCACGAAGGCGAGAAGGAGACGATCGAGCAGGCCCGACGCGTCGTCGTACAGGACGAGGACCGAGGCGGGGTCGAGGTGCTGGCGATGCGCGATCGACCGGATCTCGGCCAGGAAGGGCCGCCGAGCGCGCACGAACATGCGAACGGCCTCGGCCAGTGGCACCCGGGCCTCGGCCAGCCGGCGGGCGTGCGTCCCGGCGATGCCCATCGCCTCGGCCTCGGCATCGGCGCGGACGGCGTCGTCGGTCGCGTCGAGAGCGCGCAGGAGCGCGGCGAGCAGCCGGCGGCCATCGACGCGGAATGCGTGCCGATCCACCTCGGAGATCCCGCCGGAAGGCCGAGTTCCGGCGGGGGCGGTGCTGCGTGGGACGTCGAGCGTGCGCGCGTAGGACCGCCGGTACGCCGCCGCCACGAGCGGGGCGGTGCCCGCGAAGATGGCGGTGCGGGCGATCGATTCGAGGTCGTGGGGGCCGTTGGCGAGATGAGCGCGATCGGCCCCCGGCAGGTCCGATCGGGCTGGCCCGTTCGCATGCCCGTCGCCGCCGGCGTGCCGGTCGCGGTCACGAGCCTCTGCCTCCACGATGTTCCGCGGCTCGAGGATCCGCTCGAGCGAGCGCCGCGAGAAGCGGCGGTGGCCGCCGGGCGTGGTGATGCAGTCGATGCGGCCGGCGTTGGCCCAGCGACGGAGGGAGTCGGGGTTCACGCCGAGCAGCCGGCTCGCCGCGCCCAGCGACAGCCACTCGGCCTCGGTCCCGTCCACCTCCCGCATGGGACGCCCGTCGCTCCTCCGATCGGCCGAACCTCCGCAAATATCGGCGAAGCTGGTGGCCGGAGGCCCGAGCGTAGGAAGCGATCCGCGCCGCTGTCAAGAGCCGGCCGGCCTCGACCGACATCGCCGGACCGCGACGGAGATCGCCGGACCGCGACGGAGATCGCCCGACCGCGACGGAGATCGCCCGGCGCCGGCACCGTACACTGGACTCATGGTGATGGATCCACCGCGCCCGTCGCAGGTCCGCGCCCAGGCGCGGCGACCCGGAGAACGGTTCCCGCGCGAGGCCGGTCCCTACGTCGGTCCCGTGCGCGTGACCCCGACGCGCGTCACGCTGGCGATCGCCCTCGG
>DASVZT010000174.1:0-10557 GCA_036391495.1 Candidatus Limnocylindrales bacterium
CGCCGCCGGGAGGATGCGTCGAACGCGCCGGGCGTAGAACGCGGCAAGGTCGATGCGGCCGGTCCGCTCGTGCTCGCGAAGGATGAGCCCGGTGATCAGGAACCCGGACAGGACGAAGAACGCGTCGACACCGACGAACCCGCCCGCTGCGACGGGCACACCGAGATGGAACAGCAGGACCGCGAGGACGGCCACCCCGCGAAGACCCTCGAGGTCCTCACGGATCTCGCGCCGGCGGCCGTCCGATCCGCTCGCGCGTCCCATCGTCCCCTCTGCCCCGCGGATACCGTCCAGGCGTCCCGCCATCGAAGCACGGCCGCCTTGTCGGATGCGACGGCATCTCGCGGGGACGTGTGACGGGACGATGGCAACGGACCGGGGGCCGAGCCGATCTCTCGGGAGCCGGGCCGTCCCGCCGCTTCTTGCGTAATCTCGGCCAGCGCCATCCTTATGCGACTCGTCCCCGCTCGGCCGCGGCCCTGGGGCGACACCGCGGCCCTGGGGGCGCCGCTTCTTGCGTAATCTCGGCCAGCGCCATCCTTATGCGACTCGTCCCCCCTCGGCCGCGGCCCTGGGGCGCCCACAGCAACGAATGTCGCAGCGATGCGCGGTGTGATCGACGAGGATCGCATCGGAAGGCCCTGAGCCAAGGATGGGCCCGGCCGGTGAGTCACATAAGAGGGGCCATTTCCGAGATTACGCAAGTGCGTAGCGTAGGCGGCCACGGCCCGGCGGGGTGCGAGGCTTCGCCTGAGGGCGGGTGGCTCCATCAAGCAGTGCGTAGTGTGGCACGCGCCGCGCCCGGTCCGCCCGACCCGCCCGACCCGCCCGGTCCGCCCGACCCGCCCGGCCCGCCCGACCCCCGACCCCCGACCCCCGACAGGCAGCCCTACTCGAGTGCGATGCGTTCCCCGGCGCGAAGGACGCCGACGACACGGAGGTCGTCGTCGAGCTCAACGAGATCGGCGCGCTGTCCCGTCACGATACGGCCCCGATCGCCCACTCCGAGGAGCGCGAGCGGGTTGGCGCCCGCGGCGGCACAGGCGAGGTGGAGCGGGACATCCGCGCGGACGAGGTTGCGGACCGCGGAGTCGAGGGCGATGACGCTCCCGGCGAGCGTGTCGCTGCCGGCGAGAGTGGCGCGCTCCCCGACGACCTGCACGTCCATCCCTCCGACCGTCGTCCGGCCCTCCCCCATCCCGGCAATCGACAGGGCGTCGCTGACGAGGAGCACGCGACCCGCGGGCTTGGTCCGGAGGACGATCGGCCAGAGTGCGGGGAGGACGTGGTGGCCGTCGGCGATCAGCTCGGCGTAGGCGTCGTCGTCGGTCAGCGCCGCCACCGCGAGACCGGGCGCATGGTGGTCGACGCCGGACATCGCGTTGAACAGGTGCGTCGTCGTCCGTCCACCGGCGGCATACCCGGCCCGCGCCTCTTCGACGGTCGCGGCCGAATGACCGAGCGACGGCGCAACGTCGCGCGCGGCGAGCCACCTGATGAGCTCGAGGGCGCCGGGGATCTCCGGGGCGACGGTCATCACGCGCAGGCCGGCCAGCAGCGGTTCGAGCGCCTCGCGCGACACGGCCGCCGGCGAGGCGATGTAGGCGGGGTTCTGGGCGCCCTTCCGGCGCGGAGAGATGAACGGACCCTCGAGGTTGAAGCCGAGCGGGTCCGAACCGTCCGCGGGGGCGTTCGGCATCCAGGCGCGGACCCGATCGGCGAACGCTCGCAGCGTGTCGATGCCCGCCGTGACCGCGGTCGGCAGGAACGACGTCACGCCGTGGCGGAGGAGAGCGCGCGCCATCCCGTCGAGGTCGGCGGTCGAGCCCATCGCGTCATGGCCGCCCCAGCCGTGAACATGGACGTCGACGAAGCCGGGGGCGACGTACGGCCCGCGCGCGGCCGGATCGAGCTCGACCGCGACGATGTGGCCATCGGCGAGATGGACGTGACCCGGGACCACCGCCGCGTCGAGGACGAGGCGGCCGGAGACGATCTCCGTCATGCGCGCACGACGCCGGCGGCCGCCAAGCCGACCGCCATCTCCGGCACCTCGGCCGCCATGTCGGTCGGCAGCGACGGCGCCTCGTCGGTCGGCAGCGACGGCACCTCGTCGACGTCGAACCGGACGTCGAGGGCATAGCGATCGCCCGGGTACCGCGACTCCGTGCGCTCGACCGAACGCCCGTGCGAGTCGACGATCACGCGACGCTCGACGAGGAGGGGCGTACCCACGGCGACACCGAGGAGGGCAGCGTCGTCGGCGGCGGCGGCCTCGGCCGAGATCGTCGCCTGTCCCCGTCGCAGGTGGACGCCGGCACCCGCGAGGGCCTCGTGGAGGGAGCCGGTCTCGAGGTCGGCATGCATGATCGCGTCGGCCATGGAGCGGTTCAGCGTCGCCGTCTCGACGGCGATCGGGACCCCGTCGGCGAGCCGGAGGCGTCGCACGACGACGACCGGGTCTCGCGGCCGTACGCGCAGCGCGGCCGCCTCGACCTCGTTCGCCGCCCGGACCTCGCGGTCGATGAGCCGCGAGCTCGGGTGACGGCCATGCCGGCGCATCTCCTGGGAGAAGGCGAGGAGACGGTCCGCGGACCTGTGCGCCGGCCGCTCGGCCGCGAAGGAGCCGCGGCCCGGGATACGCTGGACGAGCCCCGCGTCGGCGAGCCGCTGCATCGCGTTCCGAGCGGTCATCCTGCTGACGCCGAACTCGCGGCAGAGGTCGCTGTCGGACGGCAGGCGCTCGCCGGGCCGCATGGCAGCCAGGCGCTCGCGGAGCTCCAGCTCGATGCGGCGGTACTGCGGCGTCCAGGAATCCTCTACGGCGGTCACGGTCGGACGCCCTCGGCAGCCTCGGCCGGCCGCTCGGCAGCCTCGGCCGGCCGCTCCGCGGCCTCGGCCGCCCGCTCGGCACCGTGCACCGCCGCCCCGATCGCCCCCGCCCACGTCCCGAGCTCGGCCGGGACGATGCGCACCGCGTCGACCGACGTCGTCGTGACGCGCCGCGCGATCTCGGCGCGGATCGCGGCGAAGAGCAGCTCGCCGGCCGCAGCGACCCCGCCCCCGAGGACGACGCGATCGGGCGAGACGACCGTGATCATGTTGGCGATCCCGATCCCGAGGTAGCGCCCGACGTCGGCCAGGCCGCGCACCGCCCGCGCGTCGCCGGCCCGGGCCGCCGTGACCGCCTCCTCGACCGTCGCCGTCCCGCACGCGGCCGCGATCTGGTCGGCGCGGGCATAGGCCTCGACGCAGCCGCGGTTGCCGCAGCCGCACCACGGGCCGTCGGGATCGATCGTCTGGTGACCGATCTCCCCGGCGGTGCCGTCGTGGCCCTGGTGGATCCGTCCCTCGATCGCGAGGACGCCGCCCACGCCCGTCCCGAGCGTCAGCCCGACCATCGACGAGGCGCCGCGGCCCGCCCCGAGCCGGAGCTCCGCGAGTCCGAAGGCCCGCGCGTCGTTGATGAGGAACGCGGGCACGCCCGTCGCCTCGGTCACCGGTCCCGCGACCGCGAAGCCGCGCCACGGACCGGGCACGTTGACGAGGAAGCGGGTCGTGCCGGTGGCCGGGTCGTACAGTCCCGGCACGCCGATGCCGATGCTCGCGATGGGCCCGATGGCCGCGATCGTGGCCGCGGCGATACCCGCGAGCTGTGCGACCACCCCCGCGGGGACGTCGGTCGCGTCGGGCGCGATCCGCGTGCGCGCCTGTTCGCGGACGACGACCTCCCAGTCGTCCGCCAGCCGTTCGACGACCACGGACTTGACGTTCGTGCCGCCCAGGTCCAGTCCCAGGTGCCGTGTCGTCGCCGTTCCCTCCCCTCGGCTGTCCCGCCGCCTGGCCGGCTCAGCCCTCACCGGTGACGCGGGCGTAGGCCGCGGCGACCGCGACGATGATCGAGCCGAACAGGATCTGCCGCGAGGGCTCGGGCAGGCCGAGGACCGTCAGCAGCGCCGTCAGCACGGTGAGGATGAGGGCACCGACGATGGCGCCGCCGAAGCCGCCGCGGCCGCCCATGATCGAGGTCCCGCCGATCACCGCGGCGGCGACCGAGGGCAGGACGGAGCTGTCGACGAGCGAGACGCTCGCGGTGTTCGACAGGCCCGAGACGATCAGGCCCGCGATCGCCGCCAGGAGCGCCGAGATGATGTACAGCACCACGAGGACCTGCCAGGCGCGGGCACCCGACAGGCGGGCGGCGACCGGGTTGTCGCCGATCGCGTAGAGCAGCCGGCCGTAGCCCGTCCGCCGTAACGCCAGCAGGATGACGACCGTCAGGGGCACGAAGACGACGAGGCTGTTCGGCACGATCTCGAGGAACTGCCCCGAGCCGACCCAGCGCAGCTGCTGCGGCACGCCGGCACCGGTCTGGACGGTCTGGAGCTGCCAGACGTTCGCCAGGCCGAGGACGACGAAGCTCATGCCGAGGGTCATGATCAGCGGGTGGACGCGGAAGACGCCCACGCCGACGCCGGTGACCAGGCCGGCCAGCGCCGCGGCCGCGAGCGCGACGCCCACGCCGAGGACCCAGCCACCCGGGCTGTTGACGAACGTCGCGGTGACGAAGCCGGCCATCGAGGCGACGGCACCGACGGAGAGGTCGATGCCGCCGGTCAGCATCGTCAGGACCTGGCAGGCGGCGAGGATCGCGAGCGGCACCGAGGCGCGCAGGATCACCCCGGCCCACGGCAGCCCGACGATGCCCGGCTGGACGAGCTGGATGATGGCGACGAGCACCAGGAGCAGGCCGGCCAGCGGGATGATCGGCCGGTCGCGGAACAGGTTCCGCCACACCGTCGCGTTGGCCCAGGGGTTCGGGGCGCGGTCCGCCCGGGACGCGGCGCTCATGCGCGTGCCCTCCGCATCTGGATGAGCGAGCCGACCATCACGACGCCGATGAGGATGACGCCCTGCGCCACGACGGCCAGGTTCGTGTTGACGTTGAGGAACGTCATGTCGGTCCGGACGAGCTGCAGGATGACCACCGCGACGATCGGGCCGAAGACCCCGCCGCGGCCACCGGCGAGACTGACGCCGCCCAGGACGACCGCCGCGACGCTCATGAGGGTGTACGGGCCGGCGACCGGCGTCCCGATGCCCGTGCTCGCGGTGAGGGCAAGGCCGCCGAGGGCCGAGAACAGCCCGGTCAGGACGTAGGCGACGAACTTCGTCCGCCCGACCGGCACGCCGCTGCGGAAGGCCGCCAGCTGATTGCTGCCGATGGCGTAGATGGAGAGGCCGATCCGTGAGCGGACGAGCGGGATCCAGACGACGCCGACGATGATCGCGAGGGCGACCGCGGCACGCGGTATCCACTCGTTGCCGATCGATCCGACCGCCAGCTCCTTGAACCAGTCCGACGCCGAGCCGCCGGGAGCGGAGCGGACGAGGAGGGCGCAGCCGGCCCAGACGAACGCCATCGCCAGCGTCACCACGATGTCCGGCACGCGCGTCGCCACGACGAGGATGCCGTTGACGCCGCCCAGGACGAGGCCGATGACGAGGACGCCGAGGACGACGGCGACGCCGAACTGGCCGCTCTGCCCGTCCATCGCGGTCGCCGCGATGACGCTCGTGAGCGCCATCATCGAGCCGATCGAGAGGTCGATGCCGCCGGCGATGACGACGACGGCCTGGGCGACCGCGGCCAGCGCCAGCGGCAGGACCGAGGTGGCGAGTCCCTGGACCGGGATCGGGCCGTAGCGCGGCTGGATGAGCTTCGTGAAGACGAGAAGAGCGACGAGGAAGGCCACGAGGCCGACCGTCCAGACGTTGCGACGCGTCCAGCCGAGCAGCACGTTCTCGCGGCCGGTGGCGCGAGCCTCGACCGGGGCGGTGACCGCGCTCATCGCCCGACCTCCTCGACGGGAGCGGCGACGCCCTCGGCGGCGACGGCGGCGGTCTCCTCGGGCAGGATCGCGTCCGAGCGCAGGTTGTAGGCGGCACGCAGCAGGGAGGGCTCGTCGGCATCCGCGGCGTCGATCTCCGACACGACGCGCCCGCCGAAGATGACGATCGCCCGGTCGCAGACGAGCTGGACCTCCTTGAGCTCGGAGGTGTAGAGCAGGACGGCCGCGCCGGCCTCCGCGAGATCGCGCAGGAGGACGTAGATCTGGGCCTTCGTGCGGATGTCGATGCCGCGGGTCGGGTCGAAGCAGAGCATCGCGTGGACGCCCGCCGCGACCCAGCGCGCGATCGTCACCTTCTGCTGGTTGCCGCCGGAGAGCCGCCTGACCTCCCCGCCGGCGCGCGCGTCGATCTGCAGCTTCGTCACGGCCTCGTCGACCGTCCCGCGCTCCTTCGCCAGATCGATCGGACCCCAGCTGCGCAGCCGCGTCGTGAACGGGATCGCGATGTTCTCCCGGACGGAGCGTTGCATGAGCAGCGCCTCCGCGCGGTCGGCCGGGACATAGACGAGACCGGCCCGGATGGCGTCCGCGGGATGGCGGAACGAGACCGACCTGCCGTCGACGACGACCTCGCCCTCGCTGGGGCGGTCGGAGCCGGCGAGGATCTCGAAGAGCTCGTCCTGGCCCTGGCCCTCGAGCGCGACGACGCCGAGGACCTCGCCCGGGTAGAGGTCGAACGAGACGTCGTGCAGCTTCACGCCCGACGAGACGCCCCGCACCGACACGCGCGGTTCCGGCTGGACGCCCGGGACCTGGCGGCGTGCACCCTCGCGCCGTGCGCTGGGCATCTCGCCGGCGATCTCGCCGAGCATCAGCTTGACGATCCGCTCCTCGGAGCCCTCGGTGACGTCGACGACGCCGACCGTCTCGCCCTCGCGCAGGACCGTCGCGCGGTCGCAGACGGAGGCGATCTCGATCATGCGGTGGGAGATGAAGATCACCGATCGGTCGCCGCCGCGCTGGCGGCCGACGACCTCCAGCACCCGCTCGGTCAGGTTCGCCGGGAGTGCCGCCGTCATCTCGTCGAGCATGAGGACGTCGGGCTCGATCGCGAGCGCCCGCGCGAGATCGATGATCCGCAGCGACGCCAGCGGCACGCGCCGCGTCAGCGCCGAGAGGTCGAGGTCGGGCAGCCCCAGCTCGGCCATCCAGTGATGGAAGGGCTCGACCGGGGTCTGGGTCAGTCGCAGGTTGGCGCGGATGTCGAGGTCGGGGATGAGGGCCGGCTCCTGGTAGACGGAGACGAGCCCGCCGCGCCGTGCCTGGGCCGGGGAATGGACCGTCCGCTCGCGGCCGCGCACGGCGATCCGCCCGGCGTCGGGACGGACGGCCCCGGTCAGGATCTTCACGAACGTGCTCTTGCCGGCTCCGTTCGCGCCCATGAGCGCATGGACCTCACCCGGACGAACGGCAAGGGACGCCGAGTGGAGCGCGACGACGGCGCCGTACGTCTTGGAGACGCCGGTCGCGTCGAGGAGCAGGTCCGTCGCGGTCGCGATCATCCGTCCTTCCGATGGTGGGTTGGCCGAGGACGCCGGCGAGGCCGGCGTCCTCGGATCGATCGACCCGGTGACCGGGCGGTCTACTGGCCGCCCGGACCCTTGCAGGCGACGGCCTGCTGCGGGGTGTAGTCGGTCCAGCCCTCGATCTTCAGCCCGAGCGGCCAGAGCGGATCGAGACCGGGCACCTGCCAGGCCTTGAGATCCGCCTTGCCCTGGTCGGTCGTGTTGTCGACGAGGACCGGCTTGAGGAGGACGGTATTGGGCTGCGTGGCGGACGGATCCGTCTGGACCTGCGCGCCGCTGAGGAGCTTAAGGGCAAGGGAGACGCCGGCGCCACCCACGGCGGCCGTGTTCGTCACCGCGGCGCCTTCGAGCCCCGGGTAGTTGGTCGGATCGAGGAGCTGCTGGACGAAGCCGCCGATGTCGGCGTCGACGATCGGCACGAACTTCTTGTTCGCGGCCTTGATCGCGTCGACCGTCTGCTTGCCCATGCCCGACGACCAGATGCCGTCGATCTTGTCGTACTGGCCGCTGGCGATGAAGTCGTTCATGTTCTGGGTGGCCGTGGCCGGATCCCAGCCCGTGAAGACGCCGTCAGCCGACGGGACGACCTTGATGTTCGGGTAGTCCTTGAGGACTTCCTTGAAGCCCTTGTCGCGGTCGGAGTCGGCCGGGTGGCCGGCCAGGCCGCGGCTGTAGTAGACGGTGCCCTTGCCGCCGAGCTTGTCGAACAGCCACTTGGCACCGATCTTGGCGTACTCGATCTGGTTGTTGTAGAGGTTGTACGTGTTCGGGTCGGTCACGTAGGCATCGACGGAGATCGTCTTGATCCCCGCGGCATGCGCTTCCTGCAGGGCCGGGTTGAGCGCGCTCGGATCGTTCGGGTTGAAGACGATCGCGTCGACGCCCTTGGCGATGAGGTCGCGGATGTCGGACAGCTGGCCGGCGGCGTCCGTGTTGCGGTGGATCGTCGTGAGCTCGGAGACCTGGCCGGAGGCGAGCGCCTCGGCCTTGGCGGTGCAGACCTGCTCCTCGCGGAAGCCGTTGCCGACGCCGCCGCCGTTCGAGTAGCCGATCTTCCACTGCTTCTGCGCCGTCGAGGCGGCCGGGGCGGACGAGGCCGCCTCGCTGCTCGACGGCGCCGCGGAGGCCGCGGCGGACTCGGACGGGGCGGTCGTTGCCGCGCCCGAGCACGCCGCGACGAGCATCGTGATCGCGCCCATCGCGGCGATGCGGCGCAGTGACCTGGACTGGAGCATCAAATGGATCCCTCCCAGCTGCCGGCGGTCTGACCCGAGCCGGGCGACCGGCGGCTGAACGTCACGGGTGTCGTGTGTCCGTCTCTCGCGTCACCCACCTCCTCGCTGGTCGATCGCACGGGCGATCCGTCGCGCATGCTCTCGATAGGCCTCGTCGAACAGGGTCCGGGATCGCTCGGCGCCGACGACCGATGCGCGCGTGATGACCGGGGGCATCGCACCGCGCTCGACGAGAAGCTCGGCGGTCCGGACCTTGATGGAGTTGACGGCGGCGACGGCGGTGATCGTCGAGCCCGGTCCGACCGGGGTCGCGAGGCCGTCGATGGTGCAGAGGGCGTCGGCCGCGGGCGTGCAGAGATCGATGACGAGGTCCGCGACCTCGAGGAGGCGTGCGCCCGCCGCGGGCTCCGGCTCGGCCGACATGGACTGCGCGACCGACGTGACGGCGACGACGCGCAGGCCGCGCGCCTTCGCCCCCCGCGCCATCTCGACCGGCACGGCCGTCAGGCCGCTGGCCGAGAAGACGATCATCACGTCGGATGGCCCGAAGTGGAAGTTCGACAGGATGACCTCGGCGAGACCCGGGGTCCGCTCGATGAACATGGCCTGGCGCTGGCCGTTGGCGCCGACGACCTGGGTGTGGAACGTCATCGACAGCTCGACGATCGGGTTGAACCCCGGGTACGAGCCATAGCGGGGGAACATCTCCTCGACCGGGATGCGCGAGTGCCCCGTCCCGAAGAGATGGACGAGCCCGTCCGACGAGATCGCGTCCGCGCACCAGCGGCTCGCCTGCTCGAGCGCATCGCCCTGCGTGGCGACGAACCGGTCGAGGAGCACCTCGGCTTCGCCGGCCCAGCGCAGCGCGGGCGGAAGGACGGTCGAATTCATGCCGCGATCCGCGCGGCCGCTCCGGCGCGGGCGAGGAGCCCCGCATCGAGCTCGACCGTCTCCCAGCGCTTGCTGCGCACGGAGCGGTACGCCGCGTCGAGGACGGCGTTCACGACGTAGCCGTCGGCGAACGTCTCGCGCGGTGGCCGCCCGCCAGCGAACGCCTCCACGAGCTCGGCCATCATGAGGTCGTGGCCGTGGACGCGGACCTCGTCGGGGACAGGAAAGACCCACCCGGTCTCGGCGTCGGCCTTCTCGCCGAGGTAGCCCGCGGCTCGCTCGATGAATCCGGTCAGCGAACCCGCGCCCATGTCCTCGATCAGCCGCCCATGGTCGCCGTTCAGCTCGAAGCGACCCTCGAGGCTCCCCTTCGTGGTCCAGGACACGTCGCACGTCGCGGCGCGACCGTCGGCGAAGCGGACGATCATCACGGCGTTGTCCTCGCCGCTCGTCCGGTCGCGGTGGACGAGCGTGTCCGCCCACGCGACGACTTCGCTCGGGACGGCGTCCTTGCCGAACAGGTAGCGGGCCGCCTCCGTCCCGTGCGAGGCCATGTCGAGGAGGGCGCCGCCCCCGGCCAGCCCGGCATCCCAGAAGTGCGCCGCGTGGGGGCCGCTGTGACCCTCGCGGGCGCGGAACGTGACCGGCCGGCCGATCGCCCCGGCCTCGACCATCTCGCGCATCCGGATGAGGTCGGTGTTGAACACGACGTTCTCGAGGTACGCGTGGAACACGCCGGCGTCGAGGACCGCGCGGAGCATCTCGGCCGCCTCGCCGGCGTTCCGCCCGAGTGGCTTCGTGCAGGCCACGGCCTTGCCCTGGGCGACTGCGGCGCGCACGGCCTCGAGATGCAGGTGGTTCGGGAGCGAGACGACGACGAGGTCGACCTCGGGGTCGGCGCAGACGGCCTCGATCGACGCGAGCGGGCGGCTGCCGAAGCGGCGGCCGAAGGCCTCGCGGCGCTCGGCGCCGGCGCCCCAGTTCGCCACCACG
>DASVZT010000175.1:0-4937 GCA_036391495.1 Candidatus Limnocylindrales bacterium
GCGTTTGACACGCCGGGCTCCCCGGGCGATGATCCCCGGGTACAGGTCATCGGCGGCGCGCAGGTCAGAGCAGACCCAACCTCGGCTCCCGCGCAGCGCCCGACCATCAGACAACCGCCCGCTCCGGCTCATCGCGCCGTCGAGCGAACACGAGGCCGTCGAGCCGGATGCGTCCGGGACGGCGAACAGGAGAACGATGCTCACCCGATCCGCGGCCGGGATGGCCGCGACCACGCAGCGTGCGGCCGCCATGCGCCGCATGCGCCGCCGTGTCACGGCGGACCCCCTCTACTGCCGAACGAACGGCTGCACCACCCACCTCGTCCTCGATCCCCACACGGGGGTCGCCACCTGCCCGATCTGCGGCTACCACCGCCGGCTGTCCTGACCAGCTCCAGTCGGCCGGCGGTCACCCTTCCGCCGGCACGACCGACCCGATAGGCTTGCGGGGTCCCACCCACGACGCAGTGAGGCCTCGCCCGTGCCCGTCACTCACCGCAGCCTCGACAGGACCCTGCTCGCCCGGCTGACCGAGCGCGAGATGGCCACCTTCACGGCCGACCATCCCCGCTCCCGGGATCTCCACGAGCGCGCCTCGCGGTCGCTCCTCGGCGGCGTGCCGATGAACTGGATGGTCAAGTGGGCCGGTCCCTACCCGCTGTTCGTCGAGGAGGCGTCAGGGGCGCACTTCCGCTGCGTCGACGGCCACGACTACGTCGACTTCTGCCTCGGAGACACCGGCGCGATGGCCGGGCATGGACCCGCGCCGACAGTGGCCGCCGTCGAGCGCCAGCTGCGCCGCGGCATCACGCACATGCTCCCGACCGAGGACGCGATCTGGGTCGGCGAGGAGCTGCAGCGCCGCTTCGGGCTCCCCTACTGGCAGTTCACCCTGACCGCGACCGACGCGAATCGCTTCTCGCTGCGTCTTGGGCGGCTGATCACTGGCCGCCAGAAGGTCGTCGTCCACGACTTCTGCTATCACGGCTCGGTCGACGAGGCGTTCGCCGTCCTCGGCGACGACGGCGGCGTCCAGGCGCGCCGCGGGAACATCGGACCGGCCGTCGATCCGTCGCTGACGACCCGCGTCGTCGAGTTCAACGACCTCGAGGCCCTCGATCGCGCGCTCGCCGATCGCGACGTCGCCGTCTGCATGTTCGAGCCCGCCCTGACGAACGTCGGCATCGTCCTGCCCGATCCGGGCTACCTCGAGGGTGTCCGCGAGATCACGCGCAGGCACGGCACGCTGCTTCTCATCGACGAGACGCACACGATCTGCGCCGGCCCGGGCGGGATGACCGGCACGCGCGGCCTCGAGCCGGACATGCTCGTCATCGGCAAGACGATCGGCGGCGGCATCCCGGCCGGGACGTACGGTTTCACGCAGGCTGTCGCGGACCGGATCTCGGAGATGATCGACGTCGAGGATTCGGACGTCGGCGGTATCGGCGGGACGCTGGCCGGCTACGCCCTCTCGCTGGCCGCCATCCGCGCCACGCTCGGCGAGGTCATGACCGACGAGGCGTTCTCGCGGATGATCCCGCTGGCGGAGCGCTGGGAGCGCGGCGTCGCCGACGTCATCGCTTCACGCGGCATTCCGTGGCACGTGACGCGCCTGGGCGCTCGCGCGGAGTACCACTTCATGCCGGGGGCGCCGCGGAACGGCAAGGAGCAGCACGACCATTCCGACTACGAGCTCGAGCGCTTCCTGCACCTGTACACCATGAACCGCCGAGTCCTCATGACGCCCTTCCACAACATGGCGCTCATGTCGCCCGCCACGACCAAGGCTGACGTCGACCGCCACACCGAGGTGTTCGCGGCGGCCGTGGACGAGCTCTTCAGAAGCTGACGGAGACGGCTGTTCCGACGGGCGATCAGCCGCGCCGGCCAGGCGCTAGCCGTCTTGCAGGAGTGCGAGCTCCTTCTCGAGATCGAGACGAGGGCGGTGCTGGCGCGGCGTCGGCGCATCGTGCTCGAGACGAAGGACGAGAGCGTTCACGCGGTCGACGATCCGCGCCATCTCGGCCCGGTCGCGCTCGGAAGCGCCCGCTGGACCGGCACCGTCGGCGGGCCGGCCCCGCACACGAGCGACGAGGCGATCGCGCTCATCGAGGAGCGACCGGATCTCCTTGTCAGCGAGGATCCAGCCTGGCGCGACGCCGGCCTGCTTGAGGATGTGGTGGGCCAGCGCCCATTCGCTCCCGTCGTCGTCGATCGGGACGTGCTCCCCTTGGTACGGCAGGTCGTCGAAGTCGCCGGCCGCCATCGCCTCGCGGATCTTCTTCTCGACCAGGCTCTCCCAGGTCGGGAAGATCTCGCGCTTGCCGTCGGCCTCGCGATGCATCGGGCTCATGGCGTCGACCTCGACTCGGCCCCGCCCGCTCAGCTCGCGCCGAGCTCGCGGAGGAGCCAGACGGCGAGGACCCTGGCGCAGGTGACGACCTCGCCGATCGGGACGAACTCGTTCGGGGCGTGCGCCACGCCAACGTTGCCAGGTCCGTACATCACCGTCGGCGTCCCGCCCTGGCGGATGAGCAGGCGCATGTCGGCCCCGTATGGCGCACCCCTCGTCCGCGTCGGCGTGCCGGTCACGTCCCCGACCGTGGCGAGCAAGCCCGTGGCAAGCGGATGGTCGGACGGGATCTCGCCCGACGAGAAGCGCGCCCCGGTGATCTCGACCGTGGCGGGATGCTCGCGCAGGAAGCCGTCGGCATCGTTGGCCGCCGCGATGCAGGCCCGCAGCTCGACCTCCGCCTCGGCGGCCGTCTGGCCTGCCCGGACGCCGTAGCGACCCTCGGCGACCACCAGGTCCGGCACGGTCGACGCCCAGTCACCGCCGGACACCTTGCCGATGATCGTCGGGTACGGCAGGCCGAGCGCGACCATCTCGGGGCGCGTCTCCTCCGCGCAGCGTCTCGCCTCGTCGGCCCGCAGCGCGGCGTGGAGGTACTCGAGCTTCTCGAGCGCCGAGACGCCTTCGAGGCGCATCGACGCGTGGGCGTTCTTGCCGGGGACGGCCAGCCTGAACGTGATCGCACCGGCGTGCGCCGTGACGACCTCCAGCTCGGTGGGCTCAGGGATGATCGCCACGTCGCCGACGTAGCCGTCGCGAATGGCCGCCAGCGTTCCCGCTCCCCCGTCCTCCTCGGACGGGACGCTGACGAGTACAGCCTCTCCGGCGAGTTCCGCACCGCCGTTCGTAACCCGGGCGACAGCGCGGATCGCCGCCAGTGCAGCCGCCACGCCGCCCTTCATGTCGCACGCCCCCCGGCCGACGAGCCGCCCGTCGACGACGCGCGGTTCGAACGGGTCGCCGTCCCACTGGGCAAGGTCGCCCGTCGGGACGACGTCGACGTGCCCGAGGAGAATCGCCGTCCGACCCGCCCGACTCCCGCGCAGCACACCGGTCACCGTCGGGAGATGTTCGCGCGGCATCTCGTAGCCGGGGAAGTCCGGATCGGTGGCGACGACCGATGGATCGTGCTCGTGCCGTTCGACCGAGAGGCCCGCATCGGCCATCAGCCGCTGCATGAGCGCCTGGACGACCTCCTCGCTGCCGGTGACGCTCGGCGTCGCCACGAGGGCGCGCAGGTCGGCGAGGACGTCGGCTTCCGAGATGGCCGCGACCGCCGCCGCCTCCCGTGCGGTCAATCTCGCCGGGCCCGTCATCGCTCCGACTCCAACGCTGTCGTGTCGCGCAGGATCGGCCGTGTCAGGCATGTCGGACCGCCCGATCCGTTGACACCGATCTCGCGGGCCTCGAACTCGTGCACCTCGCAGCCGGCCTGGGCCAGCGCGGCAGCCGTCACGGGGTTCCCGGACGCGATGACCGCCACGCCCGGCTGGACGGCGAGGACGTTGCAGCCGAGCGTCCCGTACTCCTCCTCAGTCACAGGGACGAGCCGGATGCCGAGGTCACGGGTCAGCTCGTACAGTCCCGCCGGCATGAGCGGCGGGAACGCGACCGCCAGGTCGTCCGCGATCGGCGAGATGACGCTCAGCAGGTGGACGAGCTCCGCGTCGCCTCGCCAGAACGGGACGTCGAAGATCCGCGTCGCGCCGCCGCCGCTCTCACCGACGATGCCGGCGAGCCGGCGAGCACCGGCGTCGTTGGTGCGCAGGCTGCGGCCGACGCAGAGCAGGTCCGGCCTGATCCAGAAAGCGTCGCCCCCGTCCACCGTGGCGGGAGCCTCGATCCGGCCGAGAGTCGGGACGCCGCGCGCACCGAGCCAGGCTTCGACGACCGCCTCCTCGCCGCGGCGGTTCGGCTTGCCCGAGCGCAGCGGGATCGCACCGCGGTCGGTGACCAGGAGCGGGTCGTACTGGTAGACGAGGTCGGGGCTGGCCGTCTCCGCGTCGAGCACGTGAACGCGCGGGCCGAGCGACGCGAGGAGCTCGACGAACCGGTCGTGCTCGCGGCGGGCCAGCGCCAGGTCGACCGGGTGGAGGAAGCCGTGGGCCGGGTCGTCGAAGGCGGCCCCGAACGCGGGGCCCGGCCGCTTGACGAGGACGTCGAGCAGCGGCGCCGTCATGCTCTGGGCGCCGAACCGGGCGAACCGGACGGGTGTCGCGGCCGGCATGGAAGCAGGCGTCAGATCGACCATCGATGCAGCATCACCTCGGCTCTGGCTTCGTCGGTCACGCGACCAGTGCCGCGAGTCGCTCGCGGACCGGACCGGCGAGAGACTCGACCGTCTCACGATCGAGCGGCATCGGCAGGTCGATCATGACCTCGTCGATGCCGGCATCGACGACCTGGGCGAGAGCGCCGACGACGTCCTCGACCGTCCCGACACGGGGCGACGCGAAGGCGACCGCCAGCGCGTCGTTCCACGGCACCCCGTTGCGCTGGAGGAGCTCCGCGAGCGCGGGCACCGCCTCGTCGCGCGAGGTGCGGATCATGGCAGGTCCCTGGCCCGCCGTCCGGCGCACGG
>DASVZT010000176.1:0-12615 GCA_036391495.1 Candidatus Limnocylindrales bacterium
CGGGCGGTCGCTATGTCGTCCAGCGTCACCGCGCGACCCGCCTCCACTTCGATTTCCGCCTCGAGATCGGCGGCGTCCTGGTGTCGTGGGCGATCCCGAAGGGACCGACCCTCGACCCCGGCGTGCGCCGGATGGCGGTCCACGTCGAGGACCACCCGGTCGAGTACTTCGACTTCGAGGGGGTCATCCCGGCCCGCCAGTATGGCGCCGGCGACGTGATCGTCTGGGACTGGGGGCGCTGGTCGCCCGAGACCGACGAGGATCCGCGGCGGGCCATCGCCGACGGGGAGCTCAAGTTCGACCTCGCCGGCGAGAAGCTGCGCGGCCGCTTCACGATCGTCCGCACGTCCGGGCGCTCCGTCCGTGGCAAGCGTCGCGCCGACGACGAGGGCGACGGCAAGGACGAGTGGCTCCTGATCAAGAAGCGCGACGGATCCGCCGTCCCGGGGTGGGACGCGGAGGATCATCCGCGCTCGGTCAAGACGGGCAGGACGAACGACGAGGTCAAGGCGAGGCGCGACGCGCTGTGGATGAGCGGCGTTCCGGCGGCCACCGCCGAGCTCGACCTCTCGGCGGCGCGGGCTGGGCCCTTCCCATCCTTCATCGAGCCGATGAAGGCGACGCTGGCGAGCGACCCGTTCTCGGACGACGACTGGCTGTTCGAGGTCAAGTGGGACGGCTACCGCGTCGAGGCGCTCGTCGACCACGGCAGGGTCCGAACGTTCACCCGCAACGGCAACGACGCCGCGGCCTACTTCCCGGGGCTCCTCGATCCGCCGACGTGGATCGCCGCCGACGAGGCGGTCGTCGACGGCGAGGTCGTCGCGATCGGGCCCGACGGAGCGCCCAGCTTCGAGCTGCTGCAGACGCGCCTGAAGACGCCGGGCATGACGTCGAAGGCGGGAGCGGAGGGTTCGACCGGCGCGGCACAGCTCGTCTACCAGGCGTTCGACCTGCTCTACCTCGACGGGCGGTCGCTCCTGGCCGTCCCCCTCGAGACGCGCAAGACCCTCCTGCGCACGGTCATCCGCGACCAGCCCCGTGTCCGGTACGCCGACCACGTCGTCCGCGACGGACGGGACTTCTACGACGCGGCGGCCGAGCGTGGCCTCGAAGGCGTCGTCGCCAAGCTCCGGCGCAGTCCGTACGAGCCCGGTCGGCGCAGTCCCGCCTGGCTCAAGATCAAGGCGCGACTCGAGCAGGAGGTCGTCGTCGGCGGCTACCTCGAGGGGCAGGGGAACGCGGCCAGGCTCGGCGCGCTGCTCGTCGGCGTCCACGACGACGGGCGGCTCCGGTATGCGGGCCGCGTCGGCAGCGGCTTTGACGATCGGGCGCGCCGGATGCTCCGTGAGCGGCTCGACGCCGCGCTCCGCGACATGCCAGCCTTCGACCCGCCCCCGCCCCGGACGGGCGACCTGCGCAAGGCCCGATGGGTCGCGCCGACGCTCGTCGCTCGCGTCGCCTTCGCGTCGTGGACCCGCGACGGTTTGCTGCGCCAGCCCTCGTTCACAGGCCTCGAGCTCGATCGGGATCCGTCGACGGTCGTGCGCGAACGACCGGCGGAGACGTCCGTGCTCGAGGCCAGGGCCGAGGCCGAGATGGAGACCAAGATGGAGACCAGGCCCGAGGCCGAGCTCGAAACCAGGGCCGAGATGGAGACGAGGGCCGCGCCGGTGCGCGCGAGCCGGTCGAAGGATCGGGTCGAACCCGGCGTCGACTCATCAGCCTCGGTGACGCCCGCCCAGCTCGAGGCGCTCGCCGCCCTTCGGACCGAAGGCGCCTGGGAGGTCGGCGGAGAGACGCTCAAGCTGACGAATCTCGACAAGGAGCTGTTCTCGGCGCCCGAGCCCTGGCAGGCGGGGGCCGTCGGCGAGGATCGTCCGGTCACCAAGCGCGAGCTGATCGCCTACTTCGCCCGCATCGCGCCCGCCATGCTCCCGTATCTCGCCGACAGGCCGCTGAACCTCCATCGCTACCCGAACGGCGCCTTCGGCAAGGGTTTCTGGCAGAAGGACATCCCCGAGACAGCGCCGCGCTGGCTGCGGCGGTGGACGGAACCCGTCGTCGGCAGCGGGCGCGACCCGAACGATCACCTTCTCGCCGATGGGATCGCGGCACTGTGCTGGCTCGGCAACCAAGCGGCGTTCGAGATCCACGCGTGGACGACGACGATCCACGACCTCGAGCATCCGAGCTACGCGCTCATCGACATCGATCCGGGGACGAAGACGACATGGGAGGAGACGCTGACCCTCGCGCGCCTGTACCGGACGGCGCTCGATCACCTGGGCGTCCGCGGCTGGCCGAAGGTGACCGGCAGGCGCGGGATCCAGGTCTGGATCCCGGTCGAGCCGCGGTACACGTACGCGGAGACGTCGGCCTGGGTCGAGGGCGTGTCGCGGGCCGTTGGCGCGGCGGCACCCGGACTCGTGAGCTGGGAATGGTCGGTGTCGGCCCGCGGCGGCCGAGCGCGGCTCGACTACACGCAGAACTCCCCGATCAAGACCCTTGTCGCGCCCTACGCCGTGCGGCCGGGTCCCGGCGGCCCGGTCTCCGCCCCCATCGCGTGGGACGAGCTCGATGACGGCTCCCTCCGCCCCGACCGGTGGACCGTCCGCTCCATGCCCGACCGGGTCGGTGAGCGCGGGGACCTCTTCGCGGGTCTGATCACGGGTGCCCAGGCCCTTCCGCCCCTGTAGGAGCGCGGGCCGGTGCCGCGCCGTTACACCGGCTCCGGCTCCACCCCCGCGCGGACCGTCCGCCGCAGCGCGACTGCCTCGATGGCGAGCGCGGCGACGAGTGCCCCGCCGAAAGCCGCGAGCGGTCCGAGCTGGACGACGGTCCCGATGACGACGAGGTAGAACGCCACGGTGCCGAACAGGCCCGCAAGCGTCCCGGCAAGGACGTCGGCGGCCGCGATCCGCCCGTTGTGGTGGTGCGTGAACGCCGTCAGGACCGACACGTAGACGGGAAACGTCGCGAGGAGTCCGCTCCACTGCGGCCCGAGGAGCGGTGCGAAGGTCGTGATCCCGAGGACGAGGCCTGTCGCCACGATCATCCGCGCCGGCAGGTCCCAGCGGGGGTAGGGGATCGGCGGATGGACGAGCCCGCTCGGGGGGATGAGTCGTGCGGCAAGCGTGATGGCCGCCAGGACGACGGCAGCGACGACCATGGCCGGCACGCCGAGCATCGGCAGGAGGATGAGCCCGGTGGCGAAGAACGACATGGTGGCGACGCCGAGCGACGGTCCGGGTCCGAGCCGGCGGGCGACCCGGTCGTAGGCGATCGAGTAGATCGAGATCCCGGCCAGGCCGCTGAGCGACCCGACCCCGGCGGCCGCCGCGAACGAGGTCCCGTGATCGAGCGACAGGAAGGCCAGGACCGGCCCCGACGTGAGCGGCAGCGCGATCAGCCATCCCCCGATCGCCGGGCCCCAGCGCCGGGCCGCGTACGCCGACCCCCCGACGAGCAGCGGCGTCAGGACGAGCTTGAGGAGGAGGATCACGAAGTCGATCGGGCGGTGCGGAGTCAGCCGGTCTGGAGGAGCCGGACGGTCACCCCGAGCTCGACGAGGACCGCGACGAGAAGGACGATCGACTGTCGGCGCGGGGTACGGCCTGCGGCGACGGCGATGCCCGCCGGGATCGCCAAGACGGCGATCGCCCCGTACACGATGTGAAGCGGGTCGGCCGGCCCGGCCCCCGTGAGGAGCAGGATGAGCCCGCCGACGGCCGCGGCAACTGCGACGATGACGACGACCGCGAGGCCGACGAGGTACGGGCGCCCGGCCTCGCGCCGCGCCGCGACGATGATGACGGACCAGGCGAGCGCGACGGCGGCGACGGCGATGCCGGCGAGTCCGATGAAGCGGTGAACGTCTGCCACGCGGCCCTCCGTCCCTGGGCGCGACGCGCCCTTGGCCGGAGTCTACGCGGCGGGCGGCGTCGCAGCTCGCCCCGCGAGCGGGGAGGAGTCGAGCTGGGCGAGCAGGTCTGCGGGGTCGTAGATCGCGACTGCACCGGCAAGCTGCGCGTCGCTCGATCGGCCACAGCGGACGGCGATCACGCGGGCGCCCGCCCGCGATCCGGCCTCGACGTCCCACCGGATGTCGCCGATGAGGATGGTCTCGGCGGCCGACGTCCCCAACCGCGCAAGTGCCGCGGCCGGACCGAGACTGGTGCTCGCGTCGTCCTCGGGCATGGCCGGGTCGCGATGGCGCCCGCCATCCTGGAACGGCGTCCGTTCGTCTGTCATGTCGATCCCTCCTGTGCGCCGCCAGCGCGGGCGAGCGGCGCTGTCGGCTGGCCGGGCGGGTGGCTGATCGGCCCATCGGGAGGGTGCCAGGCGAGCGGAGGCGCGCGAGGTCTCTCGGCGTCGTCGACGGGCTGTCGGATGATCGTCCGCAACGTCGAAGCGGCCGTTCGGCGCGGGTCGGACACATAGATCTCGTGATGGCGACCGCGCATCGTGCAGCCCGCCGCGGCGATGGCCGCGTGGAGGCGTTCGATCGTCGGCGTCTCGGCGTCGTAGGGTCCGACGTGGACGATCTCGGCACACAACCCTTCGTCGAAGCGGACGAGCGCGACGCGATCGATGGCCGGCGGCGCCTTCTTCCGCCAGACGTCCTCGATCGCGGCGCTGATCTCGTCGTCGCTCGCTTCCGGCGGCATCGACATGAGTGCCGTCCAGGTGACCGCCAGTGGCGTGGTGCCCGGAGCGATGTCCCAGAGGGCCTCGATGGCACTGACAGGGGCATGGACGCCGCGTCGCTTCAAGGCGAAATGGATCGTGTATGCGATCGGATAGAGCGTTCGGATGGCGGCTTGGAAGTCGGCCTGGGGGTCGTGCTGGGAGTCGGCCTCGGGGCCGGCCGGGGAGGGCCTGGTCGGCTCGGGCATCCCAGTCCCGTCGACCGCCAGGACGCGAGTCGGCGCGAGGGCGACGAAGCGCACGTCGGGGAAACCGGGTGCGGACGGGAGCGGGGCTTCGTGGATCACCGCGCCATCCTGGGGGCGCCGAGTGGTCCTGAGCAGTGCCGGAAGGCGGAAAGTGAGAGCAGCGTTGGGGGACTCCTCCAGGGGTCTCGTCTGCGCGCGGTCTGCCGCGCGAGCTCCGCGCGCGGCCGCCGCCGCGCGCGGCCGCCGCCGAGCGCGGCCGCCGAGGCTCCGCGCCGATCCCAGCCGCGGTCCGTGGTCGGGTCATGCGCCCTAAGCCCCGTTCCGGGCGGCCAAGGCTCGGTGCCATCGTCGCCACGTCGCCTCTCCGGCTCCCTTGTCCGCTACCGTGGTGGACTATCCGACCATTGCCGCCCGCAAGCTGGCTGGCTGGGCCCTCTGTGAGGGACGGCGCCGGCGATCAGATGGTCCGGGGAGAGGCTTGTCGCCGCGATGAGCCGATTAGGGCGCACTCTCCGATCATGTGCTCGCCGTGGCGCTGGCCGTGGCCCTGGCCGTGGTCCCTGGCCGTGGCCGTGGCCCCTGGCCGTGGCCGTCGCCAGCTCGGGCGCGCATCGCGCGCCGGCCCCGCCCAAGCCGTCGTCACGCCTCCGAACCCGTCGGCTCGAGGAGGAGCGCCGCGAGCTCCCGCGCGTTCGTCGAGCCGTAGTTCGCGTAGCAGTTGTTCATCAGGACGTGCGTCTCGCGTGCCTCGGCCGCCGCGGCCCGGATGCGCGGCACCCACGACTCGAGCTCCTCGCGGTCGTACAGGTAGCGGAAGCGCTCGACGGTCGGGACTTCGGGCTTCTCCCACGTGTCGGTCCGCCGGCCATGGAAGCGGACCACCGCGAGATCCGGCGATGTCGTCGCCAGGATGGGCGGGACGCTCGACTTGAACCCCTGCGGCCCGTCGACCATGACGAGCGGGAGATCGTGGTCGGCCAGGAAGTGGAGCGTCCGCTCGATGTTCTTCTCGTTGAACCACGTCGCGTTGCGCAGCTCGACGGCCACGCGGAGCGGGGCGAGACGCTCGGCCGCCTCGACGATCGCGTCCCGGTTCTCGGACGAGGTGAACGCCCAGCGCGGGTACTGGAGGAAGACCGCCCCGAGCTGCCCGCTCTCCGCCAGCGGGGCAAGACCCTCGCGGAACATCCGCCAGACCTCGTCACGGACGTCGTCCGGGAGGTCCTTCGCGTAGACGCGCGCCTTGGCTGCGACGTCGGGCGGGAGGGCCTCGCGGATGGCCTTGGGAAGGCGCCGGGTCTCGGTCGGCTGGCCAGTCATGAGCGCGTGGGCCTTGATGTCGAACGTGAAGTCGGGCGGAGTCCGTTCGAGCCAGAGTTCGGCGGTCCGGGCCGCCGGCAGTGCGTAGTAGGTGGCGTCGACCTCGACGACGGGGAAGCGGCTGGCGTAGTAGGCGAGCCGATCCTCGGCATTCTTCGCTCCCGCCGGGTAGAAGACACGGGCGGCGGTCATGGTCGGGTCGGTCCAGGACGCGGTTCCGACGAGGATGCGGTGGCCAGCATCGGGCGCGCCGGCAGGGAGAAGGATCGGCTCGGCCGCGCTGTCCTCGACGGCGGCCGCGCGCCGGCGGCCTTCGTCCGGACCCGGATCATGACGGTCAGACGTGAACGTCGGCGACCTCGACGGATGAGATCCCCATGTCCGATGAGATCCCCACGTCGGCTGCGGTCGGAATGGGCGAAGTCGGGACGAGCAAAGTCGCTCGTTCAGCCGAGACGACGTCTCCCTTCGTCTCGAATGCCCGGCGCGCCTGTTCGGCCGTGCGGCGCGCGTCGTCGAGGCGACCGGCGATCAGCTGCGTCTCGGCGAGGAACATGAGCGCGTTGCCCTGCGTGTCGATGTCGTCGGAGGCCTGGGTCTCGGTCACGCCCGTCTGCGCGAGCGCGATCGCGTCATCGGTCGAGCCCTCGCGAGCGGTCAGCTTCGCCTCGACGCCCCGCCACAGGTACTGGGAGAAGACGTCGCCGGGCGAGGCGACCTCCTTGCAGAAGCTCGCGTACCTGGCGGCTTCCTCGAACCGCGCCTGGCGCCAGAGTGCCTCGGCGAGCAGCCCCGCCGTCGAGGAGATGTAGTTGCGCTCGCCCATCGCGTCGAGCGCGTCGTAGTCGCGCTGGAGCTCCACCTCCGCCAGCCCCGGTTCGTTCGCCATCAGCTCGACCAGGCCGTAGTCGAGCGACATGATCGCCGCGTCGAACTTGAGGCCGAGCTCCTCGAGGATGGCCCGGCCGCGGCGGTAGTCGTCGCGCGCACGGTCGAACTCCCCGGCCATCCCGCGCAGGTGCGACAGGCTCGCGAGCGTCACGGCCTGGGCGCGGCGATCCGACCCGACCTGCCGCAGGAGATCCTCGCAGCGGGCGATCCCGTCCGGGACGGGTGTCGGGCCGAGGAGGATCCCGAGAGCGGACGAGGCGTACAGCCGCATCTCGAGGACCCGGTCCTTCGCGCGGCGCGCCTGCAGGATCGCTTTCGCGTTCGCGTCCGCCGCGGCTCCGTAGCGACCCGCGGTCCCGTGCAGCATCTCCATGAGCCGCCAGGCCCGCGAGAGCCCGAAGGCGTCGTCCTGGAGGGCGAGATCGCCCATCGCCTCGATGGCCTTCTGCATCACCTCGTCGGCCGAGGTCGAGGCCTCGGAGCGGAGCTGGAGCTGGAGGCGCAGGAGCTGCGCCGTCGTGGCCAGCGAGGCAAGGCCGATCATCGTCGCCAGCGACGAGGCCGAGACGAGCAGCTCGTCGGCAGTGGCGAACTCGCCGATCTCCATGAACGCTTCACCGGCCGCGACGAGCAGCCGCGGCCGCCGGGCGTGCAGCTCGCCGAGGAGCTCCGAGGCACGCCGGAGGAGGTTCGCGGCCGCCGGGAAGTCGCCTCGCTCGAGGGCGCGCTGCCCGGCCGACCCGAGTCGGTCGGACGCCCGCTCTCCGATCTGGACACCGTGGGCGTCGAGCGGACCCAGCTCGCGCCGGTAGCGATATGCCTGCTCGAGGTGGTAGCCGAGGATCTCCTCGAACTCGGTCTCGCGGCCGCGGGCGCGGTTGACGCGCTCGGCCCACTCCACGAACCGCTCGTGGAAGATCGCCCGCGAGCGCTTGAGCAGCCCCTGGTACGCGGCGTCGCGCACGAGAAGGTGCTGGAAGCGGTAGACCCGCTCGTCGTCGCCCGGCTGCGACGCGAGCCTGATCATCTCCTTGGTCGAGAGTGCGACCAGCTTGACGGGGACGACCGGCCGCGTCTCGTCGGGGCTGAGCTCCTCGACGGCCGCCTCGGCGAACGAGAGCCCGATGACCGACGCCGGCTCCATGACGGCACGCTCGTCGCCGGGAAGCTGATCGAGGCGAGCCGCGATCAGGGCGTGGACCGTCGGGGGGATCGAGATCTTGGACAGGTCGCCGACGGCGACCCAATGGTCGCCTTCCGAGCGCAGCGTCCCGTTGTCGATGAGCATCGACAGCAGCTGCTCGACGAAGAGCGGGTTGCCTTCGGCCGCCTCGACGACGCGGGATCGCACGGTGGCGTCGAGCCCGGCGCGCCCGAGTAGGTTCTCGATGATGAGGCCCGTGTCCGTGTCGGTCAGCGGCGCCAGGACGATCCGCTCCTGGTGCGCGCCCTCGCCCCAGTCGGCGTGGCTTTCGAGAAGCTCGTTGCGTGCCGTGCAGAGGACGGTGACGGCCGCCTCCTGGACCGAGTCGAGAAGGTAGCGGATCAGGTCGAGGAACGTCGCTTCTGCCCAGTGGATGTCGTCGAAGAGGACGACGACCGGGCGTTCGGCGCCGAGGAGCTCGAGGAACCGCCGCACGCCCCAGAAGAGCTCGTCGATGCGGAACTGGGTGTCGAGGAGGCCGATGGTGGAGAAGACGCGCTCCAGGACGTCGTCATGGCCGGCGGGGAGCAGGGTCGCGATCTTCGCGCGCGCCTCGTCGGGCGTGTCGTCGTCCTGGATCGCGGCCGCCCGACGGACGAGCTCGACGATCGGCCAGAACGTGATGCCCTGTCCGTACGGGAGGCACTTGCCGCGCAGAATCCGCGCCTCGGACGCGACGTGGTCGAGGAACTCCCGGACGAGGCGCGTCTTGCCGACGCCGGCCGACCCGACGACGGTGATGGCCCGCCCGCCGTGGGCCACGCGCGCCGCGGTGTAGACGCCGGCGAGCAGCGCCATCTCCGTCTCGCGGCCGACCATCGGGGTGTCCTGTCGCCGCGCGACGGCCTCGCCGCTGCCGACCTTCGTCAGGCGGTAGGCGGGGACGGGCTCCGCCTTGCCTTTGAGCGTCAGCGGGGCGACGGCCTCGACGGTCACGGCGTCGCGGACGAGCCGGTACGTCAGGTCACCGATGAGCACCTGGTGGACCGGCGCCGCCTGTTCGAGTCGGGCCGCGACGTTGACGATGTCGCCGCTGACGAGGCGCTGTCCGAGGCTGGCGTCACCGGCGACGACCTCGCCGGTGTTGACGCCGATCGCGACGTCGAGGCGGATCGAGCGCTCCTGGAGGAGTCGTTCGGCGAGTGAGGCCAGGGCGTCGCGCATGTCGAGTGCCGAGCGGACCGCGCGGAGGGCGTCGTCCTCGTGCCGCACGGGGATGCCGAAGACGGCCATGATCGCGTCGCCGATGAACTTCTCGACGGTCGCTCCATGCTGCTCGAGGACGGACTTCGAGGCGTCGAAGGCGTTGACCATGACGTCCCGGAGATCCTCGGGCGAGAGAGGCAGGCCGTCGTCGGTCGTCGCCTTGAGATCGGAGAAGATGACCGTGACCGTCCGCCGCGTCTCCTGCGCCTTGGGCTGGGCGTCCAGCTTCCGGCCGCATGTCCCGCAGTAGGCGAAGTCGGGTTCGTTCTCCTCGCCGCAGTTCGGGCAGAGGCGGCCCTGGCTCGCCACCTCCGCCGGGGCATCGCCGGAGGGGTCGTGGTGGCGCACGCCGAGGAGCTGGTAGGCCGGCACGGGGTCGGTGAAGCCCTTGGGGAGCACGTCATCCAGGCGCTCGACATCGATGTCGTCGCCGAGCTCCTTGACGACCCAGCTCGACACCTGGACGCCGAGGGGTGGGCAGGACTGCTCGAGCTTGCCGGCGATGAGGACGGCGTCGCCGGTCAGGACGCGCTCTCCGGCGCTGGTCTCGCCCACGACGACCTCGCCGGTCGCGACGCCCGTGCGGGTCGTCAGGCGGACTCCCCAGGTGGCCTCGAGGCGATCGTTCAGCTCGGCGAGAGCGCCGATCGTCTCGTATGCGGCCTCGACGGCGCGCCGCGAGTCGTCCTCGCGTGCTCGCGGCAGCCCGAAGACAGCGATGATCGCGTCCCCGATGATCTTCTCGATCGTTCCCTCGTGGGCGTCGAAGACGGCGCGCATCGCGTCGAAGTACATCGTCAGCACTTCGCGCAGTGATTCGGGGTCGAGCTTCTCGCCGAGGGCGGTCGACCCCTTGAGGTCCGACTGGACGATCGTGATCTTGCGCCGGATCTCGGGCGCGGACTCGCCGGTCGCGAGGGGCTGCCCGCACATGCCGCAGACGCGGAACCGTGCGTCGATGGTCGCCCCGCAACTTGCGCAGACCGTCATGGCTGGAGTGTGGGGCTGGTGGCGCCGTCGGGCAATCGCGGGTCCCCCGGGTGATGCGTCCGGTATGCGCCACCGCCCCGGACGGTGTCCGGGGCGGTGCGTGGTGTCGTTGCTGCGGTGGCCGAAGCCGGGGTGGTCCTACCGGTAGATGGGATCGTTGGCGGGGGTGTTGAAGGTCAGGACCCTGTTGCCGCCGGTCCCTGCCTTCGAGACGAGGCACGGAGCGGCATTCCCGGTCGAGCAAGGCGCGAGAAGCCCCACGAACCAGGTCGCGCCGTTGTCCGTCGCGCTGAAGAACGACGTGGCGTTGTTACCGGCGGGACCGCCCGCCATCGGGATCGGCATGGCGCCCGTGCCGCCGGTGCTCTCCGCGCCGCTGACGGCGTCGAAGCCGGTGACGAGGCCAGTGTTGAACTCCACCGGGGAGGCATAGCAGATCTGGTAGAACGAGGTCCCGTTGTTCGTCGTGGCCTGCACCAGGGACTTCGGGATCGTCAGCACGACGGTCTTGATCCCGCCGGTCGGGCCCGCGTAGTAGTACCAGGTCACATTCGGATCGTATGCGTCGGCGTAGCTGAACGGCGAGAACGCGCACGAGACGGTCAGACCATTCGGGTTGGGCCCGCCCGCGAAGTAGTTGCCGGGCTGCGGGTTGTTGGCGGTGATGTTGCTGTTCTCCCCGCCGTTGCCGGTCGGCCAGGTGACGGTGCAGGTGCTCTTCGACGGGTCGCACGGCTTGAGGACCGGAAGGACGTTGAAGGAGTTCGAGACGCCGTCGGTCGCGCCGGCTGCGTGGGCAACGAGACGGAGAGACATCCCCGTCGTGGTGTCGCCTAGGTTTCCGAACGTCGCGATACCGCTGCTCGTGGCCCGTGACAACGTGCCGGTCAGGCCGGTCCCGCCACTCAGGTCGACGGTCACGCTTTGCGAGCCCGCCGTGACCAGGTTGTTCGACGCGTCGTAAAGGCCGACCTTGACGCCGGCGCCGGCACCGGGAGAACCCGCGCTGAGGGTCTGGACTGCGGCTCCGTCCGGCCCACCCACGACCTCTGCGTCGGCGACCGCGGGTCCACCGCCCGTCGGGGCGATGAATGCGAGGTGGCAGTTGGGTGTCAGCGTCGAGAAGATGGGCGAGGGCGGTGTCGCTCCATTCAGATCCCGCAGGCTGAAGGCGCTGGGGGTTGCCGTAAACGTCCATGTCGTGCCGCCGGATGGGTCGTAGCACGGCGCGTTGAGCGTGAAGGTGATGGTCGCGCTGCCATTGGTGAAGGTGAGCGGGAAGTTGATCGAACTCGCGGTCGTCGTGCCCGATGTGATCGTGTACGGCCCGGAAACGCCCACGCTCAGGGCTGTTGGATACCCGGTGCCACCCATCACGTTGGAGATCGTGAGAGTTTCGCTGTTGGCGCCGCCATTGATCGAGGACGGCCAGTTGGAGACGTCGTACGTGCATCCAGCGTTGTTGTAGCTGGAGGTGACCTGCTGCTTAAGTGCCTTACCTGGGTTACCGACGATGTTTTGGTCCGTGAAGGTGACCAGTTCGAGCGTCAGGTAGTTCCCGGTGTTCCCGCTTTGCCATTGGTTCGCTTGCTGGGCCTGGAAGCCCCAGATCAGCGTGTTTGGCCCACCGCACGGCGCCGTCACATCGAAAGCGATCGTGGCGGGCGATCCGCCGGGCTGTACGTTGAGACCCTGGAAGGTCGCCTGCGTGCTGCTCAATGCTGTTCCATTGGCCGACAGGTTGCTGATCGAGAAGCCTGCGGAAACCGAGACCTGGATCGAGCCGAGTTGCTGATTGGAGGTGCTCGGCACGCTCAGGCTCAGGACGACGTGCCCGGGCGATTGGGTACCGGTGCCGGGGACGCCCGCGATGTCGTACGGCTTGAACGAGTCGGCGTTCGTCGCGACGACGCCGATGCTTGCGAAGACGAGGAACGTCGACGCCAGGACCGCAAGGGCGCGATAGCGCCGGCGCGTCAGAAAGGCAAACTCGCGGACCATGGCATCCCCTTGTGCGGCTTCCCCGGTTGTGTTGGGCACTTTGAATAGTACTTTCGGGCTAGGACGGCAGGTATGTCAAGAATTCTTACAGACGGCATGGTGCCG
>DASVZT010000177.1:0-7968 GCA_036391495.1 Candidatus Limnocylindrales bacterium
ACGATCACGCGTCCGCCCGCCAGGTCCGCCCGGGCCGGGGCCGTCGGACGCGACCGTCGCGAGCGGCTCGAGCGAAGGGCCTCGACCGCCTCGGACAGCGACTCGACCCCCACAGCCTCGACGCCGACGACGAGCGCGGCCTCGCGCAGCCCCGCCGCGGGGACCACGACGCGCGACACCGCGTGGCCGCGCAGTGCGGCGACCATCGGCAGGAGCCCCGGCGGCAGGCGGACCTCGCCGCCGAGCGACAGCTCTCCGACCAGGGCGGTGCCGGCGACGGCCCTCACCTGCTCCGAGCCGACGAGGACGCCCAGCGCGATCGCGAGGTCGAGCGACGCGCCGCCCTTGCGCAGGTCCGCAGGCGCGAGATTGACGGTGATCCGGCGCGGCGGGAAGACGAGCCCGCTGTTGCGGATCGCCCCGCGGACTCGTTCCCGCGCTTCGAGGAGCGCCGTGTCGGCGAGGCCGACGATCGTCGTGCCCGGCAGTCCCGGGGCGACGTCGACCTCGACGCGGATGACTCGGCCGGTCAGACCGAGGAGGGCGGCGGAGAGCAGGCTCGCGAGCATGCGCCGAGGCTACGGCGCGCCTCTCACCCCGGACTTATCGGCGGCTCTCCACGGACTTGTCCAGCCCCACTGAATGCGGGCCCGCCGCGCCCGCCCTCGCCGACGCCCGCCCCCGCCCTCGCCCTCGTCGACGCCCGCGCTCGCCGACGCCCGCCCCGCTCTACTTCCGCGCCGGCTCCGGGCTCGCGGGGGCGGCGATCCGCTTCGGTGCCGCCACCCCGCGTTCCATGGCCCTGGCGAAGTCGAGGACGGATCGCGCCAGGGGGCTGTCGGCCCGGGCGACCATGAACGGCTCGCCGCTGTTGAGGGCGGAGATGGCGCCCCGGTACTCGTTGACGATCTGGTGGGCGATCTCGCGCCGGAGCGCGCTCTCCGCGTTCTTCACTCCAATGCCGGTGAACGCGTTCGAGCGGTTGAGGACGAGCTGGACCTTGGCGTCGGGATAGCCGAGATGGACGATCGTCTCGAGCAGCAGCCGCACGTTCTTGAGGCACGACAGGTCGGCGGTGAGGACGACATAGATGGTGTCCGCCGCGTCGAGGATGCGCAGGTTCGTCTCGTCGAGGCGCTGGTCGATGTCGACGACGACGTGGTCGAAGAGCCCGCGCAGGATCTCGATGATCTCCGGCATGTGCTCGGGCCGCACGAGCTCGGCCGCCTCCGGCGACGGCGGAGCCAGCAGCAGCTCGATCCCGGAGTCATGTCGCACGAGGACCCGCCGAAGGAGGTCCTCGTCGATGTGCGGCGCGGAGACGACGTCGACGAGGCCCTTCCGATCGAGCCCGAGGTCGAGGAAGACGCGGTGATCGCCGAACTGGAGGTCCCCGTCGATCAGGGCGACGCTCTTTCCGAGCTCCCGGTGCAGCGCGATGGCGGTGTTGATGGCGACCGTCGTCGTCCCGGCGCCACCCTTCGCCCCGTAGAAGGCGCTGACTCGCCCCGGCGCCTTCCGCGCCGTCGCGAGCTCGCGCGGTGCATATCTCGCCAGGAGTCCCTTGACCCGCGCGAGCAGCTCGGCCGGGTGGAAGGGCTTGACGAGGTAGTCGTCCGCCCCGGCCCGCAGGGCGCGAACCTTCTGCTCGACGGCCCGATCGGACGTCAGGAGGACGATCGGGACGTGGCCGCCGTCACCCTCCTCGGCGCGGATCCGCGCGGCGACCGCATACCCGTCGGACTTTGGGAGGCCGGCGTCGACGATGAGGAGGATCGGGCCTTCGGCCGCCCAGAGGCGAAGGGCTTCGGGGCCGTCCCCCGCCGCGATGACCTCGTAGCCCTCCTGCCTGAGGGTGTACGCCAGCGAGCGCTGGACACTCGCATCGTCGTCGGCGACGAGGATCTTCCCGGGCATCGATGCCTCCGCCCGGTCGATCGTTCGGGCGCGGAGGACGGCACCGCGGACCGGGATCGACGCCGCCCACCGGGGCCCCCGCCTCCGGCGGACGGATTATAGGGCTGGATGACCCCGTGACCCCACGGTCGTCCCTGTGACGACCTCCACGCCATCCGCTCGGGCGGCGCTGACCGTCGCTCCCGCCCCGGCGCGATCGAACGCCAGGTCGACCGTGCCCCGCCCGACGCGGATGCCCTGCAGCTCGATGTGGTCGACGAAGCTGGGCATGCGCGGCCGCTCGACGTAGAGCCTGCCGTTGAACGCGTCCGCGCGGATCCCGAGGTTCGACTGGAGGAGGTACGGGACCGAGCCCGCCGCCCAGGCCTGCGGATGACAGGCGACGGGGTACCGGACCGGGCGGTCGAACCGTCTCCGCGCGAAGCCGGCGAAGACCTCCGGCAAGCGGTAGACCGGGAAGTCCATGGCCGCGGCGACGATCCCGTCGACGATCCTCTGGGCCTCGTCGTCGAAGCCGTAGCGGCGGAACCCCGCGGCGATGAGAGAGTTGTCGTGCGGCCAGACGGTGCCCAGGTGGTAACCGATCGGGTTGTAATCCCGCGCGTCCGAGGAGAGCGTCCGGATTCCCCAGCCATCGTGCATGTCGTCGGCGAGCAGGCGCTCGACGACCGTGCGCGCACGTCCCTTCGGCACGATGCCCGACCAGAGCGCCTGGCCCGGGTTCGAGGCGACGACAGCGCACTGCCTGCCGTCTTTCTCGAGCGCGAGGGCGTACGTGCCGAGCTCGTCGACCCAGAACCGATCGTCGAAGCGGGCCTGGAGCGCGTCGGCGGCGGCGCGAAGCGCCCCGGCACGATCGGGGTCGCCGTCCCGCTCGAAGAGATCCGCGATCTCGTACCGGGCGGCGTAGACGTAGCCCTGGACCTCGACGAGGGCGATCGGCGGTGTCGCGAGCGACCCGTCGGCATTCATGATCGAGTCGCCCGAGTCCTTCCAGCCCTGGTTGACGAGCCCCCCGCCCGAGGCGCCCTGGTAGTCGACGAAGCCGTCGCCGTCGCTGTCGCCGTACTCGTCGATCCATCGCAGTGCCCGCTCGACGTTGTCGCGGAGCGCCCGGAACAGGTCGAGCGAACCGGTCCACGCCGCATGGCGCGCGAGCAGGATGAGGAAGAGGGGCGTCGAGTCGATGCTGCCGTAGTACGGCGTATGCGGGATCTCGCCCAGGTGCGCGAACTCGCCGACGCGGAGCTCGTGGAGGATCTTGCCCGGCTGCTCGTCGCGCCAGTCGTCGACCTTCGTGCCCTGCAGCCTCGCCAGGACCCGAAGCGTCCCCTCCGCGACTGCGGGGTCGAAGGCGAGCGTCTGGAGCGCAGAGATGATGCTGTCGCGCCCGAAGAGAGCGGCGAACCACGGCAGGCCGGCCGCGTAGTACGGATCGCCGTTCTCGTCACTGCGAAGCAGGTGCAGGTCGCGCAGCGAGCGCTCGACGACGGTGTCGAGCGGCAGGCTGTCGCTCGAGAAGCGCGTGTGGCTCTCGATCCATTCCCTCGCGGCCGCCGCGAGCCGCCGCTCGGTGCGGGCAACGTCCGGGGGCTCGTCGGCCAGGTGGCGTTCCGCGCGCTCGCCGCCCCCGGGAAGGGCCTCCTCTCGCCCGTCGCCACCGGCGTGAGCCCGACCGGTCCGATCGCCCGGGCCTTCGTCGGACCGGGCGGCCTTCTTCGCCGACTCCGCCCCCTGGTCGGCGGTCTGCTCGGCCTGGTCGTCCGTTCCGTGGCGCTTCTCCGAGAGGGCCAGCGTGACCGAGAACGCCTTGCGCTCATGCGGGTCGAGCGAGAGGTCGAACACGGCGCTGGTCCCGACACGGTTGTCGGGCGCGGGCGAGAAGACGATCGCCAGCGTGCGCTCGATGCGGTCCTTGCCGTCGTAGGTGAAGACGAGCGCGTCGCCGTCCCAGCGGGGATCCCGGCGGTGGCCGGGGATCTCGTCGAGCAGGCCACGGATGTCGAAGATGTCCTCGAAGCGAGCGTCGAAGGTGAGGGTGAACGGGAAGGACGCGTGCGTCCGTCCGAAGTTCTCGAAGCTGAGCGCGTCATGGAGCGCCAGCCGCTCGCCGTCGAGCAGTCGGCGCCAGGTGATGCCGACGTGCTCCTTGACGATCAGCTCGTGGCGCGAGGTGCGGATGTCGGGGTTCGAGAGCTCGATGGTCGCGGCGAAGCCCTCGGCGTCGCTCGAGGCGAGCTCGCTCCCGGTCGCGTCGGCCAGTCTGAGGTCGTACCGGTCGAGGTAGCGGCAATCGCGGTAGTAGAGCCCATAGCCATGATGGATGCCCGCGGGGATGGACCCGTCACGGCGGCAGACAAGAAAGATGTCGGCGTCCTTGATGACGACGGCGTCCGCGATGCTCGATACGACCGATGCCTGGCCCTGCGCGAGGACGCGCTCCCGCCGCTCGTGGCGCACGCTCGACGACGCCGGACGCCGCCCGCCCTCGGCCCGGGCGTCGCGCTTCGGGTGGTCGTCGCGCGTCGGAGCCAACCCCAGGCACTCCCTTCCGGTCGCGATCCGACCCGTGCTTCGATGGATCGCTCACGATGCTGGAAGCGGGTCGGCGGGCATCCCCTCAACCGTGGCGCCGGGCGTGTTGCAATCTGGTGGCGGACTGGTCGGAGGCCGGCATCCAGAGCGTCGAGACTCGCCGCTGCTCCATGCGGGTGCGGCGGGTCGGACCAAGGGGTCGCGCGACCGTCCTGTCCGCCTGTTGCCACTCATGTCGGCCGTAGCGTCACATACGGCGCTTGCCCCGCCGTCAGCCGATGCTCAGCGCCGGATCATCGACGCGACCGGGGTCCGGCACGCGCGGCGCCCTCGGGGTCTCTTCGGCACGCCGGACCGGCGGGCTCAGCGGACCGATCGACGACCGCTCGGCCGACGCCTACGACCGGCGCCTGTGCTCCGGGTGTCGCTGTCGCCGACATTCCCCGGGAGAAGGCGGGCTCCCGCCTATGCCGGCGGGCGGGAGCCGGGCGCGGCCTCGGGGTTCGCGGTCGGGGCCTCCGACTGGCCGGACTCGCCGGCCATCCCGCCGCGGATCGCCCCTGCCATCGGCTCGAGGAGGCGTGTCAGCTCGACCGGCAGGACGAACTTCGTCGACGGGCTCGCACCGATGGCCTTGAGAGCCTCGAGGTACTGGAGGGCCATCGTCTTCTGGTCGATCCCGTGGGCCGCGCCGTAGATGCGCTCGAGTGCCTGGCTGAACCCCTCGGCCCGCAGGATCGCGGCCTGCCGGTCGCCTTCCGCCTGGAGGATGGCCGACTGCTTCTGACCCTCGGCGACGTTGATGGCGGCCTGCCGCGCGCCCTCCGACTCGGTGATGACCGCGCGACGCGTCCGTTCGGAGCTCAGCTGCCGGTTCATCGCGTCCTGGACGTCGCGCGGCGGGACGATCTCGCGGATCTCGACCGTGGTCACCTTGCCGCCCCAGCGCTCGGTGACCTCGTCGAGCTTGACCCGCAGGACCTCGTTGATCTGCTCGCGCTTGGACAGGACCTCGTCGAGGAGGATGTCGCCGATGACCGCGCGCAGCGTCGTCGTCGCGACGCCCTGGAGGGCGCCGGCGAAGTAGACGACGTTCACGACGCTCTTGAGGGGGTCGACGATCCGCCAGTAGATGAGGAAGTCGACGTTGATGGGCGCGTTGTCCCGCGTGATCGTCGTCTGGCTCGGGATCTCGATGAACTGCTCGCGCAGGTCGACCTTCACCGGCCGGTCGATGATCGGGATGAGGAAGCGCAGTCCCGGATCGCGCACGAGCCCCTCGTTCGTCCGCCCCAGGCGGAACACGACCATCCGCTCGTACTGCGCGACGACACGCACAGACAGGTACATGACGAGGATCGCGACGACGAGGACCGCGGCGAGGCTCACCAGCAGCGGTGCGATACCCATGTCCCTCCCCTTCCTACGTCATTCGCGCTTCGTCGGGAGTCGGCGCAGACGCGTCCACGGGCTCGACGACGACGACCAGCCCATCCTTCGCGACCACCCGGACGGGCCTGTCCCGTTCGACCGTCAGTCCGTCGGCGGACCTCGCCGTCCACTCCTCCCCACCAGCATAGACCGAGCCGAGCGGCGCGAGGGGGCGCCGGACCTGGCCGATCGTGCCCGTCGGCAGAGTGTCCTCGCCCACGAGGCCCGGCGAGCCGCGCAGGCGACGCGTGCGGATCGCCATGAGGGTGATGAATGCCATGGCCACGGCCGTGAGGCCCGTCATGAACAGGATGAGCGGGATCGCGACCGCGACCGCCGGTCCCTCCGGGTTCGCCGGCGTCGTGTAGAGCGCGGACGCCCCGAGCGCGAACGACACGATTCCTCCGACCGTCAGGATGCCGTGGCTCGTCACGAACGCGTCGGCCACGAAGAGCGCGAGCCCGAACCCCAGGAGCAGGATCCCGGCGAGGTTGAGCGGCAGGCTGCCGAAGCCGATGAACGCGAGGAGCACGAAGATCGCGCCGACGATCCCCGAGAAGAGATGCGGCGTGAGCACTTCGAAGATCAGCGCCCATGTCCCGACCGTGAACAGGAGGAACGCGACGTTGGGATCGGAGAGGACGTGGAGGAACGACTGGAACGGGTTCATGTCGATCGTCCGGACCTCGGCGCCCTGCAGCTCGAGCGTGACGTCGCGGCCGAGCACGCTGACCGTGCGACCCGAGGCGACGCGCAGGACGTCGGCCATCGAGTCGGCGATCCCGTCGACGGCCCCGACGCGGACAGCCTCCGCGGCCGAGCTCGAGACCGCCTTGTCGACCGTCGACACGGCCCACGACACGTTCCGATGACGAGCCTCGGCGATCGCGGTCATGTTGGCGATCGCGTCGTTCTTGACCTTGACGCCGAGCGTGCCGGGGATGTCCTGGCCGCTGCTGTCGATCGGACTGGCCGCGCCGATGTTCGTCCCCTGCGCCATCAGCGCGACCGCGGCCGAGAGGGTGATGAACGTGCCGGCGCTCGCGGCGCGCCCACCGGCCGGCGCGACCCACACGATCGTCGGGATCGGCGCCCCGAGCAGCGCACCCGTGATGCGACTCGTCGCGTCGAGGGCTCCGCCAGGCGTGTCGAGCTCGATGACGACGGCCGCCGCACCGTCCTGGGCGGCCTTCGCGATGGCACCGGAGATGTACTCGGCCATGACCGAGTCGACGATCCCGGTCGTCGGGACCAGGTAGACGAAACCGCCTCCCGATGCGGCCCGAGTCGTGAGCGACGGCAGGGCGAGACCGAGGAGGCCAAGGACGACCGAGGCGGCGGCCACGAACCGCACGACGCGTCCGAGCGGTCGGCTGCGAGCGGATCGGCCGCGCATCGCCGCGGAACGCGCCTTCATCGGACCGGCGAGGCGGTCATCGCGCCATCTCCCGCGCGCCTTCCAGGTGCTCGAACACGAGCAGGCTCCACGTCTCGAGATCATCATGCACCGCCGCGACCTCGCTGGCGCTCGCGAAGTCGCCGCTGAGCTTGTCGGTCTCGCGGACGGCGACGGGCCGCCCGGCGGCGTCGGCGAGGAAGACGATCCCGAGGTGGACCGCCCCGACCTCGTTCGTATCGTCATTCAGCAACCCGACCGGCCGGAACTCCGGGACGAAGTCGGCCTCGATCTCCTCGGCCCATTCGCGGCGGAGCCCGCCGTCGACGCCGCCGTCGCCCGGGTTGAGATGACCGCCGATGCCGATCGAGCAGCGGTCGTGGAGCCGCGCGTCGCCGCCCGCCGTCGTCCGACGCATGAGGAAGTATGACCCGCTGTCGCGCAGGACGAGATACGGGATGACCTGCTTGAGCGACGGGTCGGTCTCGGCCTCGGCCCGCGGGATGAAGCGGCCTTCGTGCTCGACGGCGGCCATGACGCGCTCGACCCCGTCGGCGACCACGCCGCGCCAGCCCTCGCCGCCGATGACGGAGGACCGTGGCACGACGAGGACCCGCTCGGCCGTCATCGCTCAGCCCATGCGGTCGCGAGCCGACCGCAGCCGCCGCTCGAGCGCTGCCGGGTCGGGG
>DASVZT010000178.1:0-4753 GCA_036391495.1 Candidatus Limnocylindrales bacterium
TATGCGACTGGTGACGCGGCCGCCGGTCGACCCAGACCCTGCGACTCGTCGGCCGATGCGAGTCTCGTGGATCTGACCTCTCTGTGGTGCGGGATTCGTCGTCCAACGGGCTCCCGATGCATCTCGGCGGCCGGACATGGCCTGTCGGCGCCCATCGGAGAACGGTCGACTCACATAAGGGGTGCCCTGGCCGAGATTAGGCAACGGGCGACGCCCCCCGCGGCGACGCTCAGTGAGGCGACGCGCAACGAGGCGGCGCGCAATGCCGGCGACCGCGGCGACCCGCTGACCCTGATTCCTGACCGTCATGCCGTTGATGCTATCAGGGGCCGTGGAGCGGACGGAGGAGCGGACGGAGGAGCGGACGGAGGAGCGGACGTAGGAGCGGGCGGATGTGCGGCGCAGGCGCGACGGATGTGGGAGGATTCGCCGGCCCATGACGATCCCGCCCCACCGCCGCGTGCCCTCCGCCGGCGTCGACGCCACGGCGCCAGCAGAGCCGCGGAACGCCGAGGCGGCCGGGGTCCGCGCCGACCTCCGGAATCTCGCCATCGTCGCCCATGTCGACCACGGGAAGACGACGCTCGTCGACGCCATGCTCCGCCAGACCGGCGCCTTCCGCGCCAACCAGGCGGTCGTCGAGCGGGTGATGGACTCGATGGACCTCGAGCGCGAGAAGGGCATCACGATCCTCGCCAAGCAGACGACGATCGAGTACGACGGGATCCACCTGAACATCGTCGACACGCCAGGCCACGCCGACTTCGGTGGCGAGGTCGAGCGCTCGCTCCTGATGGTGGACTCCGTCCTGCTCCTGGTCGACGCCGCCGAAGGACCACTGCCGCAGACGCGCTATGTCCTCCAGAAGGCCATGGCGCGACGCTTGCCGGTCGTCGTCGCCCTCAACAAGATCGATCGCGGTGACGCCCGCCCGGCCGAGGTCCTCGATGCGGTCTACGAGCTGTTCATCGACCTCGGCGCCGACGAGCGCCAGATCGAGTTCCCGGTCCTCTACACGAACGCCAAGGCCGGCACGGCCAGCCGTGTCGCCGAGAAGCCCGGGACCGACCTGCGGCCGCTGCTCGACACCCTGGTCCAGGTGACGCCGGCCCCGCGGTACCAACCCGGGCACCCCCTGCAGCTGCTCGTGACGAACCTCACCGCCAACGACTACGTCGGTCGGATGGCGGTCGGACGGCTGTGGAACGGGTCGATCCGGGTCGGTCAGCGGATCGCCGTTCTGCGCGACGACGCCGACGACACGGCGGGGATGGTCGAGCCCGGCCGCACGCTCGCCCTCAGCGGCACGGTCACGTCACTCCAGACCGCCCACGGCATCGAGCGTGTCGACATCGAGGAGGCCGGACCTGGCGACATCGTCTCGGTCGCCGGCCTGCCCGAAGTCACGATCGGCGACACCCTGACGGACCCGGCCGATCCGCGACCCCTGCCGCGGCTCGACGTCGATGCCCCGACGCTGCGGATGACCTTCGGCGTCAACACGTCACCGCTCGCCGGCCGCGACGGTCGGTACGTCACGAGCCGCCAGATCAAGGCGCGCCTCGACCGTGAAGTGCTCGGCAACGTCTCGATCGAGGTCCATCCGACCGAGGCGGGCGACACGTACGAGGTCCGCGGCCGCGGTGAGCTCCAGCTCGCCGTCCTGATCGAGCAGATGCGCCGTGAGGGCTACGAGCTGACCGTCAGCCGGCCGGAGGTCATCCTGCGCACCGTCGACGGCCAGCTCGAGGAGCCGTACGAGCGGATCACCGTCGACATCCCGCCGGACTACATCGGCGAGGTCCAGCAGGCGCTGGCGGGCCGAAAAGCCCGGCTCGAGCAGATGTCGACCGATTCCGACGGGCGTGTCCGGATGGAGTTCATCATCCCCGTCCGCGGTCTCATCGGATATCGCGGCCAGCTCCTGACCGACACGCGGGGCACCGCGCTGCTCCACCAGATCGGCGAGGGCTACGGTCCGTGGGCGGGGGAGGTCACTCACCGCACCAACGGCGTCCTCGTCGCCGATCGCCCCGGGACGTCCAACGCGTACGCGCTCTTCAACCTCCAGGACCGCTCCGAGCTGTTCGTCGGATCGGGCGTCGATGTCTACGAGGGGATGGTCGTCGGCGAGAATTCGCGCTCCGGCGACATGGACGTCAACGCGACGAAGGAGAAGAAGCTCACGAACATCCGTACGCACGCCCATGACGAAGCGCTGCGCCTGACGCCGCCGCGACCGCTGACGCTCGAGTCCGCCATCGAGTTCATCGCGGGCGACGAGCTGGTGGAGGTGACGCCGGGGTCGATCCGCCTGCGCAAGAGGCTCCTCTCGCAGCACGACCGCCGCCGCGAGCGCGGACGCGACGAGGAGCTCCGGCGGGCGTCCGACCGGACGACCGACTGAACGGCCGACCGGACGACCGACTGAACGGCCGACTCGAGGCCCACTGAACAGCCGGCCGACGGGCGAGCGGAGCCGGCCCCCGGGCCCGGAGGCGGCCCGGGTGTACGATCGGCCGACGATGACGGTCTACCTCGACAACGCCTCGACGACACCCCTGCGGCCCGAGGCGCTCGACGCGATGATGCCGTTCCTCACCTCCGAGTTCGGCAACGCCTCCTCCGCGCACCGCCTCGGCCAGCGGGCGCGCGCCGGGCTCGACGAGGCACGCGAGCGGGTGGCGACGCGGCTGGGCGTCACCCCGAAGGAGATCGTCTTCACTTCGGGCGGCACCGAGGCGATCAATCTCGCCCTCAAGGGCGCGGCATGGGCGGGCAAGGCCCGCGGCCACCGGATCGTGACGACGGCGATCGAACATCACGCGGTCGGACACACGCTCCGATACCTCGAGAAGTTCGGGTTCGAGATCGTCGAGCTGCCGGTCGACCGCTACGGGCGTGTCGATCCGGACGAGCTCGAAGCCGCCATCACCGACAGGACGATCCTCGTCTCGATCATGTACGCCAACAACGAGGTCGGCACGGTCCAGCCGCTGGCCGAGCTTTCCGAGCGCGTCCGGCGACACCGCGGCGTCCTCTTCCACACCGACGCGGTGCAGGCGGCTCCGTGGCTCGACATCGACCTGCGCACGCTCGACGTCGACCTGCTCGCGCTCTCCGGCCACAAGATCGAGGGTCCGAAGGGGGTCGGGCTCCTGTTCGTCCGCTCCGGGACGCACCTCCTTGCCCAGGAGCACGGGGGGAGCCAGGAGCGCCATCGGCGCGCCGGGACGGAGAACGTGGCGGGCGCCGTCGGCCTGTCCGTCGCGTTCGACCTCGCCTGCGCCGAGCGCCCGTCGGTCGTGCCGCGTGTGGCCGGGCTTCGCGATTGCCTGCGCAACGCGGTCCTCGCGATCGACGGCGTGGAGCTCTCGGGCCACCCGGTCGAGCGGCTGCCGAACAGTCTGTCCGTCGTCATGCGCGGGGTCGACGGAACGAGCGTCGCCCTCGCCCTCGACCTGGACCACGACATCGCCTGCTCCGTCGGATCGGCGTGCACGAGCGGCTCAGACGAGGTCTCGCACGTCCTCGCCGCCATCGGCTATCCGGACGAGGAGGCGCGCGGCGCGCTCCGCCTGTCCCTTGGCCGGTCGACGACCGATGCCGACGTCGACGCCGCGATCGCCGCGCTGCCCGGGACGATCGACCGCCTGCGGGCGGCCAAGACGCCGCCGGATCCGTCGGCACTCGGCGCCGCGGCGCACGGCGGGACGAGGGCGACCGCGGTCGCCAGGTGAGCCGCATCCTCGTCGCCATGTCGGGCGGCGTCGACTCCTCGGTGGCCGCGGCGCTCCTGCATGAGCAAGGCCACGAGGTCGTCGGCGTCTGGATGCGGCTGCACGACGTCGCCGATACCTACTCGGAGTTCCGTCGCAGCTGCTGCTCGATGGACGCGGCCGACGACGCCCGCCGCGTCGCCGGGCAGCTCGGGATCCCGTTCTACGTGATGAATCTCGAGCGAGAGTTCGACGCGGGCGTCCTGCGCCCGTTCCTGGCCGCGTACCTGGGCGGCGAGACGCCGAGCCCGTGCATCGACTGCAACACGTACGTGAAGTTCGGGGCGCTCCTCGGTCGGGCGCGCCGCGCGTACGGCTGCGACGCGGTCGCCACCGGCCATTACGCGCGGACCGCCGTTGGGGCCGATGGGCGGGTGGTCCTGCTGCGGGCCCGCGACGAGGACAAGGACCAGACCTACTTCCTGTACGGACTGCGCCAGGACCAGGTGCGCGACGCGCGTTTCCCGCTCGGCGAGCTGACCAAGCCGGAGGTGCGGGCCATCGCGCGCTCGCTCGGGCTCGCGACGGCCGCCAAGCCCGAGAGCCAGGAGATCTGCTTCGTTCCCGGAGGCGACTACCGCACCGCGCTGCAGGAACGAGCCGGATGGATCCCGGCGCCTGGGCCGATCGTCGACGAGCGCGGCGGACGGGTCGGGACGCACGCCGGGAGCGCCGCCTACACCGTGGGCCAGCGCCAGGGCCTCGGGGTCGCGCTGGGAGAGCCACGGTACGTCAGTCGGATCGACGCGGCGACGAACACGATCACGATCGCGCGCCGCGAGGATCTCGAGACGCGGGAGCTGGCGCTCGACGCGATGACCTTCATCGCCGGAGAGCCGCCGGCGCTCGACGCCGACGGGGCGTTCGTGGCCGATGTCCGGATCCGGCATCGCGGCAAGCTCGTCCGTGCGCGCGTCCGCCCACCCTCGGCCGATCCCGGCACCTGGACGCTGGCGGTCGACGAGCCGGTCTGG
>DASVZT010000179.1:0-1633 GCA_036391495.1 Candidatus Limnocylindrales bacterium
CGCGGTCGAGTTCGGGCGGCAGTTCGGCGCCTCGCCGAAGACCTCGGAGCGGCAGATGGCCGCGATGGCCGCAGCGATGCTCTCGCGCTCCGCGGCGTGAGCGAGCGTCTGCGGGCGAGCAGCAGACGAACGTGGGGCTGAAACCAGCATGGCGCAGGGAAACCGAAGGAAGGAGACGAGACATGACCAGGCACATGACCGGGACGCGTGAGGAGTGGCTCAGGGCGAGGCTCGAGCTGCTCGAGGCGGAGAAGGCCTTGACGCGGCAGAGCGACGAGCTGGCGCGGCGACGGCAGGAGCTGCCGTGGGTGCGGATCGACAAGCCGTACCGGTTCGAGACCGAGGAGGGGAGCGCCTCGCTGGCGGACCTCTTCCGGGGGCGCTCGCAGCTCCTCGTCTACCACTTCATGTTCGGGCCCGACTACACGGCGGGGTGCCCGTCCTGCTCGGCGATCGCGGACGGGTTCGACGGCTCCGTCGTCCACCTCGCGAACCACGACGTGACGCTCATGGCGATCTCGCGAGCGCCGCTCGCGAAGCTGCAGGCGTACAGGCGCCGGATGGGGTGGACGTTCCCCTGGGCGTCCTCGTCCGGCAGCGACTTCAACGCCGACTTCAGCGTCGGGTTCACCGAGGCGCAGCAACGGCGCGATGGGGGGATCGAGTACAACTTCCGGCGCGAGCCGCCGTGGCCGACGAGCGGCGTCGAGGGAGACGTCGTCCAGATGGCGGCCATGACCGGGACCGACCCGGCCACGTACACGCGCGAGCGCCCGGGCGTGAGCGCGTTCGCGCTCGAGGACGGCGTCGTCTACCACACCTACTCCGCCTACGCGCGCGGGGTGGACGGCCTCTGGGGCATGTACCAGTGGCTCGACCGCGCGCCCAGGGGGCGGAACGAGACCGACGTCTGGTGGCGCCGCCACGACGAGTACGGCGCGCGCTGAGGGAACGACCATGTCCTCCGCGCGGGCCTCGCAGCGGGCCTTCCTCGGCGTCGCGGCGCTGGTCTTCGTCGCCAGCGCGGCGGTGACGATCGCCTGGTGCGCCTCCATGTCGGCCATGGGCGAGATGCCGATGCCCGGCGGCTGGACCATGTCGATGGCGTGGATGCGGATGCCCGGCCAGTCCTGGCCGGGCGCCGCCGCGTCGTTCCTCGGGATGTGGGTCGTGATGATGATGGCGATGATGCTGCCGTCGCTCGTCCCGATGCTGCGGCGCTACCGGGAGGCCATCGGCGAGGCGGGCGGGAAGCGGCTCGGGCTGCTCACCGCGCTCGTGGGCGTGGGGTACTTCCTCGTGTGGACGGTGTTCGGGGCGGTCGCCTTTCCCGCGGGCGTCGCGCTGGCGGAGGTCGAGATGGAGCGGCCGGCGCTGGCGCGGGCCGTTCCAGTGGCGGTCGGCGTGATCGTCCTGCTGGCCGGCGCACTCCAGCTCACCGCGTGGAAGGCGCGTCAGCTCGAGTGCTGCCGGAGGGCGCCTGACGGCGGCTGCATGCTCTCGCCCGACGCCGGCACGGCGTGGCGCCACGGCCTTCGGCTCGGGCTCCTCTGCTGCCAGTGCTGCGCCCCGCTGACGGCGATCCTCCTGGTCATCGGGGTGATGGACCTGCGCGCGATGGCGGTCGTGACGG
>DASVZT010000180.1:0-8060 GCA_036391495.1 Candidatus Limnocylindrales bacterium
CGGACACGCTGACGAGCTTCACGTACGACCCGGTCGGCAACCGTCTCACCCAGGTCACCTATCTCGGAACGACGAGCTACACGTACGACGCCGCCGACCGGCTGGCGTCGTCCACCGGACCGGGCGCGATGGCCTACCGCTATGACGCGAACGGCAACGAGCTCAGCGCGGGCACGACCACGTACGGCTATGACCTCGCCGACCGGATGGTTGCGGCGACGGTCGGCGCGACGACCCAGAGCTACACCTGGTCGGGTGACGGGATCCGCCTCTCGGCGGCCACCGGGACCGGCGCCGCGGCGACGAACTTCCTCGTCGACCGGGCGCTCGCCCTGCCCTCGGTCGCGCTCGAGCGCGACGGGACCGGGGCGCTCATCCGGCGCGAGGCCTACGGCGTCTCCCGGATCGGGCTCCTCGGCCCATCCTCGGTGCCGACGTATGAGCACACCGATGCCCTGGGCTCGGTGACCGACCTCGCGAACGCCGCCGGCAGCTCCCTCGCCTGGACGGAGTACGCCCCCTATGGCGCGGTCCGCTCGGCCGGTGCCGTCGTCGGCGCGCCCGCCGATCCCTTCGGCTTCACCGGCGAATACACCGACGCGCCATCAGGTCTCCTCCACCTGCGCGCCCGCCAGTACGATCCGACGATCGGGCGGTTCCTGAGCGTGGATCCAGTCAGCCCCCCGCGAACACGCCCGTACACCGGGAGCTATATCTATGTCGGGGACAGCCCGCTCAACGCCATTGACCCGAGCGGACGGTTCGGCGCCGAGGTTTGTGCCGGCGGGTTGCTGCTGTCACCGCTTGGACCAATCGATTGGACACCGACTGTGGTCTGTCTTGTTGTTGCGACCGCCGCTTCCATTGCAGCCGGAGCAGTCGCCCAAGCCGTCCTCGACCAAGGCACGCAGGTGGCGCCGCCGCTCACATTCGTTCAGCCGCTGCCGCAAGCGCCGTTGCTGCGTCAGAACTCTTACACCGGCGATTACCAACCGGGGAACGATGTCGGGGGACCTAGGAAGCCGTTTGATTCGAAGAAGGCCGCCGCCGTTCTGGCAGCAATCGTCGCGCTTGTCGGCGCCCAAATCGCCGGGAACAATGGGGACGAGCCGGTTGTAGTCGGCAGGGCGGGTTGCAGTTGAGCCCGCACGCGACGAACCTTGCCCTCATCGTTATCGTCGCCGTCGTTTGGCTCGTCGCGCTCGCCCTCCCATCGAGCCGCAACCTTCGGTTCCTTGTTGCGCTCGGAGTGTGGTCGCTGTTGGCCATCTCGACAGGCGCGGTTCCCGGTGCCCAAGGTCAGTTAGCCTTGGCTGCGCTGTTGTTTGGCGTTGCGTACGCGTTATTGGCTCCGACTGGTCTCGGGATCGACTCGATGAGCCCGGCAGAACGAAAAGCGGACTCCGCCCTCCGTAACGCCTTTCGAGTGCTGTCAGGATCATCGGTTCGACGCGGTATCGAAGAGGTCGCCGTCGGTCTCAAGCCCTCGAATATGCCCGACGATACCTGGAGGTCGGCGACCAGGTTGCTTCGGCGATCCGCGATCGAGCGGCTCGGCTTGTCATCGAGGCCAAGTTCAACTCCGCCCTCGGCATTCCTGGAGGCGGGGGTTCGCGTCTGGCGCAGTGTTGCCTGGCGGCGCGTCCTGTGGGGACGACCGAAGCCGCCATCGGCATGGGACGAAGACGTGCTGCTCCGCTGCTATCAGGCCGACTTCGACGACGTCATACCGTCAGCTGGGCTCGTACCCAATCGAATCATTCACCTCGATGAGTGGGAGCGAACAGCCGACGACCTCATCACGGAGCTGCTATCGCTTGAGCTTCACGATGATGTGGCTCGCCGAGCTCAAGCCACGCTCGCTGAAGCCATGTCCGCGACGGTCGCTGTTGCCCGAGGCGATCGCTCTTCTGAGGCTATCTCTCGGCAGGCATCTGCCGCGGCGCAGTTGTCCCGAGCGTGGGAAGAACTTGCTGCTGACCGCGAGGTAGAACAGGAGCGGTGACGATTGGGTGGCCGTGGAGATGGCCCGTCGCAAGTGACAGCAAGTGACTGACAGCGAATCGCTGCGGAGCGCCGTCCTCCACTCCCGCGGGCCTGTCGTGATCCCTTGATCTACTTGTTCGCTGCGGTAGTCACCCTTGCGATTACCGCTCTGGCCGTTCTCGTGCCGCTCTCGCTGCGGGGCGGACGCGCAGAAGTCAGGGACAACGGACGGTGGCTCTTGGGGGTGTTTGCGCTCGTCGTCGTGGTGATGATCTCGATCGCAGCTGCCTTCGAGGTCCGACTCGGAGCTGTAGCAGATCTCATGCTCGGCGTGGTCTCCGCGGGCGTGGCCGCTGGCTTCCTTCTCCGCCGGCCTGCTGGCCGGGCGTCAACCCCGCGCTGGTACAGCACCGGAATGCTGGTCGCGCTCGCAATCTCCGTCGGCATCGTCGTGGCCCTCGTTTCGGCCATGCTCGTCCGATGACCGTCCAAGTCAAGTCGGCGCGCAGGATGCCGTAGCAAAGTGGCGATCGCGGATCTTCTGGTCGTTGGGGCTGGGATCGGGCTGGCACTGTCGTCACCACTGAACCGCAGGCCTCGTCCACTGGTCGGTGTCGCCGCGGTTGCGTTCCTGTTCGTCGCGACCGGGGTCCTGTTGCCCGATCCCTTCCGGACCGTGGTGAAGATCGTGATTGTCTGGGCGTTCATTCTCACTGTCGTGCGTTATCCGCTGATTCTGGGCGGTCACTCTCTCGAGGATGCGACCATTGATCGAACGCTTCGCCACCACCTTGGGAAGGTGGTGGCCGCGGGTCGGCGATGGGAAACTGCCCAGGGTCCATTCCGAGAGGATGCAGCCAGGCGAGCCGTCTTGACCTGCAATGAGGCCATGGCCGCTCTCGGCAGACTCCCGAGGGACAACCCGCGTTGGCGGAGCACGATCGTCTTGGTCCGTGCCTATATCCGTACCGTGGAGTCAGCGGTGCTGCCCGAGGATCATCGTCCGGAGCCGGGTACCCCCGACGGATACGGGCGAGAAGCAGAGCTTCGGGACGCCATCGAACGAGAATGGACGGCAGCGATCGATCGATCTTGAATGTCGGGAGTGGGTCTCGGTTGCGCTGCCACGATCGCCTCTGAGTTATCAGTGGCGGAGCCTCAATCCATGACAAGCCTGACCCTGCCGGCCGTGCTCGCCCTGGCTTGGATCGCGGCCCTTCTGTTTCCCTCAAGTCGGAACCGCCGGTTCATCGTTGCGCTCGCGCTCTGGACTGTGCTGATGTCGGCGGCGTCTCAGGCGCCTCCAAACGTGCGGCCCCTGCTCGCCGCGCTATTGATCGCGATCTGCGCGTACGCGATTGCCCGGCCCTCGGACTTCGTTATCGGCTCCCTCACCCACGCGGAAGAACGGGCCGACGACATGCTCCGTCGAGTGTGGGTTTCGCTCCAGTCTGCGGACGGCCCGCCGGCGATCGCAAAAGTCGACGGACAAACGGATCCCCGGTGGTTCCCGCCAGGAGACTGGCGCCTGGCGGCTCGACTCGTGCACTGTGCGGTCGCGACGCTATCCGGTCAGCGACAGACCTCGTCAATCCCGGCGTCTACCTTCGTCGATGCCGGCGTCGCGTATTGGAACAGAGCCCATTGGCACAGGATCCTGTGGGGCAGACCTCGGGGGCCGTCGCCCTACCAGGAGGAGGTCCTCCTACGCTGCTATCAAGAGGAGTTCAACGACTTGATGTCGTTCCCATCCCTCGGCGAGGGGGCTACCACCGCCACCGGCGCATGGACGGAAGAGGCTGAGACCTTGATCGCCGAACTCAGAGCTGCGTCCATTCGGGACACTGCTGTCAGGGATACGCGCGCCGCTCTCCTGGGTGCGATGACTGCGCATCTCGCTGTCGCCCATGGCGATCGCTCGGCAGTAGCGCTAGACCGCAGGCGAGAGTCGCAGGAGACATTGGCGATTGCGTGGACGCGCTTGGCTGCGCAGGACGAGGGGTCTGGAGCCGCGCACGGCGGGGCGAGATCGAGCTCGAGGTCGAGGTCGTAGGAGCTTGGATGCGGAGTCGAACGGCGAGAGCGCCCGCCCACGGCGTCGAGCGCGTACGTGAACCGGCTGAGCGTGCCCGACGACTCGTCGTTCGCGACCTCCGCCAGGCGCCCAGGACTTCAACCAGCCTTGTGGTCCGGTGTGGCAAACATCCCTAGAAATGTCGCGCTCGGTCTCGCCCAGTCCGCGGGAGAGACGTTTGCCTCACCCCCGTCTGTCTTGTCGGATTCGGGCCTCTCGACACTCGGAGCTCTCGGGAAGTGACACCGACACAGGCGGCGGCACCCTGGTACGGGCTCGTTCTGGGACTGCTTCTGTACGGTTACGCGTGGCTTAGACATGACCACCTGCTCGATGGCAGTGCGTTCCTCGAATGGAATGCAGCACCTCGAGTCCTACGCCGCATCGCGCGCCGCGGGGACGGCCCGATTCGCGGCGTGGGGGGCTTCGTCGAGATTTGGAGTGCCACGCTGATCGCGACGTCCGCGTTCGCGATCAGCGGGGCAGTGGCAGCGAATGCGGGCGTGGTTCTTGTTGACGGCGCGTTCGTGCTCGGTCTCGTGATCGGTTTGCCGTTCTTCGTCCTTGCGGCGTGGAGACGTAGGGCCGAATGGGAGCAACGCCAAGTAGGCCGAGTCGCTCAAGGGATCGATCCAGTGCAGTCCTCGCTCAGGTCCCGGCCGTTTGTCAGGTTGCTCGCGCTGGTCGCAGCGGGCACCTTCGTCTCTCTCGGGACGGCCGTCGGCCTCTCCGTGGCCGGTTACCGTCCAGCCCCTGGCTCAGTCGACCTTGTGCGGCTGGCCATCGTCGCCTTCCTCGTCCTTGATACGCCCTTCGTCACTGGCCTCCTGATCGTCTACGGCATTGGACTCCTAGGAGCAGACGAGCGATTGCGAGGCATCGGGACGATCGTCCTCGGGATAGGGTTCGGACTCTTGCTCGGAGCCACCGCCCTGCTGTTCGCTGTTGCGCCCGAAGGGCCGATCGTCCCGGCTGACCCTGCCCGTTCAGTGATGATCGCCGGAGTTGCACTCCTGTTCGTCGGCTACCTTCCTTGGATGGGAAGGACTCTTGGAGGCGTCAGTGGGTCTCGCAGCCTCCTGGCGGTCCTCGTATGGGCCTCCTTCTTCCTGCTCTTGGTCGGCGCGATCGCCAAGCGACTGCTCGGGTAGGTTGCATACCCTTCGGAGCGACCAGGTCAACCTCGCCTGGACGGCCGCCTCCGACAACGTCGGGGTGACCCGCTACACGATCTACCGCGGCGAGCGCGGCGTATCGAGTCGAGCAGTCGCGGCTCGCTCCGTCGCGTCGAGAACGGGACGCACCGGGGCCAGCCTTGAGACCCTGGAGCGACTCGCGCACGCCTTTGGAGAGCGACTGGTGTTGGGCTTCGAAGACCCTGCGGGTCGTCGCGAGGTGACAACCTTCACCAGCACCGGGCTGACCAGGAGAACTGAACGGTGAGTGGTGGATACAGGAAGTACCCGGCCACCTACTCGCCCGGCGGATACGACCTCGAGACCGGTCTGAGTCGGTCGGCCGCGGCTGGGAGCAGCGCGGCCTTCAGCCGCGGTCGAGGTCGACGTCCTCGACCCGCGCCGGAGGTCGGCCACCCGGTGCGGCCGCCGGCATCCCGGCCCGCTCGAGGAAGGTGTCGAGCTGCTCGACCGCCTTGGCGCAGGTGACGAACGTCGGCGGCTCCTCGTGATCGCCCTGCAGGTCTGTCAACGCCGCCCGAAACCTGAGCAGGAATCGCCGGGCGAAACCTGAGCACGTCAGCGCTCCTTCGGACCGGTGAGCACCTCCTCCCGCTTGCCCCGCAGGCGGTACGAGTCGCCCTTGAGGACGATCACCTCGGCGTGGTGGACGAGCCGGTCGACCATCGCGGCGACCGCGACCGGGTCACCGAAGATCTCCGCCCAGGCCGAGAACGTCTTGTTCGAGCTGACGATGAGCGAGCGTCGCTCGTACCGCGACGAGACGAGGGCGAAGAAGAGCGACGCCGCCTCCGGGTCGAACGGGATGTAGCCGACCTCGTCGACGATGAGGAGTGGGATCCGCCCGAGGCGTTCGAGCTCCTCGTCGAGCCGGCCCGCCCGCTTGGCCGCGCCCAGGCAGTTCACCCAGGAGTGGGCGGTCGCGAAGGCGACCCGGTGGCCGCGACGCGCGGCCTGGACCGCGAGGGCGATCGAGAGGTGCGTCTTCCCGGTTCCCGGGGGTCCGAGGAAGACGACGTTCTGCGCCTCGGCGAGGAAGTCGAGCTGGGCGAGATGGGCGATCGTCTGGCGGCTGACGCTCGTCTGGACGGTGAAGTCGAAGTCGTCGAGCGTCTTGACCGCCGGGAACCGGGCGGCCTTCACCCGCGCCGCACCGCCATGGCCGTCGCGCGCCGCGACCTCCTCGGCGAGGACCGCCGCGAGGTACGCCTCATGGGTCCAGCCCTCGTCTCGCGCCCGTTCCGCGAGGCGAGCCGACACGGCCGGGATCCGGGGCGCCTTGAGCGCCCGGGCGAGGTACGCGAGCTCCGACGCGGTCGCGCTCATGCCCCGATCCCCCAGAGCGCGTCGTACCGGGCGAGGTCGACCGCCGGGAGCTCCGCGTCGCCCGCCCGGAGCCGACGGCGGGCGTCGCGTGCGGCCCGGTACGCCCGCTCGTGGGCCGGATCGGACACGACGTCGGCCGGGACGAAGCTGCGCGCGTGGCGGGCGATCTCGACGCCCTCGCAGGTGAGCCTCACCGTCTCGGGCGAGACGTGGATCCCGATCCGGCGGCCGGCATACGCCGGCGGGACCGAGTAGTCGACGTCGCGGACCCGGACGAAGGCGTCCCGGCCCGCCCGGGCCTCGGCGTGGAGCTCGATGTCCGGGAGCGGGTCCGGCAGCGCGAAGAGGTGGTCGCGCTCGGCGGCCGCCCGCTCGGCGACCGTCCCGCCCAGGCGGCGGACGTGGCGGGCCCAGGCGACCTCGGCGGCCCAGGCATCGTGCTGGCCCTGAAGGTCCTCCAGGGAGGCGAACTCGCGGAGCGGCAGGAAGCTCGTCTCGGCGTATCCCACCGTCCGCTCGACCGCACCCTTCGCCTCGGGATCGGCCGGGCGCAGGACGAGCGGACGTGCCCGGAGCGAGCCCAGCAGCCCCGCGAGCTCGGGATGGAGCCGGGCGCGCGACCCGGTTCCGGACGCGACGACGGAGGTGTCGTTGTCGAAGACGAGGACCTCGGGGACCCCGCCGAGGCGGACGAGGCAGGCGAGGAGACCCGCCCGCACGTCGGCGAGGGTCATGCCGAAGCTGAAGGCGATCGCGTGGGCGTCGCTGAACGGGAGCGTCGTCACGAGGCCGAACGCCTCGCGCGTCCGGCCCCGTCCGACCGGGACCTGGGCGCCGGTGTGCCACCAGTCGACCTGGCCGATCTCGCCCGGGCGGTACGCGGTCCGCCCGTACACCCGCCGGGCGGCGAGGAACGCGGGCCGCACCGTCGCGAGGTGCTCCTTGAGGATCGTGATCCCGCCCCGGTACCCGTCGGCACGCAGGCGCTCGCGGATGACGGTCGCCCGTGCCGTCGGGTCCTGGGCGAGCAGCTCGGCGATCCGCGGGGCGAATGCGTCGAGCTGGCTGCCCGCGGGCGCCCGGACGTACCGCGGCGCCTCCGCGAGCGAGAGCAGCCGCTCCACCGTGTTGCGGCTCATCCCGAGCCGCCGGGCGATCGCGGCCTTCGGCAGGCCCTCTCGCTCGAAGAGCCGATGGACCTCGGCCCAGTCCTCCACCTGGTGCACTCCTTCCTCCTCGGCACGGGTTCCGTCCTGCGTCGAGGGTGCCAGTCGAACCTCTCAGGGGTGCTCAGGTTTCGACCGGCGGAAAGTGCTCAGTTTTGGACCGGCGTCGACAGACAATGCCTGCCAGCGTCAGCCCACCCGCTGGTGCTAGGATTAGGGTCCCCACGAGGACGCATTCCGCGCCGACCACGCCAGCGGCCAGGAGAGGCGCCCATCCCTCTGGCCAAAGGCGGTATTGGCGCAGTTCTGACA
>DASVZT010000181.1:0-2492 GCA_036391495.1 Candidatus Limnocylindrales bacterium
TCGCCCGGGAGTGTCGACTGCTCGGGCTGGTCGACGGCCGTCGGGGCCGGAAGCTCGACGACGGCATCCGCGATCCCGTCGAACCGCGTGGAGGCCGTCAGGTAGATCACCTGGAAGTCGCCGCTGATCGCGCGCAGGAGACCCATCGTGCGCATCGCCCGCTCGTCGTCGAAGGTGACGAACGGGTCGTCGAAGATGAGCGGCGGACGGCGGTCGCCCGTGACGAGGCGGACGAGGCCCAGCCGGGCGATCAGATAGACGAGGTCGAGCGTGCCCTGGCTGAGCTGCCGGGCGTCGACCCAGTCGGCGCGCTCGGGCGCCCAGACCTCGATGTCGAACGTCTTGTCGTCGACCCGCACGCGGCGATAGCGACCATTCGTCACCTTCTCGAGATCGCCGACCATCCGCTTCTCGAGGTAGCGCGTCGCGGTGCGCATCGTGGCGACCTCGGCGGCGCCGATGGCCTCGAGCGTCATCTGCAGGACCCGGACCTGGCGCTGCAGCGCGGCGAGCTGCTCAGTCCAGGCGGCGAGCCGCTCGGATTCGCCGGCAACCTGCTCCGCGTCGACCGTGTTCGCCTCGAGACGGGCTCGCGCGTTCGCCTCGTCGTCGCGAGCCCGCTCGAGCGCACCCTCCTGGTCGTGGACCTCGACCTCGAGGCGCTCCCTGGCACGCGGCTCCTTCGCGATCGGCCCGAGCGCGTCGATGGCGCTGGTCATCCGCTCGACGTCGAGGGCGGCCGCATCGCGGTGCGCCGGCAGCGTCTCGGGCGGCTCGTTCCCGACGAGGCCCGCGAGCGTCGCGGTGATCCGCTCGATCTCGGCGACGTGCCTGCTCTCGGCCTCGAGCGCCGCCTCGGCATCGGCCAGGCCCTCGTAGCCGAGCGACGCGAGCTTTTCCGCCTCTTCGCGCTCGGCCTCCTGGAGGTCCAGCTTGAGCTGCGAGCGCCCGCGGAGGCGCCGATCGATCTCGTCGTCGCGCATCTGCTGGTCGAGGCGGGCGCTCCGGGTGATCCGCCGCGCGATGACCGCGAGGAGCAGGCCGACCGCCGCGAGCGCGGCGCCGACGTAGGTGACGTTCTCACCGATGGCGCCGACGAGGCCGAGGAGGCGGCCGCCGAATCCCGCCACCGCGAGCCCGATGCCGACGACGACGAGCCCGATGGCGAGCCGCGAGATCGGGCGCCAGGTCGGCTCCGGCGGGGCCTCGAAGCTGACTTCGACCTCGCCCTCGAGGGCCGCGCGGAGGGTGGCGATCTTCTCGGCGAGCGCACGCAGGCGGTCGACGGCCTGGCGCAGGATCGGCAGCGCGGTCGCCGAGGGATGCGAGCCATGGAGCGTCACGAGCTCCTCGTGGAGCCGGACCGCCTCGCGATAGCGCCCGTAGCGTTCGCTGGCCGTGGCGCGCTCGGTCTGCAGCCGCTCCGCCTGCCGCGCCTTCTCGAGGAGGGAGCGGCGCTCGGCTAGGGCGGTCTCGGCAGTCGAGCGACGCTCCCGGGCGAGCGAAAGGGTCTCGCGATCGCGCTCGAGCTGGGCGAGGCGGCTCTCGCCGCTCTCGACCGCCAGCCGCAGCGCCTCGACCTGGTTCTCTGCCGTCTTGACGCGGCCCGGGTTCTTGTCGCCCTTCGCGACCAGGTCGCGGATCGCGCGCTCGAGTCGCTTCTTCGCCGCGGACGTGCCGCGGTCGCCGCCGCTGATCGACGCCTGGAGACGGTCGCGGAGCGCCGCCTCATCGCGTGCCAGCTCGGAGACCTCGTGATGTCGGACCGACGCGGTCGACCGGAAGAAGGCCTCGGTCGGGACACCGGTCATCCGCGCGAGCCGTTCGTCGGCGGCCGCTGGATCCGTGATCGTCTCGCCGTCGAGGATGAGCGACACGGTCCCTCTCGGGCCGCGGAAGGCTTTCTCGAGCGTCCCGCGCGTCGTGCCCTCGAGATCTTCGTCGACGAACTCGAGCGCGATGACCGGCCGGCTCGCCTCGTCGGCGTCCCACGGCCGGAGCCCCTCGATCTCCGCGCCGGTCGTCGTGACCTTGCGCGTGAGCGCGAGCTCGACGATGCGCTGGATCGTCGACTTGCCGGCCTCGTTCGGGCCGCGGACGATCGTCAACCCCGGGGCGAGCGACAGGTCGAGATCGCGGTACCGGCGAACGTCGCTGACGCGGATCCGGGTGAGCCTCACAGCGTCACCTCGTGCCCGGCGAGGAGGAGCCTGCCGAGCCGGAGCGCATCCCGGACTTCGGCGGCGTCGTCGGCCCTGCCGTCGGTCTCGAGTGTCGCGATCCGGCCCTCGAGGTCGCGGACGAGCGCACCGACGATGGTGTCCTCGGAGGGCAGCGGCCCCTCGGGCAGCGCGGCGATCGAGCGATCGCGGACGCGCACCTTGAGGAACGACGCTGCGAGCGCCGCCTCGACCTCGACCACGTCGACGTCCAGCTCGTCGGGTCGAACGCCGGTCAGGCGGGCGTCGAGGACGAGGTCCGTGTCCGCACGC
>DASVZT010000182.1:0-14412 GCA_036391495.1 Candidatus Limnocylindrales bacterium
CTGGCCGGCCCGGGCTGACAGCTGAAGACCGCCGTGCCCCCGATCGTCCTCGCCATGGTCGCGGTGGCCGCGGTCATCCACGCCACCTGGAACGTCATCCTCAAGACCTCGGGCGATCCGCTGCGGACCTCCGCGCGCGCGATGGTCGGTGGCGTGATCGTCGGGCTGCCGCTCGCGGTCGCGGCATACGTCGCCACCGGCGCGCCGCCCGTTCCCTCCGAGGCGATCCTCCTGGGCGTCCTCTCGGGCTGTGCTGAGACGGCCTATTTCGTGCTTCTCTCCACCGCGTACCGCCATGGCGACCTGTCCGTCGTCTACCCCGTCGCGCGCGGGACCGCGCCGCTGTTCGCCGTGTCGGTGGGTGTCGTCGTCCTCGGCGACCGCCTGGGACCGCTCGGCGCGATCGGCGTCGCCGCCCTGACGATCGGCATCCTCGTGATCCAGCGGCCGTGGCGCGCCCTCGTGCCGCGTCGAGCCCATGCCGGGCCGCCCACCGGCGACCGCGCAGTCGACCGCGCGGTCGTCTATGCGCTCCTGACCGGCGTCGCGATCGCCTCGTACTCGGCCGTCGACAGCGTCGGCGTCCGGATCGTCCAGCCATGGGTCTTCGCGGCGATCGCGTTCCCGGTTAACGCGGTGACGCTCGTCCTGTGGGTCCGGTTCGTCGACCGGACCGAGAGCGTCCGCGGTCGACCCATCGAGCCGCCGGCCCCGTGGGGACGCGCGACGCTCGCCGGCACGCTGTCGCTCGCCGGCTACATGCTCATCCTCGGCGCGTACGTGGTCGCGCCGCTGACGGTGATCGCGCCGCTGCGCGAGGCGGCCGTCGTCCTCGGCTCGGCCTGGGGCTCGTTCCGCCTCGGCGAGGCCGTCAGTCGCGGCGACGGCGGGCGGCGCGTCGCCGGGGCGCTGTGCGTGCTCGCGGGCGCCGTCCTCGTCGCGGTCGGAGCCTGAACCGGGCCGCCTTCAGCGCGCCACGTCCCGCCGGCTCATCCCCCACGCGCCCAGGACGATCCCGCCGACGGCGATCACCACGGAGGCCAGCACCCCGGCCGCATCCCACCGCCCGATCATCGGCTGGCCGAAGTGGCTGATCAGCGCCAGCTGACGGACCCAGTCGGGCAGGTTCAGCGCGGGCGCCAGCAGATCGTCGAGATACGTGGCGATGACGACGAGAGCGGCGATCTCCGCCGCGATCGAGGTTCGCCAGAGGCCGCCGACCGCCACCCCGAACCCGACGGCCGCGGCGGCGAACAGGCCGAGCGAGGCCGTCCCGAGCAGGGCGTCGCCGGCCGTTCCGCCGCCCGACGTCGCGCCGAGGGCGATGCCGACGGCGAACATCACCGTCATCAGCACGACCGCGAGGATCGCCGCCGTGCCGCCCGCCAGTACCCATCGGACGCGGGAGACGGGCGCGCTGAGGACCTCCTCGAGCCGTCCGTCGGTCTCGTCCGAGGCCCACTTCGACACGAAGGTCGCCGCGGCGAGGCCCATCGCGATGTAGAGGATCTGCGCGTAGAGCTGGAGCCAGCCGCCGGCGGTCGAGAAGTCGTAGCCGGGGAAGATCGAGGCGAAGACCCTGCTCAGGCTGGAATCGGAGCCGACCTGGTTGGCGAAGGCACCGACGAGCGACCCGAGAAGCGCCCCCATGATGCCCATGCCGATTCCCCAGGAGAGAGCTCGCGGCAGCTGGTCGCCGAACGCCCGGCTGAGGGGCCCGCGGACGCCGAGGACGTCCTTCGGAAGGGCCGGCAGGCCGAGGCCGCTGGTGATCCCAAGATCGCGCCTGGCGAACGTCTCCACGCCGAGAGCGAGGAGGATGACGCCCACGACGGCGACGGCGACGAGGCTGCCCCAGTCGAAGATGCCGACGAGCGGCACGTGGTCCGCCGTCCAGTGGAAGGGGCTGATCGAGACGAGCGGGCCGCCGACGTCGAGGCCGCTGACGACCCAGAGGACCATCATGACGACCGCCGCGATGCCGGCCGAACCCGAGCGGCCAAGGATCGGTGCGAGGGCCCAGGCAAGACCCCCGAAGCACATGCCGATCAGGCCGACCCAGGCGGCGAAGCCGATGGCACCGTCGAGGGGGACGCGATCGCCGAGCGTCGCGTCGCCGAAGGCGTTGGTGCTGGCGAAGATGGCCACGGCGATGATGACCAGGACCAGCCAGAACATCGTCAGGTGGGCGGCGAGCTTCTCGAGGGCGATGCGCCGCTTGCCGAAGGGCGCCACCGCGACGAAGTCCAGGCTGCCGCGGGCCGCCTCGCCCGCGAGCGTCCCCGACAGGGCGAGGATCGACCAGAGCGCCATCCCGAGGCTGAACATGGCGCCGTACTTCCAGCTCATGTAGCCGCCCAGCGTGCCCAGCTTGGGACCCATGAGCGTCGCGTTGCCGAAGAGATTGACCATGCTGGCGGGCATGCTGGCGACGAGCTTGTCGACCTCGACGCGCGCCTGCGGCGTCGGGAAGACCTGGGGGATCGCCGCGCTCATGTACAGCGAGAGCCCGCCGAAGAGGCCGGCCGCGACCAGGAACGCCAGCCGCGAGTCGCGGATCGTCTTGCCATAGATGCTCCCGAAGCCGTAGAGGCGGCGCCGGAGCGGGATCGGTGCGAAGCCTGGCGCCGCGGCCATCCGGCCCGGCGTCCCGGCGCTAACGGCCATTCGCGGTCACCTCCACCTCGCGCCCGTACTGGGCCAGGAACGTCTCCTCGAGGCTCGGTTCGCGGGAGACGAAATCGAGCAGCTCGTACTGGGCGGCCGCCCGGACGACCGGGGTGATGGCACCCGCGACACGCATCCTGAGGACGTGATCGTCCACGGCGAGATCGGTCACGCCCGGGAGACTCTCGAAGGCGCCAGCCGGCACGGGACCCGCGAACCGCAGCTCGACCTGGTGATGGGCGAGGTCGCGCAGGCTCTCGACGGTGCCGAGCTTGACGATCCGGCCCTCGCGGATGATCGCCACCCGCTGGCAGCTCTTCTCGACCTCCGAGAGGATGTGGCTGGACAGGAAGACGGTCGCGCCGTTCGCGACGCACTCGCGCAGGGTGTCGAAGAAGGTGGCCTGGACCAGCGGGTCCAGGCCGGACGTCGGCTCGTCGAGGACCAGGAGCTCGGGCCTGTGCTGGAGCGCGGCGATGACGCCGACCTTCTGCTTGTTGCCCTTGGAGTACTCCCGGAAGCGGCGACGCGTGTCCAGCTCGAAGCGTTCGACGAGCGACGCCTGGTATGAGCGATCCACGCCGCCGCGCAGGTTGGCGAAGTACTCGAGGGTCTGGGCGCCGGTCAGGCGGTCGTAGAGGGCGAACTCGCCGGGGATGTAGCCGATGCGGCGGTGGATCGCGACGGGGTCCGCGGAGGACTCGATGCCGAACACACGGGCGTGACCGCTCGTGGGACGGATGAGATCGAGCATGGAGCGGATCGTCGTCGTCTTGCCTGCGCCGTTGGGGCCCAGGAAGCCGAACACCTCGCCCTGGTCCACGGCAAGGTCCACGTCGATGATCCCGCGGCTCTTGCCGTACCACTTGGTGAGCTTGTCGGTCTCGATGATGGCAGCCATTGAGTCTCCCTTTCGCCCTTGTCTCGCCTCGCGGTCGTGCCTTCGTCCCGGTCCCCGCGTCAGCCGAACCAGAACTCGAGCGTCTCGTCGTCCATGAGCGTGATCGGTCGCTCCAGGCCGAGGACGCGGCGGAAGGCCTCGGCGTAGGTGGCGGAGAAACGCTTGACGTCCGGGAGCCGCACGACGCCCGTCCGAACGGCCAGCAGCATGCGTCCCGCTCGCTCGCTGGCTCCCTGGATCAGCGAGACGAGGACGGACGCGGTGTCGTCCGCCGACGCGACGTCGAACACGCCCTGCTCGACGCCTTCGCGCACGACCTGCGCGATGAGCGGTTCGAGGCGCGCGACGACCTCGGTCCGGAGGTGCTCGCGGACGACCGCGTTGGCATCCGAGTTCCAGGTCTCCATCAGCTCGAAGATCAGCTCGCTGCGCTCGCCCTTGAAGCGGGCGAGGGCTGCGAACATCGACTCGATCTTCTCCGCGGCTGGGATCGTCGCGTCGCCGGCGACCTGCGCGAGCTCGGCGACCGCGCCGTCCGCCATCCGGTCGACGACGGCCTCGAGGAGCGCTTCCTTGGAGTCGAAGTAGTGGTAGAACGCGCCGCGCGAGGTCCCCAGCTCGGCCAGGAGCTCGGCGATGCTGAGGCGCTCGTAGCCGCCGCGCGCGATGAGCCGCTGGGCCCCGTCGACGAACGCGTCACGCCGCAGCGCGTGTGCGGCGGGGTCGAGGGTGCGGGGCACGGTGTCGGGTGTCCTCCTGGATCCGCGTCGCCCCGGGGAACGGCCCCGACCGGCCGTCGGCGGCGCCCTGACTCGGCTGGGTCGATTAACAGACCGACGGTCGGTCTATCCTAGGAGCCGCGGCCGCGGACTGCAAGCGGACCGCAGGAGAACGCCGGGAATGGCGCGGACCCTAGCTCCCGACCGGGTGCCAGACCGTCTTCATCTCGAGGAACGCCGCGATCCACTCCGGGCGTTCGGCTCGGCGGTCGTCGGTCCAGTCGAACCGGGCGTCGGTGATGCCGGCCGGGCGTCGCGCGACCCGCTTGATGTTCTCGGCGGCGGCCTGCTCCACCGACACCCGAAGATCCTCGGGAACGCCCCAGGCATCGAGCGCGTCGACGTCCTCATGAGCGGCGAGGACCGGTACGAGCTCCTTCGTCCAGCCCGTCAGGAGGTTGACGACACCGCCCGGCACGTCCGAGGTGGCGAGCACCTCCGAGAGCGTCACGGCGGGCAGGGGGCGGGTCTCCGAGGCGAGCACCACGGCGACGCTTCCCCCGACCAGCACCGGGGCCAGCCGCGAGACGAGGCCGAGCAACGACGACCGTTCCGGCGCGACCACGCCGACCACGCCGGTCGGCTCGGGGATCGTGAAGTCGAAGTACGGCGCCGCCACGGGGTTCACGCCGCCCAGGACCTGGCTGATCTTGTCGGCCCAACCGGCGTACCAGACCCAGCGGTCGATCGCTCGACCGACCAGCTCCTGCGCGACCCCCGCCCGTACCCCTTCGGCCGCGGCGACCTCGGCGGCGAACTGATCGCGCCTCCCCTCCATGAGCTCCGCGACGCGGTAGAGGACCTGGCCGCGATTCATCGCCGTCCGCGCCGCCCACCCGTCAGACGCGCCGCGCGCCGCGCGGACCGCCTCACGCAGGTCCTTGCGGGATGCCCGGCAGGCATTCGCCAGCGGCTCGCCCCGCGACCCGCTGACCAGGTACGACCGACCCGACTCGGATCGCGGGAACGCGCCGCCGATGTACAGCTTGTACGTCTTCCGGACGTCGATCCGGCCCGCGACGCTGCTGTCAGCCACGTCGCTCACCGGTCCTCGAGCCGGACGTACGCGTGCAGCCCGTGCACGCCGCCCTCGCGCCCGAAGCCCGACTCCTTGTAGCCGCCGAAGGGCGACGTCGGGTCGAAGCGGTTGAACGTGTTGGCCCAGACGACGCCGGCCTTCAGCCGCCTGGTCATGAGCAGGATGCGGCTCCCCTTCTCCGTCCAGACCCCCGCCGACAGGCCGTAGGGGGTGTTGTTCGCCTTCTCGATCGCCTCCTCGGGCGTCCGGAAGGTCAGGACCGACAGCACGGGCCCGAAGATCTCCTCCCGGGCGATGCGATGGCTCATCGCAACGTTCGTGAACAGCGTCGGGCGGAAGAAGTAGCCGCGCGGCGGGAGCTGGCAGGCCGGCTGGTAGAGCGTCGCCCCCTCCTCCACCCCGGCCTCGACGAGCGCGGTGATCCTCTCGAGCTGCGCCTTCGAGTTGATCGCCCCGACGTCGGTGTTCTTGTCGAGCGGATCGCCGACGCGGATCGTCGCCAGCCGATCCTTGAGCTTCTCGATCAGGGGCTCCGCGATCGACTCCTGGACGAGCAGGCGGGACCCCGCGCAGCAGACCTCGCCCTGGTTGAAGTAGATGCCGTTGACGATGCCCTCGATCGCCTGGTCGAGCGGCGCGTCGTCGAACACGATGTTCGCGGCCTTGCCGCCGAGCTCGAGCGTGAGCGCCTTGTCCGTCCCGGCGACCGCGCGGGCGATGAGACGCCCGACCTCTGTCGAGCCCGTGAAGGCGACCTTGTCGACGCCGGGATGACTGACGAGCGCCATCCCGATCTCGCCGGGACCCGGGACGATGTTGACGACACCGGGCGGGAGACCGGCCTCGACACAGACCTCGGCGAAGAGGAGGGCCGACAGCGGCGTCGTCGACGCCGGCTTGAGCACGACGGTGTTCCCGGCTGCGAGCGCCGGCGCGATCTTCCACGACAGCATCAGCAGCGGGAAGTTCCACGGGATGACCTGTGCCGCGACGCCGAGCGGCCGCGCGACCCGGCCCGGGAAGGCGTACTCGAGCTTGTCGGCCCAGCCCGCGTAGTACCAGAAATGGGCGGCCGCGAGGGGGACGTCGACGTCGCGGCTCTCCTTGATGGGCTTGCCGGAGTCCATCGACTCGAGGACGGCGAACTCCCGGCTGCGCTCCTGCAGGATCCGCGCGATCCGGAAGAGGTACTTGGCCCGCTCCTTGCCCGGCAGCGAGCCCCATCCCTTCGACTGCGCCCGACGGGCGGCGCGGACGGCGCGGTCGATGTCGGCGCTCGTCGCCCGGGCGATCTCCGCCAGCGGCTCCTCGGTCGAGGGATCGACCGACGTGAAGACGGCGCCATCGGACGACTGGCGTTCACGGCCGTCGATGAAGAGCCCGTAGCGCGGACGCAGGCGGACGATGTCGCGTGCCTCGGGCGCCGGCGCGTAGTCCCACGGGATGGCCTGGCCGTCGCCGAGCCCCCAGCTCGCCGGCCCGACCGGGCCTGTCCACGTCCGGAGGCCGCGCTCGCCCGCGCCGGCAGGGGCGTCGCCGGCAGAGGGGTCGCCAGCAGAGGCATCGCCGGAGGCGGGTTCCTCGGAGGTCCGCGGGTGCGTCAGCGTGTCGTCGGCCACGATCTGAGTATGACCGGTCAATCGAGCGAGAAGTCGTCGGGGTCGGCGTAGCGGCCCGTCCGCTCCTTCTCGATCTGCATGAGGATGTCGTTCAGGAGCGACGACGCCCCGAAACGGAAGAGCTCAGGCGTCATCCAGCGCGGGCCGAGGGTCTCGTACAGGACGACGAGGTACTGGATCGACTCCTTCGCCGTCCGGATCCCGCCCGCCGGCTTCATCCCCACGAGGCGTCCGGTCTGCCGCTCGAAATCGCGGATCGCCTCGAGCATGACGAGCGTCACCGGCAGCGTGGCGGCCGGCTGGACCTTGCCGGTCGAGGTCTTGATGAAGTCGGCCCCGGCGGCCATCGCGAGCACGGATGCCCGCCGCACGTTGTCGTACGTCTCGAGCTCGCCCGTCTCCAGGATCACCTTCAGGTGCGCCGGTCCGGCCGCCGCCTTGACCGCGACGATCTCGTCGAACACGGTCCGGTAGTCGCCGGCGAGGAACGCGCCGCGGTCGATGACCATGTCGACCTCGTCGGCCCCGGCATCGACGGCCGCGCGCGTCTCCGCGAGCTTGATGTCGCTGAACGTCTGGCCGGACGGGAAGCCGGTCGCGACCGACGCGACGCGCACACCCGACGCGCCGACGGCCGCCTTTGCCTCGGCCACGAGCGCCGGGTAGACGCAGACGGCGGCGACGTGGGGGATCGCCGGATCGCCGGGGGCCGGGTGCATCGCCTTGGCGCACAGGGCGCGGACCTTGCCGGGGGTGTCCTTGCCCTCGAGGGTGGTGAGATCGGTCATCCGGATGGCGAGGTCCAGCGCCCAGAGCTTCGACGCCTTCTTGATGCTCCTCGTCCGCAGGGCGGCGACCCGCTCCTCGACACCCACGCGGTCGACCGGCGTGACGCGCCCGAGCAGGTGGCCGAGGCTCATGGCCCGGCCGTCCCAGCCACGGACGAGCTCGCGCGCCGTCTCGTGCGCGAGGTCGACGCGGGCTGCGTCGGTCACGGCTGCATCGGTCACGGCTGCGTCGGTCACGGCTGCGTCGGTCGCCGGCGCTCGAGTGGTCATGTGCCGAGGATACCCCGTGGAGGCGAGCGAACGGCGTGCTCGCTCCCTTCCGCCGCCCCCGGCTCCGTCCCCTACGACGCGCCTCGACGCTTCGGGATCGGCGGGAGCCGGCGCCTGCCCCTGACGAGGAAGTGAGCGAACCAGTCGCGGACCTGCACCAGGTTCTCGACCCGCCGGAACGGTGTGCCGGACCGCGTCAGCTCGTGCGTCTCCTCGGGGACGCGCATCAGCCGGACCGGACGCCGGTGCGAACGCAGGAACGTGAAGAGGGACTCCGCCTGCCCGACGGTCGTCCGGATGTCGCGCTCGGCGTGCTGGATCAGGAGCGGCGTCCGGATGCCGGCCGCGTAGGTGATCGGCGAGAGCGAGCGGTACAGCGCCTCGTCCTTCCAGGGCGGAACGCCGAACTCGAGGCGGCCGAACTCGCCGCCGCTGACGTCGCCGGTCATCATCAGCATCCAGAGATCCGCGACGCTCCGCGCCGTCAGCGCCGCACGGAACCGCCGGTCCTTCGCAACGATCCAGTTCGTCAGGTACCCACCGTACGAGCCGCCGGTGACGCCGAGCCGGTCGGGGTCGGCGAGGCCGTTCGCGACGAGGGCGTCGACCCCGGCGAGGACGTCGCGCATCGGGCCGTCGCCCCAGTCCCGGAAGTTGGCGGCGTTGAAGTCCTGGCCGTAGCCCTCCGACCCGCGGGGATTCGAGTACCAGACGCCCATCCCCGCACCGGCGAGGACCTGGAACTCCCACACGGGACTCCAGCCGTACAGCGTGTGCGGGCCGCCGTGGATCTCCACCACGAGCGGTGCCGGTCCGGTTCGAGCCGTCGCGCCCTCCAGCGCCGCCGGCGGCATGTACCAGCCCTGGACCCGGCGTCCGTCGGAGTCGATCCAGCGCGCCTCCGGCTCGGAGAGCACGACGCCTGCGAGAGCCTCTTCGTTGAGGTGGCCGAGCCGACGTGGGATGGCGCCGCGACGACCCTCGAGGACCCAGACGTCGGGCAGCTCCGTCGCAGACGAACGCAGATAGGCAGTCGCGCCGGACCCGCCCGGCCGATCCCAGCAGGAGATGTAGTGACGGTCCTCGGTCAGCCGCTCGAGGCGACCGTCGCCGGTCGCGATCCGCCAGAGCTCGTACGAGCCCTCGATCGGGGCGCTGAACGTGATCCAGCGCCCATCGTCGGACGGCGCGATCCTGGCGTCCTCGCCGATCGTCAGGTCGCTGTTCATGGACGAGCCGGGCATCAGATCGTGAGCCGCCGACAGGTCCCTCCCGCCCGTCGGCGTCGCGTCTGAGCCGTCGGCCGCGAGGAGCCAGATGTCGTTGCGGCTCCCGGCGTTCGCCGGCCAACGGTGCCCGAGCGCCGCGATCGTCCGACCGTCCGGCAGGAAGGCCGGGGCGAAGAAGTCGGCCATCGTCCCGCCGGTGATCGGGCGGACCGCCTTCGTCGCGACGTCGACGAGGTGGATGTCGCGCAGCGCGATGAGGTCGTGATCCCGGTCGCGATTCGACGTGAAGGCGATCGAGCGGCCGTCAGGTGACCATGCCGGGTCACCGTCGGACGCACGCTCGTCGGTCAGCTGGCGAGCCTCACCGGTTGCCGCGTCGACGAGCCACAGGTGGCCGATCCGCTCGTTGATCCACCCCTTGCCGTTGTAGAGATAGCCGAGGCGATCCGTGTAGCGATAGTCGGAGGTGAGCGGCGAGCTGCGATCGGCCGGTGCGTCGAGCCGGCGAGCGCGCCGGTCCGCCGCGACCGTCCCGCCCCGCGCCGACGAGACCGCGACGATCCGGCTGCTGTCGGGGGACCAGGCGAAGTCCTCGACACCACGCGGGAGATCCGTCAGGCGCCGCGCCTCTCCCCCGTCGAGGGGCAGCAGGTGGATCTGCAGCCAGCCTCCGTCCCCGGGGCCGTCACCGCTCACACCCGCCGCGTCGTCTTCGACCAGCGCTTGGCGGTCGGAGAGGAACGCGAGTGTGCCGCCATCCGGAGAGAAGCGTGGGTGGCGGTCGTTCCGCGCACCGAGGGTGAGCTGACGAGGCGCCGCCGAGCCGTCCGTCGGCACCGCCCAGATGGCGCGCCGGTAGCCATCCGCCCGCCGGGTCGCCGCCTGGAGGGTGAAGACCGCGAGGCGTCCGTCAGGCGAGAGACGGACCTCGCTCGCGATCCGGAATGCGAGCAGATCCTCGGGGCGGGGGCGGCGAGACATCGACGCCGAGTCTAGCGGGTACGATCGGCGCCCGATGACCGATCGACTCGCGATGACTGTCAGCCCTGGACCGATCGGCGCCCGATGACCGATCAGCTCTCGCTCGCGCTCGATCCCGGGCGACCTCGCCTGCCCGCCGGCCTGCGGCCGATGCTCCACCGCGGCGAGAGCCTCCCGTTCGACTCGGCCGACCATCTCTTCGAGCCGGTCTGGGGCGGCGCCCGGGCCCTGGCCCTCGTCGAGGCGGCCGACGTCGCGGCGCCGCCGGGCGTTCGCTTCCTCGACCGCGAGGGGCGCCCGCTCCACGAGCTGCCGGAGCTCCATGAGCTGCCCGAGCGCGTGGCCGCGGTCTCGGCAATCCTCGACGGGGAGCTCGTCGCGGTGGGGCGCGACGGCCGATCCGATCGCCGCGGCCTCCGCGCGCGCCTGCGCGGCGAGCAGGGCCCGCCCCTCGCCTATCTCGTCTTCGACCTCCTCCACCTCGACGGTCGCGACCTGCTGGGACTGCCTCTCGAGCGGCGGCGCGAGTCGCTTCGGCGACTCCTCGCCCCGGGCGGCAACGTCGTCGCGCTGCCGGCGATCGCCTCCGACGGGATCGCGCTCCACGCGGCGGTCGTCGGACAGGGCCTGGCCGGGGTCATGGCCCGACAGCGACGCAGCCCCTACCTGCCTGGCGTCCGCAGCCGCCTCTGGCGGTTCATCCCCGCCCGCCCTCCCGGGCCCGTCGCGAACGAGCCGGTCGCCGACGGCCCAGGGGTCGCGCCGATCCTGGCCCTCATTCAGCGGCTGCCGTTCGACGAGGAGGAGTGACCGTTTGGCGGGCCGGCCGGCGTCAATGGCTGCGGTCCGACGAGGGGGCCTGACGCTTGGCTATCTTCGGCCACGGCCACCCTTATGCGACAGCCCCCGCCGGCTGACGCGTGGCCAAATCGAGAAGAGATGCGCGACCCCTTCCTTCGTGCGAATAGCGCGTCGGATCGCCTCGACCGACACGCATATCGAATCGGAGGCCTGATTGAGACGCCGCCGACCCGCCTAGAGGGGGCGCTGCCCGAGATTAGCCAAGATCGGCGCGCCAACAGTCCCCCGCGGGCAGCCCCCGCCGGCCCTCAGGGGTCGGCCGCCGGTCGTCAGGCCAGCCAGGGTCGTCAGGCCAGCCAGGGTCGTCAGGCTACCCAGGGTCGTCGGACCAGGCCGCGGACGCCCTCGGCGAGGACGGCCGGCGCCAGCGCCACGATCGCGACGAGCAGCCACTCGAACGCGTCGAGCGGTGAGGCATGGAAGGCCTCCGACAGGGCGGGCACGTACGGGATCGCGACCTGGACGACGAGCACGACGGCGACCGCCAGCGCGAGGAAGACGTTCGGCCCCAGCCGATGGAGCGGCGTGTGAAGGCTGCGGTTAGCGTAGGCACGCACCGCCTGCGCTGCGACGAGGGTCGTGTACGCCAGCCAGCGGGCGTGCTCGAACCCGCCTTCATGCGTCACCAGGAGAACGAGCGCGGCAACGGCGCTGATCCCCCCGGCGAGGGCGATCCTCGCCAGCAGCACGTTCGTGAGCAGCGGGGCGTCGGGCCTGCGTGGCGGTCGCTCCATCAGGTCGGGTTCGGGCGGCTCGCGCTCGAACGCCACCGATGTCGACAGGTCGATGAACAGCTCGAGCCAGAGGATCTGGAGCGGCAGGAGCGGCTGCGTCACCACGTTCCCGGCGAACAGCGTGGCGATGAGCAGGAAACCGAGGAGCGCGACGTGGGTCGAGACGAGGAAGACGAGACCCTTCAGGACGTTGTCGACCATCCGCCGCCCCTCGGCCAGCCCGAACATCAGCGTGGCGAATGAGTCGTCGCCGAGGACGAGGTCAGAGGCCTCACGCGCGACGGCGGTGCCACTCCCCATCGCGACCGCCACGTCCGCGCGGTGGAGCGCAGGGGCATCGTTGACGCCGTCGCCCGTCACGGCGACCGTCCGGCCTGCGTCGCGCGCCACGCGGACGATGCGCTCCTTCTGGTCCGGGGTCGATCGCGCGACGACATGGAGGTCCCGCAGCTCCGCGGCCAGCCGCTCGTCCGACCAGCCGGCCACCTCCTCGCCGGTCACGGCCCGGTCCGCGCGGAGCCCGGCCTCGCGCGCGATGGCAAGCGCCGTCAGGGGGTGGTCGCCCGTGACGACGACGGTCTGGATCCCGGCGCGGTACGCCGTCGCCATCGCTTCTCCGATCCCGTGTCGGATGGGATCGGCGAAGCCGACGAGGCCGCGCATCTCCCACGCCTCGTCCTCGATCCGTGACGCGAGGGCGACCAGCCGCTCCCCGCTCGCAGCGGATGCGTCGAGGAGACGGCTCCAGTCCAGGCGTTCCCCCACGTCCCGACCGGACGCCGCTTCGGCGCCGACTGGATAGACCAGCCCGAGGACCGCCTCCGGCGCCCCAAGGGCGTCGGTCTGGACCGCGACGGCCTCCCCGTCCGCGTCCCGGACGATCGACCGGGCCATCGTGACCGGCAGCGCGTCGGAGGCGGGCACCGCGTCCACCAGGTCGGCCGCGTCGAGGGCCGAACGGCCGCCCCGTGCCTCGATCGCCGCCATGAGCGCCCGTGAGAACGACCCCGGGGTCACGCCCTCGCGCGGCCAGGCGTCCTCCTCGGCGCGCAGCGCGGCCTCGAGGATGGCCAGGAGACATCCGGGGTCCTCGACGGCACCCGCCGGCGTCGTCACCGAGGCCACCTCGAGCCGGTTGCGCGTCAGCGTGCCCGTCTTGTCGGTGAGGATGAGGTCGACGGCACCGAGGGTCTCCTCGGCGTTGAGACGTCGCACGAGGACCCCGCGCCGCAGGAGGCGATAGGCGCCCAGCCCGAGGATGACCGCCAGCAGGATCGGCGGCTCCTCCGGGATCGCCGCGATCGCCGCCGAGATGCCGGCCAGGACGTTCGCCCCGAGGTCGTGCCCGCGGAGGAAGCCGGCGCCGCTCGTGATGACGATCAGCGCGATGGCCACGACCAGGAGGATCCGCACGAGCCTGTCGAGCTCGCGCTGCAGCGGCGACCGCCGCCGCTGCCGATCGCTCAGGCCGCCGGCGATGCGCCCGAACTCGGTCGCGCGCCCCGTCGCCACGACCACGCCCTCGGCGCGGCCGCCGACCACACTCGTCCCCGAGTAGGCGACGCTCCGCCGGTTGACGAGCGGGGCGTCAGACGCATCGGGCAGGGTGGAACCCGGCTCGGGGATCGACTCGCCCGTCAGGATCGCCCGGTCGACGAGCAACCGGTCGACGGTCGTCAACCGCAGGTCGGCGGGCACGACACTGCCCGTCGCGAGCAGGACGATGTCGCCCGGCACGAGCGAGTCGGCATGGACGGTGACGAGCTCACCTGAGCGTCGGACGTGCGCCTCGGGCGCGGCGGCGTCGCGCAGCGCCTCCAGGGCACGCTCGCCCCGAAACTCCGTGACGATGTCGGCGCCGACGATCGGGACCAGGCCGACGAGGACGAGCAGCCCGTCCCGCACCTCCCCGAGAAGGATGGCCAGGATCCCCGCGACGGCGAGCAGGATGACGAACGGCTCGGTCGCGGCTTCGACGATCATCTCGATGACGGAGGTGCGCTCAGCTGCCTCGAGGGCATTCGGGCCGGAGACAGCGGCACGCCGCCGAACCTCGTCCGCCGAGAGTCCGCGCCCGGGATCGACGTCGAGCTCGGCCGCGACGTCTGCCGCGGGGAGAGCGAAGGCGCGCGCCGCGACGGTCGTCGAGTCGTCCATGGGGCTATCTTCGCCGAACGGGCATCCCCCCGACGACCCCCGGCCCCGGGACCTCTGCGGATCCGGGACCGCTCGGCCCGAACGGCGCCCCATCGTCCGGATGCCCTGTGGATCGGGCGAGGCCGGAGTAGGATCGGGCGCGTGGAATCCCAGCGCACCGCGCGGCCGACGACGACCGCCCAATCCGTTCCGACCGCCCGACCCGTCCCGACCGCCCGACCCGTCCCGACCTCGATCCATGCGGATCGCGCCAGTCGCACGCTGGCCATCGATTGGGCCGACGGCCATTCGTCCGTGTTCGACTTCACGACTCTCCGCTGGCTCTGCCCCTGCGCGTACTGCCGAGGCGAAGCCGGCCTGCCCGGCTGGCTCGACTCCAAGCCGACC
>DASVZT010000183.1:0-11420 GCA_036391495.1 Candidatus Limnocylindrales bacterium
ACGGAATCGGCGGCCGCAGCCGCGACCACCCGGCCGCCGGCAAGCAACGCGGGATCGACGTCGTCGCCGGCCGGGACGAGCGTGCCGGGACGGACGAACGGCGACGCGTCCGGGTCGCGCACCTCGACAGCGAGCGCGTTGACGGTAACGTCGCGGTCGCGGATGTCCTCGAGAAGGCGGTCGACGGCGGGGTCGAAGCGCTTCATGTACCCGACGCGGCACACGAGGCCGGACGCGGCGGCCGCATCCGAGAGCGCGTCGCAGTCGTCGGCCGTCAGGGCGAGCGGCTTCTCACAGAAGACGTGCCAGCCGCGCCGGAGCGACTCCTCGATGAGCGGCCGGTGCGCTGGATCCGGCGCCGCGATGACGACGGCGTCGATCTCGCTCACGCGGAGTTCGGAGAGGGACGCGGCCGCGGGGACCCCATGCGCGGCCGCGACCGTCAGGGCACGGGATGACGAGGCGTCGACGACGCCAGCGAGGCGGATCGCGGACCAGGGCCTCGTCAGCGTGACGAGATGGCAGGCCTGTCCGACGAGCCCGGCTCCGACGAGGGCGGCGCGGACGGCTTCCCTCTGAGACGACTCCCCTGCCTGCATCCGGCTCCTCTTCCGGACCCCGGGACGCTCCTGCGCTTGCGGCAGTACAAACGTTTGCACAGGGTGGGCCGGATTTAACACCGCGACCAGGTCGGTGTCAACGGGGAAATGTCGCCGCGGCGGCGCAGCGGGCAGGGGCCGCCTACCAGGTCAGGGCTGCGATCGGTCGTGCCGCTCCCGGCACGCGGACGAAGCCCCCATCCACCCCGCCGACCCAGATCTGGTCGCGCAGCCCGATGCCGAGACGGCTGGAGTCGGGCGCCCACGCGAGCGAGACGGTCCCGCCGATGCCGACGCCCGCCGGCGTCGACCAGACGCGGCGCGACACGTGCGACGTCCCGCCGGAGATGTCGGCAACCTCGACGCCCACCACGCGAGCGCCGTCCCGCCCCGGCCACGCGATCAACCGCCCATCGGGCGACAGGACCGCGTCGGGTGCCCGGAGCGCCACGAACCGGCCCGGACCCGAAGGGTCGACCGGCACGACGGCGACGCGCGACCCGAGCGCCAGCGCGACGTGGCTGGCGTCGGCCCAGCCGAGCAGTCGGGCGCCCTCGCCGTGTTGGACCTCGTCGAGCCAGCGCGGGTCCTGCACCTCCCAGCCTGCGAACGGCTGGACACGCGCCGCGCCGACCGAGAATGTCGCCAGGCCGAACCAGTCGCATCCATCGCGAGCCGGGCATGGCCGGGTGAAAAGCGCCTCGATCCGCGAGCCGTCACCGGACCAGGCCGCCGACGCCAGCTGTCCGCACGCGAAACAGGGCAGCGCCGGAACTGTGAGGCGACCGGTCGACTCGTCCCAGATCGCCAGCCCCACGCCGCTCACGATCGCCGCCAGGCGCCGACCTGCCGGTGCCCAGCCGATCGGGATGACCGGCCGGGCCGCCGTCGACGCGAACGGCTGCAGGACGGATGCGCCCGGGAAGCGGACGACGACGGGCTCCGTGCATTCGTCCGAGCCGAAGAACGTGAGGGCGAGCGCTCGTCCGTCCGGCGAGGACGAGAGCGTGGCGAGCGGCGGGCCGGAAACCTGCCAGCGGGTGAGCGCGGAGATCCCGGTCGGGCGGCGCCCGGGCAGACCGGCCGACACGGTCACCAGGTCGTACCCGCGCCCGTTTCCTCCCGCCTCGGCTTGGCCGTCCGCCGCCGGGCTCGAGCCCGCGAGGAGCGCGACGAGCGACGACTCTCGCGCGGGCCGGATGGCCCGGTCGCCCCAACCGAGCGGCGTAGCGGCCTCGACCGTCGCGAGGTCGGCGCAGGCCCGGTCGAGCGACACGGGACCAGTCGGTGGGCTCGGGAGCAGGGACGGGGACACCGATGGCAGGACCGCCTCCGTCGGCTCGGGCGAGGTCGCAGGAACGCCACCCCACGGCTTGACGAGGGCGACGACAAGGAACGCGACGATCGCGGCGGCAACAAGGACGGGGCCGTGGCCGACGCCGCCACGGAGCGGCGAGGGCGATGGGGACGCGTTCAGGCGAGGACGACCTCCGGGGTCCGAATGGGGCGCGCGATCAGGCCAGCAGCACCTCCACCCCCGCCGCGCGGATCTCGGCAACGCGCACCGGATCGGCGCCGCTGTCGGTGATGAGGAGGTCGACGTCGGACAGCGGCACGATCGGGGTGAATCCCTGCCGCCCGATCTTCGAAGCGTCGGCGAGCGCGACGACCCGCCTGGCCCTGCCCGTCGCGGCGGCACCGACCTCGGCGACCAGGACGTGCGGGGTCGTGAGTCCGCTCTCGACCGTCAGGCCGTCGCAGCCGAGGAAGATGACGTCGGCCGTCAGCTCCTTCACGCTCGCGATCGTATGCGGGCCCACGAACGCGCGGTAGTCCGGCAGGTACAGACCGCCCAGGGCGATCAGGTGCGGCGACTCCCACGACCCGATCTCCTCGATGACCGGCAGCGAGTGCGTCACCGCGGTGATGGCGTTCGGGGCTCGCAGCGGCGGCGGCATCTGGGCCGCGACCTGGGCGACCGTCGTTCCAGAGTCGAACAGCACGACCTCGCCCGGCTGGAGGAGGCGCGCGGCTGCCGCACCGATCCGGACCTTCTCCTCGCGGCGGGCCCGGGTCTTCGTCGCGTAGACCGTGTTCGCCAGCTTCGCCGCGCGGCCGACTGCACCGCCGTGGACGCGCCGGAGCCGGCCGCCGTCCTCGAGGATCATCAGGTCGCGCCGGATCGATGCGTCGGTGACGCCGAAGAGATCGGTCAGCTCGGCCACGGAGACCCGCCCCCGCTCGTCGACGAGATCGACGATCGAGTCGCGCCGCTGGACCGCGTTGACCGTGCCGTCGCCAGTCGTGTGCATGGGCACGCTCACTTGCTCACCCCCATCGTGAGGCCGGCGATCAGGTTTCGCTGGAAGATCAGGTACACGACGATCGCCGGCAGGGCGCTGAGGATCGACCCGGCCATCAGCTCCGGCACGTTGACGGTCCGCCCCGTCTGGAGGACGGCCAGGCCGACCGTGATCGTTCGCACCTCCGGCTTGAGGAACAGCAGGCCGACGAGCAGATCGTCCCAGACCTGGATGAACTGCAGGACGGCCACCGTCGTGATCGCGGGCACGGACAGCGGGAGCATCACCTTCCGGAAGATCTGCCAGTAGGAGCCGCCGTCCATGACCGACGCCTCGAGCAGCTCGGTCGGGATGCCACGGTAGTAGGTCGTCATGAGATACGTCGCGAACGGAGAGCCGAGCGCGGCGTAGACGACGATGGCCCCGGGGTACGACCCGTACAGCCGGAAGCCCCCGACGTTGAAGACGCGGGACACGTTCACGAACTCGGGGATGATGATCGACTGCATCGGGATCATCATCCCGGCCAGGATCGCGAGGAAGACGACGCTCGAGCCGCGGAAACCGAGCTTCGCGAAGGCGAACCCGCCCGCCGTCGAGACGACCACGATGAGCACCACGGACCCGGCCGTGACGATCGTGGAGCTCACGAGCTGCTGGACGACCGGGAGGTCCCGGAGCAGGCCCGCCCAGCTGTCGAGGGAGAAGCCGCTCCCGGAGATGTACTGGTCGTAGGAGCGGAATGCCGCCTGGATCATGAACGCGAACGGGAACAGCATGACCACGACGACGACGCACAGGACGACGAACATGGCGGCCCGGGCGATGGCGCGACGGGGATCCCTCACGGCGACCGCCTAGTCGAGCCGGCTGCGGAAGATCCGCAGCTGGATGAGGCTGATGGCGAACACGACCACGAACAGGACGATCCCGATCGCCGCCGCATAGCCGAACACGGCCACCTGGAAGCCCTGCTGGTAGACGTAGAACTCGAGCGTCGTCGAGCCGTACCCGGGGCCACCGCCGGTCATGACGAAGATGAGGCTGAACAGGGCGGTGAACGCGGTGATCAGCGTCAGGATGAAGGCGAACTGCATGAAGCGCATCAGCATGGGGATCGTGATCTTCACGAAGGTCGTGAACGCCGACGCCCCGTCGACCCGCGCGGCTTCATAGACCTCCCGGTCGAGCGTCGCCATCCCGGTGATGAAGATGATCGTGTTCGTGCCGAACACGGACCAGATGAAGGTGATCGCGACCGCGATCATCGCGCTCAGCTCGCCCGACAGCATGTCCGTGTTGATGAAACCGAGCCCGATCGCGTCGAGCGTGTGGTTGAGGATCCCTTCGGCGGCGAAGAAGCGGAGCCCGACCATCCCGATGACCACCCACGAGATCGCCGTCGGCAGGAAGTAGGCGGACCGGAAGAATCGCCAGCCGGGCACGTGCTCGTTGAGCAGGTACGCGACCAGGAGGGGGATCAGGATCGCGATCGGCACGGCCGCGAGCAGGATCAGGTTGTTCTCGAGGACGCGCAGGAACGTCGGGTCGCCGAACAGTCGCTCGTAGTTGTCCGGTCCGATCCAGGTCGCGGTGATCCCATCCCAGCGCGTGAAGCTGAAGTAGGCGGCCTGGACGATCGGCAGGCCAAGGAACACCAGCTCGAGGGCGATGACCGGCAGGGCGAACGCGATGCCCGCCCGCCGCTGCGAGGCCTGGAGCCTGCCGCCGGCGCGAGGCGACCCCCGTCGGGCGGCGGCGATGCCGTCGGCGGCGGGGGTCGCGATCATGGTCATCGATGCGTCAGCGGTCGTTGTCGGGAACGCTGAACCTGGGTGGACGGCGCCGGTCGATCACCCGCCCGCCGGCGCGGAGTACGTGTCGCCCCGACGATCGGCCGGCAACGCGTTGAGCGCGTCGGACATCGCCTTGGTGGCATCGGCCGGTGTCGTGGTCCCGTTGAGAACCGCGTCGATCAGCTTGGTCGCCACGTCCTGGACCTCGGGCTGGATCACGTTGTCGATCATGGGATAGCGCGTGTAGCCCTGGTTGGCGGCGAAGTCGAGCATCGCGTTGGCCAGCGGCTCCGAGGCGCTCGTACCCGCGACGACCGGGATGAGACCGCCGTCGGCGATGATCTTCTGCGCCTGCGGCGTCGCCATCCAGGCGAGGAAGGCGGCCGCCTCGGCCTTGTGCTGCGAGTACTTCGTGACGCCGAAGCCGTCACCGGGGAACTCGACGACGCCCTTGACCTGGGTGTCGGTGAAGGGCGGAACGAAGACGCCCACCTTGTCACCCATCTTGTCGTGGAACTCCTTGAAGTCCCACGAGCCCTCGAGGGTCATGGCGGCCTTGCCGCTCTCGAACTGGTTGATGGAGTCGGTGTTCGTCAGGACGTCCTTGTTCGTATAGCCCTGGCTGTGAAGGGTGGCCCACTTCGTGAGCTGGGCGACGATCCTCGGGTCGGTCCACGGGATCTGGCCGTTGTAGAGCTTCTGCCAGTCGGCGACCGACAGGAACATCATCAGGTAGCTCAGGTCGTAGTACGGGTAGAAGGCCGCGTTGAGCGCCTGGCCGCCGGTGCCGTAGGTCAGCGGCAGGATTCCCGCCGCCTTGAGCTTGGCGCAGGCGGCGAAGAACTCGTCCCAGGTCGTGGGGAAGCCCTGGATCCCGGCCTTGGCGAACAGGTCCTTGTTGTAGAAGCCGTTGTAGTGCTGCATGTCGAGCGGCACACAGATCGCGCCCTGGTCGACGTGCAGGTTCGTGGAGCACCAGTCGACGCCGTTGAACTGCTTGAGCGTGTCGATCGGGATGTACTGGTTGAGCGGCTCGAGATAGGAGGCGTTCTGGAGGGCGAACAGGCCCGTCCACATCGTCATCAGGTCGGGTCCCGACCCGGAGACGGCAGCCGCCTTGAGCAGCGCGAAGTAGTTGTCGGCCGGCTGGCTGACCACGTTGATCGTGACGTTCGGGTTGGCCGCCATGTACGCCTTGACGAGGGCGTTGGTCACGTCGGCGTTGGCCTCCGTGCCGTAGTTGTGCCAGAGCGTGAGCGTGACGGGGGCAGCCGCGGTGGCCGCCGCGGCGCTCTCGGAGGAGGCCGCCGTCTGGCTTGGCGCCGCCGACTCGCTCGCCGGGGCGGAGGCGCCCGGCGACGTCGCGCCACTGCAGGCGCCCGCCACGAGCATGACCGCCGCCACCATCGATAGCAGCTTTCGGTTCAAGGCCCCTGACTCCTTTCCAGCGGGCGCACGCCGCCCGACGTCGGCCACCGGGGGCGCCGACTCGGGCACGATCCTAAGCGGTCCGCGCGCGTTCCGCAACAGATTGTTTGCGGTTTGTTTTGCGTTTTCGTCCTTCTTCCTTGACAGTGCACACAGTCCGCTTAGCATAGGAACGGCAGACGAACGGCAAGCGAGAAATGGAGGGATCTGTGGCGACCGGCGAGGCGATCCGACTGGCGCGACTCTTCGACGGCGGGTCGAACGCCATCGTCGCCGCCATCGACCATGGTCTCTACAACGGGCCGCGCCCCGGCTTCGAGGACCTCTCCACGGTCGTCGGGTCGCTGGCCGGCGCCGACGCGATCCTCATCAGCCCCGGCACCGCGCCCCACGTCGCTCCCGTCTTCAGCTGCCGGGGGGCGCCGGCGATGATGGTGCGTCTCAACTGGGGGACGCAGTACGCCACCCAGTGGGGCTATCACGAGAGCCGCAGCGTGCCGATGATCTCCGCGGTCGACGCAGTCGCCCTCGGTGCCGACGTCGTCCTCGTCGGGATGTCGATCAAGACAGGTTCGGAGGCGGTGGACGCCGAGAACGTCGCGATGGTCGCGCGCTACGTCGCCGAGAAACGAGCCGCGGGGGTCCCCATCGTCGGCGAGGTCTACCCCGCCGGCCACGAGGACATCTCGCCGGAGCAGCGCCACGAGGTGATCTCGATCGGCTGTCGCATCGTGGCCGAGCTCGGCGTCGACCTCGTCAAGACGTTCCACACGGGCGAACGCTTCTCGGAGATCGTGCGGTCGACCCCTGTGCCGATCCTGGCGCTCGGAGCCAAGAAGCTGCCCCACGAGCGCGATGCCCTCGAGCTGGCGGCGACCGCCGTGCGCGACGGCGCACGGGGCGTCGTCTTCGGCCGGAACCTGGTCGGGGCGCGCGAGCCGGAGCGATTCCTCGAGGCGCTGCGCGATGTCGTGAAGCGCGGCGTCGATCCGGCCGCGGCGGCCGCCACGCACGGGATCGACTGACCGCCGCGGATCATGCCGTTGCTGATCGGCCTCGACATCGGGACGACGTCGGTCAAGGCCGGCGTCTTCGACGCATCCGGGCGGCAGCTGTCGTCGGTCGGGCGCGAGTACCGCATCTCCCATCCCGCCCCCGAGCGGGCCGAACTCGATGCCTGGATCTACTGGACGTCGGCGGTCGAGGCCATGCGCGCGGCCCTCGCGATCGCACGCCGCTCTTCCGGCACGCAGCCGGTCGTCGCGATCGGGGTCTCCAGCCAGGGAGAGACGGTCGTGCCGGTCGATGCCGCGGGGCGTCCCCTGGCGCCGGCGATGGTCTGGCTCGACAACCGGGCGACGGCCGAGGCTCGCGACCTCTCGGAGCGCTTCGACGACGCAACCGTCTACGACGTCACGGGCGTCCCAGACGTCAATCCGACCTGGAGCGCCGCGAAGATCCTCTGGCTGCGGCGCAATGCGCCCGAGATCTTCCGTGACGCCGCCCGCTTCCTGCTCGTCGAGGACTTCCTGCTGCATCGGCTCACCGGGCGGTTCGTCACCGAGGGCGGCGTCCAGTGCACGACGCTCCTGCTCGACATCCGGGGCGGCCGCTGGTGGCCCGAGATGCTCGATGCGGTAGGGATCGGGCCGGACCGCCTGGGCGAGCTGGTCTCGCCGGCCACGGTCGTCGGGACGCTGACGGCCGAGGCGGCCGAGGCGCTCGGCCTGCCGACGGACGTCGCCGTCGTCGCCGCCGGCATGGACCAGGGCGCGGGAGCGGTCGGGGTCGGGAACGTCGGCGGCTTCGAAGCGTCGCCGGGTTCGGCCCCGACGAGCTTCCTCCCGGCAAGCTCCGCTCCGTCGATCGTCTCGGAGAGCACCGGGGGCGCCCTCACCCTCCAGGCGAGCGTCGACCGCCACGGGCGCGACGCCACGCGGCGGACCCCCGTCTACGTCCACTCCGCGCCAGGCCGCTACCTCTACTGCCCGGTCTGCCCGACCGGCGGCATGGCCCTGACGTGGTTCAGGGACAACCTCGGGCAGGACGAGGTGGCGCGCGCGGCGGACGGAGGCGGGAACGCATACGACCTCCTGACGGCGCTCGCCGCCGACGTCCCGCCGGGTGCCGACGGGCTGACCATGCTCCCCCACCTCATGGGCGCCTTCAGCCCTGAGTACGTCCCTGAAGCGACGGGCGTCTTCGCCGGTCTGACGCTCCACCATGCGAAAGGGCACTTCGTCCGGGCCGTCCTCGAGGGCGTCGCGTTCATGCTCCGGCGCAACCTCGAGCTCCTCGCCGATGCCGGGGCGCCGGCCACCGAGATCCGCTCGCACGGCGGAGGGGCGCGGAGCCCACTCTGGAACCAGGTCAAGGCCGACGTCTGCGGCCGCCCGGTCGTGACGCTGAACGGTGAGGACGCCGCCGTCCGAGGGGACGCGATGCTGGCCGGCGTGGCGGTCGGCGTCTTCCCGGACCTGGCGGTCGCGGCATCGACGATGATCTCGGTCGATCGCCGCTACGAGCCGGATCCGGCGACCCGCTCCGCCTACGACGACGCCTACAGCCGATACATCCGAACGTTCGACGCGCTCCGGCCGATCTTCGTGGCCGCCGCGACCGCCCAGTGACTGGAGGGACCAAGGTGACCGTGCGACCGAAGATCGGCGTCCTCGTCATGGCGCTGCTGGAGGACGACTACAACAAGACCGGCCACATGCGCGGCCCGGCGACCGAGGCAGCGCAGGGGATCGCAGACATCCTGTCCGAGTACGGCGACGTCTGCCACGCCGGCCTCGTCGAAGAGGAGCACCAGGCAGCGGCGGCGGCTCGCCTGTTCAACGCCGAGGATGTCGACATCATCGTCGCCACCGAGCTCGCCTATACGAAGGGCGTCGTCCCCGCCCGCTGCTTCATCGACACGACGGCGCCGGTCCTCGTCTGGAACGCCCAGAAGATCGCCCGTCTCGGCGAGAAGGACGGCTTCGACGTCGTGATGCTCAACTCCGGCATGGCCGGCATGCCCGAGCTGACGGCGGTCCTCCTGCGCACGGGGCGCGACTTCCAGATGGTCACCTCGCGTCTCGACGACCCCGAGGGACGCAAGAAGGTTGCCGACATCGTCGCGGCCGCGGCCGTCCGCCGGCGCCTGCGCTCGGCGCGCGTGGGCCTCGTCGGCCACCCGTTCGAGGGCATGACGGACCTCATGTTCGACGGCCTGTCCCTCCGCGAGACGATCGGCCCGGTCGTCTGGCCGCTGGAGCCCGAGAAGATCGCCGTGCGCTTCGCCGAGATCCCCCAGGCTGACGTCGATCGCGAGGTCGCCCACGACCGCGAGCGGTACACGGTCGAGATGGACGGCGCGCTGTTCGAGCGCTCGGTGCGGCTCGCGCTGGCGCTCGAGTCGGTCGCCCTCGAGAACGCGTTCGACGCCCTCACCGCCTTCGACCAGGTCTGGCTGACGGACCCGCGGGTCGGGATCATCCCCTCCTACGGGACCGGCAGGCTATGCGAGAAGGGGATCGCGGCCTCGCCCGAGGGAGACGTCAATTGCGCCGTCGCCCAGCTGATCCTGCAGGAGCTCGCCGGCCAGGCGACGACGGTCGAGAACTACGTCATCGACTTCGAGAACGACGCCGTCATGTTCAGCCACGACGGCCACGGCAACCCGGCGATGGGCGTTCACGGCGCGCGGAAGATCAAGCACTCCATCTACTACCAGGGCGTCAACGGCTTCGGGGCGGGCTGGGAGTTCGCCTACCGGCCAGGGCCCGTGACCAACCTCGCGCTCGTCACGATGGGCGACGGCCGCTGGCGGTTCGTGATCAGCGAGGGTGAGTTCCTCGACTTCCCGCCCCGGCCGATCTCGGCGCCGCAGACGCTCTTCCGGCACGACACCTTGCCGATCGACGAGTGGTGCAACGAGTGGTGCCAGGCCGGCGCCCCGCACCACATGGCGGCGGCCCAGGGCCGCTGGACGGACCAGCTGCTCGTACTCGCCGACATGCTCGGCATCGAAGTGGCGGTCGTCTGACGGCGGACCGGGTGCCGGGCATGGGAACGTCGGGCATGGCGACATCGGGGCGACCGGGAGTCCGGGCATGATCGGGCGCGAGCTCCGGCCACCCGTCTTCGAGATCGGCCTGAAGGGCTACCTGTGGGGCGAGGCGGCGGTCGCGCTGGCTGTCGCCGCCGATCGGCTGGCCGGCGAGCTCGACGTCAGCATCGTCTTCGACCCGCAGGCGGTCGACATCGCGGCCGTCGCGGCCGCCACGCACCACCTGTCGGTGTTCGCCCAGCACCTCGACCCGCTCGAGCCGGGGCGGGGCGTCGGGGCGATGCTCGCCGAGGCCGTCCGCGAGGCAGGGGCCTCGGGAGCGATGCTGAACCACTCCGAGCGGCCGATGCCCCTGTCCGACATCGCGCGGGCGGTCGAGCGCGCGAAGCAGGTGGGCCTGCGGACGCTCGTCTATGCCGACTCCCCCGAGCAGGCGGCGATCGTCGCCGGGTTCGGACCCGACATCGTTCTCGCCGAACCCCCCGAGCTCATCGCCGGCCCACGCTCGGCCGCGACGGAGATGCGGGGCTTCGTCGAGCGCGCCGTCGAGCTGGTCGGCGACGTCGACCCGCGGATCGTGGTCATGTGCGGGGCAGGCGTCCAGGGACCCGAGGACGTGGCGGCGATGATGGCGCTCGGCGTGGGCGGGACGGGTTCGTCGAGCGGGATCCTGATGGCGCCCGACCCTGTCGGGCGGATGACCGAGATGATCGCGGCGATGCGCCGGGCGTGGGACACGGCTCACGCTCGAGCCGACGTCGCGCGGGGAGGCGACCGATGACCGTTCATCACGCGACGACGCGGGTGAGCAGCCCGCTCCACAAGCCGATGTTCCACGACGTCACGGCCGAGGCCGCCTCGGCCGTCGCCTCGTCAGGGGTGCGGGCCGGGATCGTCACCGTCTACTCGCAGCACACGACGTGCAGCGTGATCATCCAGGAGGAGTCGCACGACCGGCTGTACGACGGGACGGAACACCTCCTGCAGGACATGCTCGACCGGCTCGAGGCGCTCGTCCCGACGTGCCGCCACGAGGGCCAGTACCTGCACCCCGGACCGCTGCATATCCGTCACGCGGTCGACGACCTCGGCGAGGAGGCCGCCTGGAGTCTCAACACCGATGCGCACATCCGGTCGGGGTTGATCGGGCGGTCCGAGACGATCCCGATCGTCGACGGTCGGATGGAGCTCGGGGAGTTCGGGCGGATCTACTTCGTCGACTTCGACGGGACGCGTC
>DASVZT010000184.1:0-6525 GCA_036391495.1 Candidatus Limnocylindrales bacterium
GGTCTTCTCCGGCGGCTCGGCGTCCCCGCCGGCACCGGTCTGGAGCTCGCGGCCGTCGGCTCCCGTGTACGCGACGCCGCCGCCCGCCGGCGAATGGCGGACGCGGACGAGCACGCGGTCGCCGATCCAGAGTGGCTCCACGATCGGATCGACGATGCGGCGGGCCTTCGCGGACCCGAAGCGCTGCGGCAGCCAGGCACGGACGATCGTCTCGATCGGCTGCTCGATCACGTTCCCGATGCTACACCGGCCCGGTATGATCCCCGCCGTGAGCGCGTCCTCCCGGCCGCCTGACACCACGAACTCGTCGGAGTCCGCGCCCCTGCGCGACCCGTCGGCGGACGCGGCGGCGGACGCGGAGGGACCGCGGGCCTGGCAGCTCGGCCGGCGCCTGGCGGGCCTCACGCCATCCGGGCGTGCCCGCGTCCCGCTCTCGTGGGCCTTCTACGACTTCGGCGACACGATCTACTCGGCCGCGATCATCTCGACCGCGATGGGCCTCTGGCTGACGGACCCCTCGCGCCTCGGCAACGACGCCGGCCAGCTCGTCTTCTCGATCGCCATCGCGCTCAGCGTCGGGCTCAACGCGCTCGTGTCGCCGATCCTCGGGGCCCTGTCGGACCGGGCCGGGCGCCGGATGCCGTTCCTCCTGTTCTTCACGGTCGTCACGATCGTCTTCGAGTCGATCATCGGCCCGACGCCAGCGCTCGTCGGAGCGCTGCTGTTCGTCATCGCCAACTTCGGCTACCAGGCGTCGCTCATCTACTTCGACGCGACGCTCGCCGTCGTGTCGCTGCCGCGAACGCGCGGCGCCGTCTCCGGGCTCGGCGTCGGGATCGGCTACATGGGCACGATCTTCATGGCGGTGCTCCTCATCATCCTCGGCACGGAGCATCCCGAGCCGATCTTCCCGATCGCAGGCCTCCTGTTCGCGATCTTCGCCACGCCCGTCTTCCTGTTCGTGCGCGAGCCGCGTCCAGCCGTGAGCCGGCGGCTGACGGCCGCGGACGTCGTCTCGGCCTTCGGGCAGTTCGGCGCGGTCGTCGAGCACGCCCGCTCGATCCCGCACCTGGGGCGCTTCCTGCTCGGCCGGTTCTTCTACACGGACGCACTCAACACGGTCGTCGTCGTCATGAGCGTCCTGGCCGTGCGGGCGATGGGCCTGACACAGACGCAGTGGCTGATGCTGCTGCTCGTCGTGACCATCGTCGCGATCGTCATGAGCTTCGCCTGGGGCCGCATCGTCGACCGCGTCGGCCCGAAGCGGACGCTCATGGCGGTTCTCGTCGACTGGCTCGTCGGGCTGACGATCGGGATCGTGGCGGTCGGGATGCCCGGCACGACCCTCGGCCTCGCCTTGTTCATCCTCGCGGGCGCGCTCGTCGGCACCGGGATGGGCGGCATCCACGTCTCGGACCGCGTCTTCATGATCCGTCTCTCGCCGCGCGAGCGGCTCGGCGAGTTCTTCGGCCTCTACGGCCTGGTCGGCAAGGGCTCGCAGGTCGTCGGCCAGCTGCTGTACGGCGTCGTGGTGTTCGTCTTCTACGAGCGCCTCGGCAACGGGGCGTATCAGCTCGCCGTCCTGTCGCTCATCGGGGCGATGCTCGTCGGGGCGTGGCTGATCTGGCCGGTGAGCGACCACTGGCGCGGGCGGGCGGCGGAGCGGCTCGCGGGAGAGGACGACGTGGGGACGGTCCCGCTGCCGTTCGACCAGCCGGCGATCGCCGAGAGCTGAGCCTGGCGCCGCCTACTCGACGCGCAGTGGGACGTTCCGTCGGCGCCACTCCCAGGCGGACCCGATCATCTCCTCGAGCGTCGGCCGCGCCGGGCGCCAGCCGAGGACCGCTTCAGCACGCGCCGACGACGCGACGAGGACGGGCGGGTCGCCGGGGCGCCGCGGACCGATCGTGCACGGGATCTCGCGCCCGACGACAGCCTCCGCCGCGTCGAGCACCTGCAGCACGGAGAAGCCGCCGCCGTTGCCGAGGTTGACAACCTCGAGCCCGCCGACGTCCGGCGCGCCGGTCCGCGCGTCCGACGGGTCCGTCGCCTCGAGCGCGAGCAGGTGGGCGTCGGCGAGATCGGCGACGTGGATGTAGTCGCGGACGCAGGTCCCGTCGGGCGTCGGGTAATCGGTGCCGAAGACCGTGAGCTCGGCCTCGCCCTCGGCGGCGCGCAGGACGTTCGGGATGAGATGCGTCTCGGGATCGTGGAGCTCGCCGTTTCGCTCGCTCGCACCGGCGACGTTGAAGTAGCGCAGCGCCACGCTCCTCAGGCCGTAGGCCTTCCCGAACCAGCGCAGCGCGCCCTCGAACGTGCGCTTGGTCTCGCCGTACGGGTTGATCGGCGCCGGCGGCGTGTCCTCCGTGATCGGGGTGACTCCGGGGACGCCGTAGACGGCGGCGGTCGAGCTGAAGACGAACCGCCGGACGCCCGCATCGCGGGCTGCTTCGAGGAGGCCGACGCCGCCCACGACGTTCGCGCGGTAGTAGGCCGCCGGCTCTCTGACCGACTCACCCACGAGCGACTTCGCGCCGCAGTGGAGGATCGCGTCGATCTGCTCGTGGCCGAGGAGCTCGACGATCGCCGGGACGTTCGCGTACGACTCGGTGACGAGGCGGGCGCCGTCGGGCACGGCATTGGCGTGGCCGCTCGAGAGGTCGTCGACGACCACAACATCGTGGCCGGCCTCGAGGAATCGCTCGACGGAGACGGAGCCGACGTAGCCCGCGCCCCCGGTGACGAGGATGCGCATGGCCGAAGGGTACCGGTCGCGGCGCCGCCGGGTGGAGGTCGGCCGATGGGGCGAATCAGCGGGCAGGTCGCGAGCGCCCGAGGAGGCGATCGAGCAGGGACCGCCTGCGCACGGATCGTGGCTGCGCCGGGGACCTCGGGCTCGGGTCCGGCGTCGGCTGTGACGCGGTGGTCGGCGCGGGTGCCTGCTCCGACGTCGGCCCGCCCGCCAGCTCCGCGGTCGTCTCGACCGGGGGATGCACGACCGCCAGGCTCTCCTCCGGCGCCCACCCCTCGACCGTCTCCCCGCGGTAGGCCCGCACCTCCCGTATCCGCGCCACCAGCCGCTGCGCCGCGGAGTTCTCCGGGTCGAGCTCGAGCGCCCGCGACCCGAGCTCGAGCGCCCGCGCCTCGTCTCCGCGCTCGACCGCCACGCGCGCCAGCCCGACCACCGCGATGGCGTTGCGCGCGTCGGCTTCGACCGCACTCCGGTAGAGGGCTTCGGCCTGGTCGAGCAGCCCGTTCGCCAGGGCCCGTTCCGCCTGCAGGAGGTGCTCGATCACGCGGCATCCTTCCTCACGTCACCCATCCTCACGTCACCCATCCTCGTCCAGCAGCTCCTGGGCCAGGACGAGGAGAGTCGGCCGGTCGTTGAGAGCCGGGTCTGCGATGACCCGCTCCAGCAGCTCGTCGAGGACCCGCCCGAGCGCAGGCCCCGGGTCGGCGCCGAGCTCCGAGATGATGTCGTCCCCGTCGATTGCGAGATCGCTGCGCTCGAGGACGACCCGGTCGGCCAGCTGACTCCGCACGCGTGCCCGCAGCTCCGTCAGGCCGAACGACTCCGGCGCCAGCCCGCTGCCGACGTTGTCCGCCTCGCGCAGCTCGAAGAGCTCCTCGAGCGCGTGCGCCCCGATGCGGCGGATGAACCGGCGGATCGCCGCGTCTCCCCACGATGGCTCGTAGGTGAACATGTGGTGGCGGACGAGGAGCGCGACACGCTCGGCGATCGCCCGCGGCATCCGCAGTCGCCGAAGGATCTCGGTGGCGATCTCCGCGCCAACCGCGTCGTGGCCGTGGAAGTGCCCATCCGACAGCGTCGACGGCTTGCCGACGTCATGGAGCAGGGCGGCCAGCCGCACGATCGGCCGGTCGGCGGGCGCAGCATCGACCGAGCGGATCGAGTGGTCGAGGAGGTCCTCGCCGGGCGCCTTGTCCTGGGGGATCCCGCGCTGCGCCGCGAGCTCGGGGAACACGACGTCGAGAAGATGCGTCTCGTCCATGAGCCGCAGTCCCACCGACGGTCGTGGCGCGTCGAGGAGCTTCTCGAGCTCCGTCGCGACCCGTTCGCCCGAGAGATGCGCGGCGAGTCCGGCATGCGCCCGGATCGCCTCGAGCGTGGCAGCCTCGATGGTCGCGTCCAGGGTCGCGGCGAGCCTGACGGCCCGGATCATCCGCAGCGCGTCCTCCTCGAAGCGCTCGTGGGGGTCGCCGACCGCGCGAAGAAGGCGCTGCCCGACGTCCCGCGCGCCGCCGAAGGGATCGATGAGCGTGGGAGCGTCTTCGTCGGGCCGCCGGCCCCAGGCCATCGCGTTGATCGTGAAGTCGCGCCGGGCCAGGTCGTCCTCGATGGATCGGCCGAACTCGACGCGCGTCGGCCGACGATGGTCCTCGTACTCGTGCTCGCTGCGGAAGGTCGTGATCTCGTAGGCGACGCCCTCGCGCCGCACGACGACCGTCCCGAAGCGGTTCTTGTACAGCGCGCCCGGATAGAGGGCCAGCAGACGGTCGGGCCGGGCGTCGGTCGCGAGGTCCCAATCGGCCGGCACCCGACCGAGGAGCGCGTCGCGCAGGGATCCGCCGACGACGTAGGCCGCGTGCCCGGCCGACCAGAGCTCGTCGAGCAGGCGGGCAACAGGGACGGGGAGGAGCGCGGGGATCGAGGGCAGGTCCGTCAGTTCCGACCGAGGAAGAGATAGCCCCGCCAGGCTTCGTTGCGGTCGTCCACGAGGTACGGCGTGAAGAGCGAGTAGACGTCGCTCCGCGGCTCGAACGGCTGGCGGACCAGGTGGAGGTGGGCTTCCTCGGGGGTCCGCGACCCCTTGCGGTGATTGCAGGCCTTGCACGCGGCGACCAGGTTCTCCCACGAGTGTCCGCCACCGCGATGGCGCGGCAGGACATGGTCGAGCGTCAGGTCGTGGGACTGGTGGCCGCAGTACTGGCACGTGTGGGCATCGCGGTTGAAGACCTCGCGCCGCGTCAGCTTGACGCGCGGCCGAGGGCGTCGGACATGGTGCTGCAGGCGGATGACCGACGGGGCGCGGAACGACTGCCGGGGCGTGCGGACGACCTGGTGGTCGTACTCGATGACTTCGGCCTTCGCTCCGAAGACGAGGCGGAACGCCCTGGGCAGATTGCACACGTTGAGTGGCTCGTAGTTCTGGTTCAGAACGAGGACCACTCCGTCCATGGGCGGATGCTAGCAGGCGACGCTCAGACGCGCGGCGGCGCCTGCTCAGACGCGCGGCGGCTCCTGCTCAGACGCGCGGCGGCTCCTGCTCGCGCGCCAGCTTCGCCAGCTCCACCTCGATCCGGCCGACGTCGGCGATCGCCTTGCGGTGCTCCTCGCTGCCGAGCACGGCCGCGTTTCGGCGATGCCGGGCGGCCGCGTGCTCCTTGAGGAGCTCTTCGCGCCGGGTGGCGTAGTCGGTCATCGAACCCTCCATCTCGTGTCGCGAAGCGTAACGCGCTGGACCTCCCCGGGGCCGGACGGGTCCGTCAGGGCTCGACGGTCGCCAGGGCCGTCCCACGCAGGACGTGCTCGCCGACGTGGACGCCGATCTCGACCACGGTGCCGCCGAACGGCGCCGTGACGACGTGCTCCATCTTCATCGCCTCCAGCGTCGCGATGGGATCGCCGGCGGCGACCTCCGCCCCGTCCTGGACGTGGATCGCGAGGACGGACCCGGGCATCGGCGCGACGACCTGCGCACCGCCGCCGCTTCCGCGGTCGCCTCCGCCACCGGCGCCCTTCCGCGCGCGCTCGAGCTGCGGCGGCGAGGCCAGCCTGAAGGCGACCGTCCTGCCGTCGACGTCGGCGAGCACGGACCCGTCCGGTGCGACCGCTGTCGCCCGAGCTTCGGTCTCGGCGGGCCCGGACAGCCCTCCGCTCGATGCCAGCGCGACCGACCGATCCTCGCCTTCGGCCGAGAGTCGGACGACCCCGGGTCCGTTCATGCGCCATCCGTCGGTCCACGGATCGGCCGACGCGGCGACGCCAGCCCGTCGGTCTGCCGAGGTGAACCCGGCCCACGCGGCGGCCGCGGAGCGCCACGCGGCATCGGGCACGGCGAAGGCGCGCTCCGGGGCCGTCATCCAGGCCGATTCGAGGGTGTCGACCCGTGCCTGCCCGTCGACGATCCACGGCTGGCGGACGAGCCAGCGAAGGAAGCGCAGGTTGGTGATCGGCCCGAGCACGAGCGTCTCGTCGAGCGCGCGACGCAGGCGATCGAGCGCCTGCGGGCGGTCGGCACCCCACGAGATCACCTTCGCGAGGAGCGGGTCGAACCGTGCCGACACGTCAGACCCGGCGTCGATGCCCGAGTCGACGCGCACGCCGTCGCCCGCCGGCCAGCGGATTGCCTCGACCCGGCCCGTCGCGGGAAGGAAGCCCGCCTCGGCATCCTCGGCGTAGAGTCGAACCTCGATCGCGTGGCCGTCCCGTCGAACGTCGGGCTGCCCGAAGGCCAGCGGCTCGCCTGCCGCGATCTGCAGCTGGTCGGCGACGAGGTCGCG
>DASVZT010000185.1:0-18065 GCA_036391495.1 Candidatus Limnocylindrales bacterium
TCCCGACAGCCAGAGTCCGAGAGCGTCCCAGGAAGTCATCAGCCACCGGGCGCGCTCCACGGCCTCCGGTTCCCGCGCCGCGAGCCAGGCGATCCGCGGCAGGAGCCCGAACCCGCCGTCGCCGGCGCGGCGGTCCTGCCATGTGATCGCCGGTCGGACGGGATCGCCGGCGCGGTCGACGGCGACGAGGGTCGGACCCTGGCCGACCCCGCAGATGGCGGCGATGGAGCGTGCACCGCGTGCACCGCGGGCACCCTGCGCACCGCGCGGACCGCCGGCACCTCGCTCCGAGGCGGCAACGACAGCCCCGCGGATCGCCGCCTCGGCGGCGGCCCACCAGTCGGACGGATCCTGCTCCGCGCGGCCAGTCTCGTCGCGGTCCGTCGGATAACCGGCGCTGGCGATGCCGAGCACGTTCCCGGTGAGGTCGAACACTCCGGCCCGCGCCTCGGTCGTGCCGAGGTCGATGCCCAGGACGGCGTCGGTCACGCCGGGACGACCGGTGTCGGGAGCGGCTCGCCACGGACCCCGGCCAGGAGATTCGCGGCGGCCATCTCGGCCATCCGGCCGCGGGTCGCCCGCGTGGCGGAGCCGACGTGCGGGACGACCAGGCACGAGTCGAGCGCAAGCAGGGGGTCGTCGGCCCGGATCGGCTCGGGGTTGGTGACGTCGAGCGCGGCCCCGGCGATCACGCCGTCGCGCAGAGCCTCGTGGAGGGCACCAGCGTCGACGATGGCGCCCCGCGCGGTGTTCACCAGGATGGCGGTCGGCTTCATGAGACGCAGCGCGCGCGCGTCGATGAGGGAGCGCGTCTCGGCAGTGAGCGTGACGTGCAGCGAGACGAAGTCGGATCGACGGAGCAGCTCGTCGAGGGGCACCTCCGTGACGCCGAGGGAGGCCGCCAGCTCGGACGGGAGGCGGCTCCGCGAGTGGCACAGGACGGTCATCCCGAAACCCGCCGCTCGTCGCGCCACGGCCTGACCGATGCGCCCGAAGCCGACGATGCCGAGGGTCGCCCCGTGGACGTCGCTGCCGAGGAGGAGGGTCGGCGACCACGTCCGCCAGCGGCCCTCGCGGACATGCCGTTCCGCCTCGGGCAGCCGCCGCGCCGCCGCCATGAGCAGCGCGAAGGCGAGATCCGCGGTCGTCTCGGTCAGGACGCCGGGCGTGTTGCCGACGGCGACGCCGCGCCGCGACGCCTCGACCACATCGACGTTGTCGAAGCCGACGGCGTAGTTGCTCACGACGCGCAGCCGGGGGCCGGCGCGCTCGAGCAGCTCGGCGTCGACGCGATCGGTCAGCAGCGTCAGGATCCCCTCGCAACCCTCGGCCCCTGCGAGCAGGGCCTCGCGGGATGGGGGCAGCTCGTCGGGCCAGACGACCGCGTCGGTCGCCGCGAGGATGGGCCGCAGGCCCTCGTCCGGGATCCGGCGAGTCACAAAGACGCGCGGCAGGGGGGTCACCGCGGCATCCTAGCAGCGGTCGCGGCGGGGACGGATCGCCTGGTGCCCGAGGCGCACGAAGCGCTCGCGAAACGGCCACTCCGGCCCATCTGCGACTAGAATCCGCGCGTGGCCACGTTCTACACGATCGACACCGCCAACGAGCGGCTCCCCGAGATCCAGGCCGCGCTCCTCGTCCTGCGCGACCAGCGCCGCGAGCTCATCCGCCTGCGCGACCGCTATCTCGAGCTGACCGGCTCGGAGATCGACGAGGCGCGTCGTCCGCGGTACCCCGAGGTCGAGGCCGTCGACGATCCCCGCTCGATCGCCGAGGCGGCGACCCTCACGGGCCTCGAGGAGGCGGAGCTCGTCCAGCTGCGTGTGCGCGGCATCGTCGACCAGATGGGCGCGTTCGTCGCCCGCCTGGATCGCTGGAGCATCGCGCTGCGCGACATCGAGAACGGCCTGATCGACTTCCCCGCGCTCGCCGGCGGGCGCCAGGTGTGGCTCTGCTGGCGCATCGGGGATCCCGACGAGATCGCGTGGTGGCACGAGCACGACGCGGGCTTCTCCGGCAGGCGCCCCCTCGCCGAGATCGGGTAGCGGTGGCGACGGGCGAGCCTTCCCGTCGCACGGTCGTCCAGGGTGGCCGTCCGAAGGCATACCGGCCGCTCGCCCGGACCGCCATCGTCGAGGCTGTGGCTGCCGGGCTCGCGGCGTACCGGCACGGCGCGTTCTTCGAGGCCCACGAGCGGCTCGAGCCGGCCTGGATGGGCACCGACGATCTGCCCGAGCGCGAGCTCTACCAGGGCCTCATCAAGCTCGCCGCGGCATTCGTGCATCGCGACCGCGGCAACCCGACCGGGATGACGAAGAACCTGGTCGGCGCGCGTCGGCGGCTCATCGCGGCTCGCGACGGCGGCGCGGGCCTGGCCGCGGTCGAGCTCGACCTCATCCTCACGGGGATCGACCGGGCGCTCGCCGCGCTCGAGCACGGGACCGCGCCCGCAGCGATCCCCCCGGTCGCGCTCGCCCCGGTCGAGCTCGCCTAGCCTCGCCGGCGGAACCTCGCGAAGAAGGCTCTCGTCTGGTCGCGGTGCGCGAAGGCGTAGCCGATGAGGATCAGGATGACGAAGTCGATCGTGCCGGCGCCGGCCGCGTTCAGGTAGCCGAGCTGCTGCCCGATCTCGCCGGAGAGCTTGAGGGCCGGGACCGTGGCCCCGACGAGCCCGAGCTGGAAGAACGGCGGCTGCGGGGCGAGGTTTCCGCGGGCGCTCGAGCCGGTCACTCCGCCGCTGGTGGTACCGCCGATGAGGAACGCCTGCGAGCCGTCGACGACCGCCGAGGAGCCGGCGAGACCCATCGCCGGGAAATCCGACGCCGGGACGTGCTCCCAGCCGGCGATCTCGCCGGCGATGTTCGGCGTCGCCCAGAAGACCTCGCCGCGCGGCGTCTTCCCGTCGCTCCCCCCGACGAGATAGAGGGCGTCGTTGGCCATGAACCCGGTCGCCCCGGTGCGTGCGACGGGCAGGTTCGGCGGTCCGTTTTTGATGCCCCAGCGCACGATGGAGCCCGGGTGCGGGTCGCTCGCGGGGGCGATGTCGCCGCGCTGGACGGCGCCGACGGGACCGTTCGCGTCCTGGCCCGCGTAGACCCAGATGTAGGAGCCGATGATCGAGGCGATCGCGTGCGACTGCGGCCGGAAGAGGCTCGCCTGCGGAGCCCACGCCGTCAGCTTGCCGCCCTTGTCGATCGTGGACTTCCACACGTCCGCGACCGGGCCGCTCCCGCCGTCGCCGCCGACGATGACGAGGCCGTCGCTGGCGACCGCGATCGCGGCGGCCGTGCGCGGTGCCGGCAGGTCGATCGGGAGCTTCGCGTCGGCCGCGCTCTGCCACTGGCCCAGCTGGCCGGTCGCCGGATCGATCGTGAGGACGTAGGCGGTCTTCGTCGGCTGGCCTGACGCGTCGGTGCCGCCGAAGACGTACACCGAGCCGCCGAGAAACGCAGCGGACTCGTTCTTGACCGCGGACGGCAGCGCGGGACCCTCTGTCCAGGACGAGAAGTTGCCGTCCGGGTAGAGGTTCGCAACGTAGGTCGTGGTGGTCGCGGCGCCGCCCGCGGTCTGCGATCCGCCGATGTAGATCAGCTTCGTCCCGGCCACGACCGCGGCACCGTCCGTGCGGGGCTGCGGGAGGGCGACCTGGCTCGGCGACGGCTGCCATGGCAGGACGGCGCCCTCGGGCGCCGGGCACGGCAGCGTCTCGTTCGAGGCTGGACAGAGGTTGACCGGCGACCACGCCAGCAGCCCCAGGTCGATGGTCGGGAAGACGGTGAAGTAGTAGGCGCGATCGGGGATGTAGCCGAGCATGAAGATGATGACGATGAACCAGAAGAAGGCCTTGAGCGACGCCCACGACCAGCTCTCGGCGTCGAGCAGCCCGAAGAGCACTCGTCGCCGCGTTCCCGCCGTGAGCGTCTGTGCCGCCATCGTCCTCCATCCCTCACCGGGCGCCGCGAACGGCCCCGGCGCCACTCACTTGACCGTCAGGGTCCCCGTCATGTTGGGGTGGACCGAGCAATAGAAGGTGTAGGTCCCCGCCTGGAGGGCGGGCACCTGGTAGGTGGTGTCCGTCGGCCCGTTCACGATCTCGCCCTTGAAGACATCGGCGCCGCTCGCGTCCTTGATCGCGACGTTGTGCGGGATGCCGTCATCCTTGTTGGAGAACTTGATCGCGAAGGCCTGCCCGGCCGGTGCCTCGAGGTCGGCCTTGTCGAACGCGATGTTCTGCGCCGTCACCTCGAGAGTCGTCGCCACGGCGCCGCCGCCCGCGCTCGCGCCGGCGGACTCCGAGGGTCCGGCGCTCGCGCCCGCCGAGCCACCGGGCGCGGCCGAGCCACCGGGCGCGGCCGAGCCGCCGCCGCTCGTGAACGCCGAGCTCCAGCAGGCCGGGAACGGCGTGGCGTTGGGGGCCGGGGCGAAGTTCGGGTCGCGCCAGCCGTTGAACGTCTTCTCCTTGCCGGTCACCGGGTCTGTGAGCGGCTCGTTGGTCGACGGGTCGCGGGCGATGTACGTCTGGTCCTTCGTGGCGCGAATGAACGCGATGAGGTCGTTGATCTGGACATAGTTGAGCGGGCCGGGCGGATTGCCGACGTCGGCCCAGACCGGCATGAGGCTGTTCGCGTTGCCGCAGACGTAGCGGCCGCCGACGGTCAGCACGTTGCGCAGGTAATCCGGGTTGAGGTGCTGGAAGAGCTTCGTCTGATCGTTCAGAGTCGGCCCGATACCGCCCTCGCCCTTCACGCCATGGCAGCGCGAGCAGTTCGCCTCGTAGATGTTGTAGCCGGCCTCGACGTCGACGACCTGCTGGGCCGATGCTTCCGCCGAGAGCCGGCTCTGCGGCGGCACGAACGGGAGGCCCTGGACGGCCGTCGGGAACCCGAGCTCGTAGAGGTAGTAGATCGTCACGAAGAGCACGACGAGCGCGACGATCAGGAAGCCGACCGAGCGGGCGCTCGCGCTCTGGCGGACGATCGAGGCCGCCCGCTCGGGCGACAGCCCGAACGTGTGGATCGGGGGCGGAGCGGTGAAGCGCTCGGCCGGGACGACCTCGGACGGTTGACGCGGAGCGGGCAGGCGGTCCTCGGGGCGCGCGCCGGGCTGGTCGGTCATCGGTTGCCTCGGGTGGCTGCTGGGGCGGGCATTCGCATCTCGTCGTGACGGCCTAGATGCACCCGACCGGGCTCCTGGGTGGGATGATCCCGGGCTGCCCGACCGCGACCGGGAGCGGCCCGAGGGTGATCTTGCCGGTGTCGACAGTCAGGACGCCGCCGCCGTCGACGCTGATGGCGAAGCGGTCCATGCTCCGCGGCGCCGGGCCGAACTGCGCGCCGAGGGCCTTGATTCCCAGGCGGTCATAGCGCGAACCATGGCACGGGCATTCGAACCACCAGTTCTTCAGACAGGGGTTCGGCTTGCACCCGAGGTGCGGGCAGCGCTGGTAGAGGACGCGGACGTTGAGGGCCGCACCGTCGCCCGTCTTGTCCTCGCCCGGCACGAACTCCTGCTTCGAGGGGTCGTAGAGGATGACGAAGGCGCGGGCGTTCGAATAGTAGGCGGGGAAGCCCTGGTCGAACGGGATCGTGCTGTTCTGCGTCTTGAGGTCGGAATACTTCCCGAGCGCGATCTTGCCGCCGAACCCGCCCTGCAGGTTCGGCCAGATGAAGCCGATCGTGCCGGCGAGGGATTCGATGAGCGCGACGCCGACCCCCGCCGCGAGCGAGGTGCGAATGAGCTGGCGACGCGAGATGCCCTGGACCTGCTCGTGGCGGAGCGCCTTGATGGCCTCCTTGCTGAGCGCCTGGGGCCTGGCTGCCGGCTCGACGTGGTAGTTGCTCATGCCGCTGGGACGTCCCTCGTCTGTCGCTGACTAAAGGCTGAAGTGGAGGCCGGGGGTCTGGACGTACGGGATGACGAGCGAGTAGCCCGGTCCGCGGAAGAAGATGCCGATGAAGGTGACGACGAGTCCGAGGATGCAGAAGAGCGTGAAGAGGACGACGGCCGTCTTGCGCTCGGACGGGCGCGTGGCGAGGACGTTGCCGCGGTCGACGTAGGGGATGAGCGCTGCGCCGACGAGGACGAACGTCGGGACGAGAACGCCCGCGACGGTCGGGTGGAAGTAGGCCAGCAGCTCCTGGAGACCGAGGAAGTACCACGGCGCCTTCGCGACGGCCGGCGTGACGTTGCCGTTGGCCAGCTGCTCGAGAGGCGCGTTGATGAACAGCCCCATGAGCAGCAGGAAGACGGTCATGACCCCGGCGGCCAGGAACTCGATCGCGAGCAGGTGCGGCCAGGTCATGACGGTGTCGTCGGGCTCCTTCTGGACCCGGACCACAGCGTCCTGCTTGACGAGCGCGAGGAGCCGATACGGGCGCGCCGACATCGGCACGCGCTGCTTGTCGATCTCCGTCCGGCGCGACGGGTCGACCGGGAGGACGACGCGCCGCTCGGGTGTCTGCTTCGTGTCAGTCATCGGTAGGGCCTCATCCCGCTAGGAACGCCGGAGGCGAAGGAGACCGGGAACACGGGAGCGAGCGCACTCCGCGGTGCGTGAGCGAGGAGCGCAGGCGACGACGCAGCGATGGTCGTTCATAGCGGCCCAGAGATCCCGCCATCTTTCCGGATCCGCCAGAAATGGACCGCGAGGAAGACCGCGGCCGCCAGCGGGAAGACCATGATGTGGAGGACGTAGAACCGCAGGAGCGTGTTCTGCCCGACCTCGATCCCGCCGAGCAGGATGAGCTTCGCCGGCGTGTTGAACAGCGGCGCGTAGCCGCCCATGTTCGTGCCGATCGTGATCGCCCAGTAGGCGATCTGGTCCCACGGCAGCAGGTAGCCGGTGAAGCTGAGCATGATCGTCAGGAAGAGCAGGACGACCCCGACGACCCAGTTGAACTCGCGCGGCGGCTTGTAGGCCCCGTGGTAGAAGACCCGCATCATGTGCAGGAAGACGAAGAACACCATCAGGTGCGCCGCCCAGCGATGGATGTTCCGGGTCAGGAGCCCGAACGTCACGGAGCTCTGGATGTTCAGGATGTCCGTGTAGGCCATCGTCGCCGACGGGACGTAATAGAACATGAGGTAGACGCCGGTGACGACGAGGACGAGGAAGAGGAAGAACGACAGCCCGCCGAGGCAGAAGGTGTACGCGAACTTGACGGCGTGCTGCCGGACCCGGACGGGATGCAGGTGCAGGAAGACGTTGTTCATGACCGCGTAGGCGCGCGAGCGCTCGTCGGTCGGGTACGGGTTGCGGAACAGCGACCGCCAGACGGCGCTGCGGCGGATGCCCTGGTCCACCCGCTCGAGGAAGCTCACCTGGGCCCTCCTGCAACCCCGGGCGTCCCAGCGAGCTGGGCGTCCCGGTACGACTCCTTGTAGAGCCGGCCGTCGCTCGAGACCTCCTGGAGCTCGAACCGCTCCATGGTAATGGCGTCGAACGGGCATCGTTTCACGCACAGGGCGCAGCGGATGCAGCGCTCTTCATCGAGGATCATGGCCGCCCCCTGGCTCCAGCCGTACGCCTCCTCGATCTCGGGGAGAAGTCCCTCGGTCTTGAGCTGGTTGACGTCCACCATGTGGATGACGCCTTCCGGGCAGACGTCGGCGCACGCGCCGCAGAGCACGCACCGGAACGGGTCGAACCAGATGTTGAAGTTGCACATGAGGCAGCGCGTCGACTCCGCGACGGCCTGCGTCGCCCCGTAGCCCATCTCGACGGGCGTGGAGAAGTTGACGTGCGGATCGGCCGACGGCATCCGGTCGTCGAGCGGGACCATCGGGATGTGCTGGCGCGGCAGGACGTCGTAGAACTCCGGCATCTCGTGGCGCCAGGAGCTCGTGATCTTGACGTTCGGCGTCACCGCGATCTCGGTGCGGCCGGCGAGGTAGCGGTCGATCGCGTAGGCGCACTTCTTGCCATGTCCAGCCGCCTCGATGAGCGTCGCGGGGCCGGTGACGAAGTCGCCACAGGCGAAGACGCCGCGCACGTTGGTGGCGTACGTGGCGGGGTCGACCTTGAGGCGCCCGCGGGCGATCTCGAAGGCCGACTCGACGGGCAGGAAGGTCAGGTCGGCGGCCTGCGACAGGGCGGGGATGACGGTGTCGGCCGGGATGACGAACTCCGAGCCCTCGATCGGGACCGGGGAGCGGCGGCCCGACGCGTCCGGCTCGCCGAGGCGGTTGCGGATGAACCTGACGCCCGTGATGTGGCCGTCCTCGCCGAGGATCTCGATCGGGCTGGCGAGGAACTCCATCCGGACGCCCTCGCGCTCCGTCTCCCCGAGCTCCTCCTCGTCGACGACGAGCTCGGAACGCGTTCGCCGGTAGACGATCGACACGTTCTCGGCGCCGTGGCGGAGGCTCGTCCGCGAGCAGTCCATGGCGGTGTAGCCACCACCGACGACGACGACGTTGCGGCCGACCGTCAGCTCCTGGCCCAGGTTCGCGCGCTTCATGAAGTCCACGCCGTACTGGACGCCGTCGAGCTCGGCGCCCGGGACGTCGAGGACGACCGGGTTCATCGCGCCGGCGGTGATCGCGACCGCGTCGTTTTCGGCCTGCAGCTGCTCGAACGTGATGTCGACCCCGATGGTCGTGTTGTAGACGAAACGGACGCCCAGGCGCTCGACGAGACGGACGTCCATCTCGATCGCCTCGCGGGGCAGGCGGAACGCGGGAACGCCGATGAGCATCGTGCCGCCCGCGTAGGGATTGCTGTCGTAGACCGTGACGCGCAAGCCCTTCATCGCCAGCTCGCGGGCGACGGAGAGCCCGGCCGGGCCGGCGCCGACCACCGCGACGCGCTCGTCCCGGGGCGCGATCGACGGCATCGCGTCGGGGATGCCCGACGCCTCGTGCCACTCCACGAGGAAGCGCTTCATGGCGCGGATGGCGAGGGGGCGGTCGATGTCGCCGCGGCGGCAGGCCCGCTCGCACGGCGCGGAACAGACGTAGGAGCACATCGCCGCGACGGGGTTGGGCTCGCGGCTGAGGATGTAGCCCTCCTCGAACCGGCCCTCGGCCGCGAGATTCAGGTAGCCCCGGCAGTTGGTGCCGACCGGGCACGCTTCCTGGCACTCGATGTTGCACTGCAGCCAGGATGCGTCCACCGGCTGGACGAGGAACTCCTGGTAGGGGTCGATCGCCACTCTCGCGGGGTGCCTCTCGCTTCGGACGGGACTAATGGTCCGTCCCCGGTGGGACGCTCGGGTCGAAGGGGCAGCTTCGTCGAGGCGCTTCGGGCGACCGGGAACGCCGACCGCTCGAATCTAACATCCGCCCCTCGCACGCTGCAAAGCCTGCCCCCGCGTCCAGCCTCGCCCGACACCGCGACCGCCGGGCGATTGACGCCCGCCGCCCGCGCAGCTACGCTCGGGCCGGACGTCGCGACGGGTCGGGCGCCGGCGCGGCGACGCCACCGATGACGGAGGAGAGCGGTGAGCGCGGACGAGCTCGCCTTCCTGACGCTCGGTCTTGCGCTCGGCATCGCCGTGGGGGCGGCGCTCGTCGAGGTGGTGCGCTCGCGGCCCCGGCAGGCCGGCGAGGTCCGCGTCACCGTGTCGCACGACGCCGTTCCCGTTCGCGCCGCCACGCTCGCGGGAACCGTTGCCCCGGCGGCGGTCGGCCCGGCCACGATGGGCCCGGGCGATCGGCGGATGCCTCCCGCGCGCCGCCTCGACGACGCGGCCGAGGCGGGCGGCTGGGCCGGCGCCGGGGGCGGAAGCCCCATCGAGCCCTACCCAGACCGAACACCCGTTCCCTCTCGGCGCCGATTCGGCTCCGAGACGGCGGTCGGCATCCCGATCCAGCCAACCCCCGATCCGACGCTCGCGGCGATCAACGTCCTGGTCGCGTCTGCGGCGCCCGCCGCACGCCGCACGGCTCTCGCGACCGCGACGGAGCCAGCCGGCGACGTCCCATCAGTCGACGTGTCTCGCCGGGTGCGTCCGATCAGCGCCGTCCTGAGGCGGGATCCGGAGGTCATCGCGCGTGTCGCGGCCTCGGTCGGTCGCGGGCCCGAGGAGACCGCCCACGTCGAGCGACTGCTCGGCGATCTCGCTGACGCGGTCGCGACGCGCGCCGCCGACGCGGGTGCCGTCGACCCGGTCGGTCACGGCTTCTGGCACGAGTTCGACGTCACGGAGGCCCGCTCGGTCGTGGAGGCCCTGGCCGTCCTCGGCTTCCGTTTCGACCTGCACGACGGGTTCGTCGACGGCGTCGTCCCGGCGCAGCGCGACCTCTCCCTCGCCGTCGCCTACGCCGGCCTCGATCCGCGGCGGCTGCGCCGCTGGCCGCCGGACCGCGAGATGCAACGCCTGTTCCACGGTGCGTCGGTCGATTCCGAGCGGTATCTCCTCGGCTCGGCGCCCGGCCTGGCGCAGTACCAGGTCGAGGCGCTCCTGGCGCCGCACGCGGAGATGCTCGGGCCGCTGTTCGCGATCTGGGACCGGGTGGCGCCGGCGCTCCTGTCGGAAAGCTAGTCCCCCTCGGGCGTCTCCTCGGGATCCGCCTCGATCACGACGAGCCGGAACGACTCCGCGGCGGCAGCGCCCACCTTGGCGCCCTCTTCGGCCGCCCAGGTGTGGATCCGGTCCGCTAGTCCGTCCAGGTCGTGGATCTGGCTGGCGTGGGCGCGCAGCGCCTCCACCTTGCGCTCGATCGTCGAGCCGACGTCGACGTGGACATCGGCCTTCTCCGACCAGAAGAGGTAGAGGCGGCGGACCTTGTGCAGGGCGAGCCCGGAGCGTGCCAGGTGAGGAAAGGCCATCGGGTTGCGCGCGGCGGGGTAGACGGCGTCGACCGCCGCCAGCCCTGCGGCACGGTGGTCCGTGTGGTTCACGCCGCCGCCGGGATAGAAGAGCGTCTCCGGGTCCTGGCAGAGCACCGCGTCCGGGCGGAAGGTCCGGATCTCGCGGACGAGCTGCTCACGCAGCGCCAGGTCGTTCGCGAGGGCGCCGTCGGGCTGGTGGAGGAAGGTGACACCGGCGTAGCCGACGATCTCGGCCGCCGCCCGCTGTTCGACCTCGCGGACGCGGGCGAGCTCGAGCGGATCGATGTCGGGATCCTCGCCCCCCGCATCACCGCTCGTGCAGCAGACGAGCCAGCCGCTCGATCCCTCGTCGATCCAGCGGGCCGCCGTCGCGGCCGGCCCGAAGTCGGCGTCGTCCGGGTGGGCGACGATGACCATGAACCGCTCTGGGCGCCACGTGTGGGCGGCCTCCGACGGAGTCGATTCGACGGTCACCTGCTCCTCCTTCGGTCAGGGGTTCCGGTCGACGGGCGGGCCGGGCTACAATGGCACCTGAGGCTTCGCTCGTCTCCCCCCACGAGCGAAGCCTCAGTCATGGCCGGGAGCGGGAGCGACCGCCGGGCGGAGCCCCAGGATGTTCAGCTCGTGATCGCCGTGCCGGCTGCAGCCTCGCCGCGAACCTCGCGGAGTGCGTCCAGGACCTCGGCCGCGTGGCCATCGGCGCGAACCTTCGGCCAGGCACGCACGACCCGGCCGTCCGGCCCGACGAGGAAGCTCGAGCGGATCATCCCGACGACGTCTCGCCCATAGAGCTTCTTCGGGCCCCATGCCCCGTACTCCGTCGCGACGCGATGATCGACGTCGGACAGCAGCGTGAACGGCAGTCCGAACTTGGAACGGAAGCGGCGATGGCTGTCGGCGGCGTCGGGGCTGATGCCCCAGACCTGCGCGTCCTCGTCGACGATCCGCTCGTGCGTGTCGCGGAACTGGCACGCCTCGGTCGTGCAGCCAGGCGTGTCGTCCTCGGGATAGAAGTAGACCACGGTGTAGTGGCCCCGCCTGTCGGCGAGGCGATGGACGGTACCGGCGTCGTCGGGGAGGCCGAAGTCCGGCGCCGCGTCACCCACGTTCGGCATGCTCATGAGGTCAGCCTAGCAGGGCTCGCCGATCTGGCCCCGGCGCCGGATGCTCGACGGCATGTCCGGCGGCGCTCCCGCCCGCATTCCCGTCGGCAGCCGGACCGGCCGTCTCGATGACGATCAGGACGCCGCGGCGAATGACGACCGATGCGCTGTCCCCGGTACGGACGTTCGAGAGGCCCCGGGCGGGTCCTGCCCGGAGCGGCTCGTCGCTCAGGGGATAGAGCAGCCCGGCCGTCGTGACGCCCTCGACGTCGGTCCCGAGAGGCAGGAGCGATACGAGGTCGCCCGGCCGGCCGGGAAGGCGTCGCTCCACCCGCCGTCCGCCCCGATCGAACGCGACGAGCGCCGAGACGCGGGTCCGGCCGTCGAGCATCTCGACGGCGACGCCTTCGAGGGCGGGCATCGCGAGAAGCCCGATGTTGGCAAGCGCGTGGTCGAGCCGCGGGCCGCCGAACGCGCCGAGCACGGTGATCCGCGTCGCGCCGCGCGCGAGAGCCGCGAGGATCGCGAGCTCAGCGTCCGATTCGTCCTTCTCGGCGGCCACCGTCTCGATCTCGACCCCGCTCTCGCGAAGCTCGGCGAGACGATCCGGCGCCAACGAGTCCATGTCGCCGACGACGAGGTCGAGGCGGAGCCCGAGCCTGGCCGCTCCGAGGGCGCCCCCGTCCGCCGCCACGACGAGGTCGACCCCGTCTGCCCAACCCGGCCACGACCGATCGAGGAGACTCGCTTCCGGGACATCGCCGTCGGCCACCACGATCGCCCTGACGGAGGTCCCGTTGGCGGGTGCGACGGTGGGGGTCATTGGGGCATCGCGGCCAGGAGAGCGTCTGCCCACGAGGCGACCGACGACGCGATCTCGTCCGCGCCGGCCGCCAGGAGCGCGTCCGCCGGACCGACGAGCGACGGTATGCCGACAGCGCGCACGCCCGCCGCGGACGCCATGGCGATGTCCTCGACCGTGTCGCCGAGGTAGACGGCCTCCTCCGCCGTGACCCCGCCGAGCCGGGAGATGGCGACGAGGAGTGGGGTCGGATCGGGCTTCTGCTCGACCATGTCGGTGCCGAAGACGGCCACGTCGAAGAAGCCGGCGAGCTCGAACCGGCCGAGCAGCGGCTCGACGATGTCGCGATGGCCGGCCGTCACGAGGCCGAGTCGGAAGCCGGCCCCGGACAGGCGCTCGAGAGCGTCGCGGGCGCCGGCGAGGAGCGCCGTCGTCGCCCCGCTGCGGTACGCCGCCAGCCAGATGTCGTTCGCCTCGTCGATCCGCTCGGCCGGGATGCCGAGCCGTTCGTACATCAGCCGCCAGTCGGGCGAGAAGTGACGGCGGTAGACGTCCTCGTCGAACGGCAGGCCGAACGACGTCATGACCGCGATGTTCGCCTCGAACAACCGGCCGATCGAATCCGCGAGGGTGCCGTCCCAGTCGAAGAGGATCGCCTTCACCGCGCCGATGCTACCCCGCCGACGACCGGCGTCGCCCGGGCATGAGGCGCGCCACGGGTCGGCCGCGGGCCCGATGCTAGTATCCGGTCCGTGTCCGAACCCTCCCGTCCCGCCGCGGTCCAGCGCGTGCTCGATGCCGCTGCGCGAAAGGGCATCGAGCTCGAGGTGACCGTCTTCGACGACTCGACGCACACCGCCGAACAGGCGGCGGCGGCCGTCGGTGCCGAGGTTGCCCAGATCGTCAAGTCGCTCGTCTTCGTCGCCCCGGACGACGCCGGCGCTCTCCAGCCGATCCTCTGCCTCGTCTCGGGCGCGAACCGCGTCGACCTGGCTCGCCTCGCCGCCGTGACCGGGGAGCACGAGGTGCGGCGGGCGACCGCGCGCGAGGCGAACGAGCTGACCGGGTTCGTCATCGGCGGCATCCCGCCGCTCGGTCACGCGCGGCCCGTGAGGGCGGTCATGGATCCCGATCTCGGACGCTTCACGGTCGTCTGGGCGGCGGCCGGGACGCAGAACGCCGTGTTCCCGGTGCCGCCCGCGACACTGCGGATCCTCGCCAACGCGACTGTCGCGCCGATCGCCGAGGAGCCCGCGGGCACGTCGAGCACGAGCGCGGCATCGCCGGCGTCGGCCTCCCCCACCGTCGGCCCCGCCCGCGCCTAGCCGGCGTGACCGAGGTCCATCGCTCCACGGTCGCCTACCCAGGTGCCATCCGTGTCGGCTACCGCTGGGGCGGCAGCGGATCGGCGGACGACGTGTTCGCCCTCTCTGAGGCCGGCGGCACGCTGGCCGATCACGGCCCGCTCGTCTCGTCGGCGCCGGACACACTCTGCCGCGCCGAGCTGCGTGTCGAGAGCCCGGGAGGAGCCTGGACCGCGCGCCTCGCGTCTGCGATCTTCGATGAGCCCGCCGGCCTGCTGTGGGATACGCCGGGACTTCTCGTCGTGACGTACGGGTTCATGACCTACGGCTTCGAGGCGCGGACCGGCGTCCTGCGCTGGTCGCACCGCTCGGCAACGCCGCTGATCGGCGCCTTCGGGTCGCCGCGACTCGACCACGTCGTCGTGCAGGGGGAGCTCGAGACGTTCGCGCTCGACGAGTCCGGCGAGGTGCGCTGGCGGGTGGCCCACTCGGACGTCGTCGCGGAGGCGGACCTGGTCGGTGGGCGGCTCGTGCTCCGGAGCTACGCCGGGCTGATGAGCGTCCTCGACCCGGCGACGGGGCGGCCGGCGGCCTGACCCGGGCGTCTCGATGTGGCCGCACGGTCGGTCGACGCCCGACTGTCGATGGTCTGAACGGACCGTCGGTGACCTGGGCCTCCGCCGTCGGACGCCCCATGGCGGACGCCCCGTGGATAACTGCGGTCCGGGGCGGAAGATGGTGGATAAGTCGGGTTGACCCACGAGAGCCGCGGGCATAGCGTTCGATTCGAGCCCGGAGGGGCCGAGAACGCGCTAATGGCAGCGATCGCCTCAACGCCCACGCGCCGAGTAGGTTCCTTCGGGTTCGTCCGCGCCTGCCGCCGTATCATCCGGCGGTGATCTCCCCGCTCCTCGTCGGCCTCGGCACGATCGCCATCCTGCTGGGCGCCGCGATCCTCCGGAGCTTCGGCGCCGGCTACCGCGTCGGCCGCCTCCTGGCGGCCACGCCGACGGTCTCGGTCGCGGACGCCGTCGCACTGGCGTCGGCGGCGCGGCCACGCTACGTGCGAATCGAGGGGCGGATCGACGCCGAAGACGAGTTCGAGGACGAGCATCACCGCCCGCTCGTGCTGCGTCGTGTCCGGCTCGAGGCTCGCGTGGGGCGCGCCTGGCAGCAGGTGGCCGACCATCGACGGGTCGTCCACTTCGTCGTCAATGAGGATCTCGACTCGATCGCCGTCGACGGCTCTGCTCTGGACGGCGGCCTCGTCGTCATCCCGCGTGAGTCGGCTGGTATCGCGGCCGATGCACCCGACGCCGTCCCGGCTCACCTGCCGCCGGAGACGCCCGTCCGGATGCGTGTCGATCAGGTCTCCTCGATCGACCACGCCACGGTCTGCGGCGTCCCGAGCCTCGACGCGACGGGATCTCCCGTGATGACCGCCGGCATCGGACGGCCGCTGGTCCTCACCACGCTCGATCGCGACGAGGCGATGCGCGTCCTCGCGCGCGGGAGCCGCATCCGCCCGATCGCGGCCGCCGCCGCCCTCGCTGCCGGCGTCCTGCTCCTCGTGCTCGGACTGGTGGCCGGGATCGTGTCGGCCGTCGCACCCGCAGCGGCTTCGGCGAACGACGCCAGCGGACCGGCGCCGGTCGGGGCTGCCGTGGCTGTTTCGGCGCCGGGAGCCGGCACCATCCCGTCCGCGGCGGCGGCGTCTGCGCCGGCGGCATCGGACTCGGCCGCCTCGGGGCCGGCGGCATCGGACTCGGCCGCCCCCGCGCCGGCGGCCTCGGACGAGACGGCCGCCTCGGGCGACACGCGCAGCTCGGGCCAGGGACCCGGGTTCGTCGGCGCGCCGCTCCTCGCGATCGCTGGCGTCGTGCTCGTCGCCGCCGTGACGATCGCCGCGACGCTCGCCTACGTCGGCCTCACCGGCGGCCCCTCCCGCGGAGGATCTGCCCCCGGGCGGTGATCGACCTCCGCGCGGCGATCCCCTCGGCTCGGTGGTCCAGCAGCGATCGGCGACCGCGGGTGGCGGGACTATCGGGCTATTGGAAAGAATTGTGGGGTTATCTAGCGTCCGCGTCGTCCACGAAATGTCCTCGGCAGGCGCGGAAGATGTCCCTGACCCGACCCGGTGACGCGAACCTCTCGGTGACGAACGCAGCCCGCTTCCTCGGCGTGCATGCGAACACCGTCCGCGCGTGGAGCGACCAGGGCCGGCTCCCCTTCTACCGCATCAACGCCCGCGGCGATCGCCGCTACCGCGAGAGCGACCTGGACGCTTTCCTTCAAGCGGCAGTCGGGTCGCCGAGTCTCCCGGCCGGTGATCGCCGTCAGCGCCGGGTCGACAACGGAGAGGACGCCGGCGCCGGCTATCGCGATGCGCTGGCGATGGTGCTGCCGGAGCTGGTCGACGCGCGTGCCGTCGAGTCCGCCCTGCGGATCGAGGGCGACTTCGAGCGGATGGCACGCTGGGCCGCACAGCTCCAGTCCATCCAGCAGCTCGGGGTCCGCCTCAGCCGGTTGACGAGCGTGGCCGACATCGGGGCCGCGATCGCGCACGAGCTGCGCCAGCTCATCGACTACCACAACGTGCGCGTCTACCGCCTCGAAGACAACGTCCTCTACCCGATCGCGATGCTCGGGCAGGTGGGTGAATACCGCGACGAGACACCCGAACAGCTGAGGCTGTCGATCGGCCAGGGTCTCACGGGCTGGGTGGCGCGCCACGCGATCCCGCAGCTCGTCCGCGACGCCAGCAACGATCCACGGGCCGCGACCATCCCCGGCACGAGCAGCGACCTCGACGAGTCGATGCTGCTCGCGCCGATGGTCATGGACGAGCGTGTCCTCGGCGTCCTCGTCCTCTCGAAGCTCGGGCTCGACCAGTTCACGGACGACGACCTGCGCCTTCTCGTGATCTACGCGAGCTTCGCGGCCCAGGCGATCACCAGTGCGCTGGCGACCGAGCTCGTGCGTGCGCAGTCGGCCGCTCTCGAGCGCCAGGTCCGGAGTCACCGCGAGCTGATCAAGATCACGGAATCGATCCTCGGCACGCTCGAGCCACGGGCGGTCCTCGACCAGATCACGGAGCAGCTGCGCCCGCTCGTCAGCTACGACCGACTCTCGATCGAGGTCGTCGACGAGGGGACGCGCCAGCTCACCTCGGTGACCGCCAAGGGCGATGACGGAGCCGACCTGACGGTCGGCTGGATGCGCGGACTGGCCACCGACGTCCTCGAGACCGGCACTCCGCTGCTCGTCGTCGATGGGCAGCTGATCGAGACGTCCGCCGAGGGCGGCGCGCCCGCCGCAACGCCGCCGACCAACGTTCCGCCCGGTCTGCCCCCGATTCGCCGCTCGCATACGAGCCTGATCGTGGTGCCGCTGCGAACGAGGGCGGGCACGGCCGGCCTGCTGACCCTCGAACGGATCGGCGACGACGATCCGTTCGGTCCACAGGAGCTCGACCTCGTCCAGCTCTTCGCGGCGCACGTGTCGATCGCCCTTCAGAATGCCGCCATCCACTCAGCGGTCGAGGTCAAGGCGCGGACCGACGGCCTGACCGGCCTGTACAACCACTCGACGTTCAAGGAGCACCTCGAGACGGCGGTCTGCGCTGCGGAGACCTTCAGCCTGATCCTTCTCGACCTCGACGACTTCCGGAACGTGAACAACGAGTTCGGGCACCAGGCGGGCGACGCATTCCTGCGAGAGGTGGCCGAGACGATCGTCGGCGCCGGTCGGGAGAGCGACGTCGCGTTCCGCTACGGCGGCGACGAGTTCATCCTGCTGCTGCCGGCCACCGGGATGGATGGTGCGCAGGCCGTCGCCGAACGCGTTCGCATGGCACTCCACCGCGTCGGTCGGCGGGGCACGGATCGAGAGGGCAGGCGCGTGTCGGCGACCGCCTCGATCGGTGTCGCCTCCTATCCGATGGACGGCGTGACTGCCGAGGAGATCCTCCTCGCGGCGGACCGCGCGAGCTTCGTCGCGAAGCGCGACGGTCGCGATCGCATCGCCACGGCGGAGGAAGGACGATCGCTCGACCGACCCTTCGCACTCCAGGCGCCGACGCC
>DASVZT010000186.1:0-1613 GCA_036391495.1 Candidatus Limnocylindrales bacterium
CCCGCGATGCCCTCTGCCGCGTGGCGCTCCCTCGCACCCCGCCAGAGCAGCAGTGTCGCGACGCCGGCGCCACCGCCGAAGACGAACAGCAGCGTCGTCCCGATCCACTCGTAGCTCGCGAACCAGTAGATGACGCCGACGACGACGGCGTAGATCGCGACCCGACGGAAGAAGCGGACCTCCTCGGTCATCCGGAGGCGCTCCCGCCCAACCGACCGCCACCGCCCGACGGCCCGCCCCCGCCCGATGGCCCGCCACCGCCCGATGGCCCGCCACCGCCCGATCGCTCCGGCGGCTCCGGCTCGTCCAGCACCGACGCCGCGAGCCGCCCCCGCCCGCCGGCCTGGCGCTCGAGCTCGCGCGGGTCGATCCCGCGGGCCACCATCCGCGCGTCGAACACCGGCCGTTCCGAGCGGATCGGCGGTAGACCCCGGAAATTGTGGTGCGGCGGCGGCGACGAGGTCGCCCATTCGAGCGAGTTCCCCTCCCACGGGTCGTCACCCGCGGTCGGCGGCTGCCGAAGGGCCCGCACGATCGCCCAGAAGAACGGCAGCGTCCCGAGCCCGAGCAGGATGGCGCCCGCCGTCGAGAGCAGGTTCAGCTCCGCCCAGCCCGGATAGGGCGGGTAGGTCGCGACCCGTCGCGGCATCCCGGCCAGCCCCAGCTCGTACTGGGGCAGGAACGTCAGGGTGAACCCGATGACCCACGACCAGAAGTGCCATTTCCCGAGGCGCTCGGACAGGAAGCGGCCCGTCATCTTCGGGAACCAGAAGTAGATGCCGGCGAAGGTCGCGAAGACGGTCGACCCGATGATCACGTTGTGCAGGTGCGCGACGACGAAGTACGTGTCCTGGAACTGGAAGTCGAGCGCCGGCGAGGCGAGCATGACGCCGGTGATGCCGCCGACGACGAAGACGTAGATGACGCCGGTCGCGAAGAGCATCGCGGTCGTGAACGAGATCCGGCCGCCGATCATGGTCGCCGTCCAGTTGAACATCTTGATGCCGGTCGGCACCGCGATCAGCAGCGAAGCGATCGAGAAGAAGGGCAGGGCGACCAGGCCCGTCGTGTACATGTGGTGGGCCCAGACGGCCGTCGAGAGGCTCGCGATCGCGATCGTCGCGAACACGACCAGCCGGTAGCCGAACAGCGGCTTGCGCGAGAAGACCGGGATGATCTCGGACACGATCCCGAAGAACGGCAGGGCGATGATGTAGACCTCGGGATGGCCGAACCACCAGAAGAGGTGCTGCCAGAGGATCGGGTCGCCGCCCGTCGCGGGGTTGAAGAAGCTGCCGCCGGCGTGCCGGTCGATGAAGATCATCGCCAGTGCCGCCGTCAGCGGCGGAAACGCGAACAGGACGAGGAACGACGTGATGAGGATGTTCCACGTGAAGACGGGCATCCGCCACATCGCCAGCCCCGGCGCTCGTCGCGCATAGATCGTTGCCATGAAGTTGACGGCGCCGAGGATGCCCGAGGCCCCGACCATCGCGACCCCGACGATCCACAGGTCGAGCCCGGGGCCCGGTGTGTACTGCCCGAGCGTCAGGGGCGCATAACCGGTCCAACCGGTGTCGGCCGCGCCGCTGGCCGTCGCGAAGCCGGACAGC
>DASVZT010000187.1:0-3706 GCA_036391495.1 Candidatus Limnocylindrales bacterium
GCCGTGCGCCCGCCCCTGGCTCGCCCCTGGCTCGCCCCTGGCGCGCCGCGCCGGGCCGGGCAGGTGACGTTCGTTGACACCCGTGAGCCCCGGCTGCTACGATGCCTGCAACGCGTTAGCACTCTCGGCCTGAGAGTGCTAACAGACAAGCGGCGGCCCAGGGGACCGCCGACAGGAGGCTCGCCGTGGTCCGACGGATCCGTCGAACCAGCGGCCCGCTCGATGCGCGAGCACAGGCGATCCTGCGGGCCGTCATCGAGGAATACGTCCTCAGCGCCCAGCCGGTCGGCTCGAGGACGCTGGTCGAGCACTACCGCCTGCGCGTGTCGAGCGCGACCGTCCGCAACATCTTCGCCGAGCTCGAGCGTGCCGGCCTGCTGACCCAACCCCACACGTCGGCCGGTCGCGTCCCCACGGACGCGGGGTACCGCTACTTCGTCGAGTCGACGGCCGACACGTTCTCGCTGCCGCCCGTCGAGGAGCTGATGATCCGTCACCAGTTCGGGCAGGTGGAGTACGCGAGCGAGCACTGGTTCCGCCTGGCCGCGACGACGATCGCCTCGGCGACGCGCGCGGCCGGACTGGCGACGCCGGCGAAGCCGCAGGCCGCCCGGATCCGCCGCATCGACATCGTCGGGATCCAGGACCGGCTGGCGAGCGTCATCCTCGTCCTGCGCGAGGGCTCGATCAAGCAGTCCCTCGTCACGCTGCCCGAGCCGACCGACCAGGATGTCCTCGCCGCGGTCGCGGCCCGGCTCAACCTCCTGCTGGAGAACGCGACGGCGGACGACGTCGAATCGCGACTGGACCGTCTCGGGTCGCCCGACGCGGCGCAGCCGGAGGCGCGGGTCGCCCGTCGTGTCGGCGAGCGCCTCGCGATGACCCTCCGCGAGTTCGACGTCGACAAGATCGAGGAGCTCTTCAGCGACGGGCTCCTCAACGTCATGGACGCTCCCGAGTTCGCCCAGAGCGAGAAGCTGCGGCGTGTCTTCTCGGTGCTCGAGAACCGTGCCTACCTCGGCGAACTCCTGAGCACGGTCGCCGGCGCCGGCCGGATCCAGGTCTTCATCGGCCACGAGAACCGTCCGCCCGAGCTCCGGGACGTCTCGCTCGTCCTCGCTCCGTACGGCCGTGCCGGACGGGCCGTCGGCATCGTCGGCGTCCTCGGCCCGACGCGGATGTCGTACCCGCACGCGATCGGGACGGTCCGCTTCGTCTCCGGCCTGATGGACGAGCTCGTCGACCACCTCTACTCCTGACGCCCGAACCGCACCTCCATCGCGGTCCCCAGCCGCTCAATCCCACCAGCGAGATCGAGACATGACCCAACGACAGACCGGACATCGGACCCGGGCACAGGAACGGATCGACGAGATCGATCTCTCGCCGGCAAGGCTCGTCGAGCAGATCGAGAAGCTCACCGCCGAGCTCGACGCGACCGCGAAGGAGCGCGACGAGTATCTCGGGGCGCTCCAGCGCGAGCGCGCCGAGTTCCAGAACTTCCGCCGCCGGACGGGCGAGGAGCGCGAGCGCGAGCTCGGACTCGCCGGGGAGGACCTCATCCGCAAGGTGCTCGTGCTGGCCGACGACTTCGATCGCGCGATCGCCGGCCGCCCGGAGGCCCTCGAAGGCGATGGCTGGGCCGACGGCATCGCCGCGATCGACCGCAAGCTGCGCGCCCTGCTCGAGAGCGAGGGCGTCAGCCCGATCGAGGCCGATCCCGGAGAGGCGTTCGACCCGCGGCGACACGAGGCGATCGCCAACATCCCGAGCGCGGCACACCCGGAGGGCACGATCGTCGACGAGGTCCGCCGCGGCTACCGGCTGCGTGACCGCGTCATCCGGCCGGCCCTCGTCGCCGTCGCGACGCGCGCATCGAGCGACGACGACCAGGCGGACAGCGGGACGTCCGGGCCCATTCACTGAACACGAAACACATCGATCACCAGGACCAGGAGCACTGAGCAATGGGCAAGATCATCGGCATCGATCTCGGGACGACGAACTCCGTCGTGGCCGTCATGGAGGGCGGCGAGCCGACCGTGATTCCGTCGGCCGAGGGCGGTCGGACCGTCCCGTCCGTCGTCGCCTTCACCAAGACCGGCGAGCGGCTGGTCGGCCAGCTGGCCAAGCGCCAGTCGGTCACCAACCCCGGCAACACCGTCTACTCGATCAAGCGCTTCATGGGTCGCCGCTGGGACGACCCGGAGGTCAAGCATTCCCGCGACCTCGTCCCGTACAAGGTCGAGAAGGACCCCAAGAGCGACGGCATCCGCGTCGTGCTGGCGGACGGCAAGGGCTACACGCCGCCCGAGATCAGCGCGATGATCCTGCAGAAGCTCAAGACGGACGCCGAGGCGTACCTCGGGGAGAAGGTGACCGAGGCCGTCATCACGGTCCCGGCGTACTTCGACGACACGCAGCGCCAGGCGACGAAGGATGCCGGCCGGATCGCCGGGCTCGACGTCAAGCGGATCATCAACGAGCCGACCGCGTCGGCCCTCGCCTACGGGCTCGACAAGAAGAAGGACGAGCAGATCGCCGTCTACGACCTGGGCGGCGGCACGTTCGACATCTCGATCCTCGAGCTCGGCGACGGCGTCTTCGAGGTGAAGTCGACCAACGGGGACACGCACCTCGGCGGCGACGACTTCGACCAGCGCGTCATCGACTGGCTCCTGGGCGAGTTCCGCAAGCAGGAGGGGATCGACCTCTCCAAGGACGCCCAGGCGATGCAGCGCCTGAAGGAGGCGGCCGAGAAGGCCAAGATCGAGCTCTCCTCGACGGCGCAGACCGAGATCAACCTGCCGTACATCACGGCCGACCAGACGGGCCCCAAGCACCTCGTGGTCAGCCTGTCGCGGGCCAAGCTCGAGGATCTCGTCGCCGACCTGATCGAGAAGACGAAGGGTCCGGTCACCCAGGCACTCAAGGACGCCGGGATCGCGGCGCGCGAGATCGACGAGGTCATCCTCGTCGGCGGCATGACCCGAATGCCGGCGGTCGTCGAGGCCGTCAAGGCGATGTTCGGTGGCAAGGAGCCGCACAAGGGCGTCAACCCGGACGAGGTCGTCGCGATCGGCGCAGCGATCCAGGCCGGCGTCCTGGGCGGCGAGGTCAAGGATGTCCTGCTCCTGGACGTCACCCCGCTCTCGCTCGGCATCGAGACGCTCGGCGGCGTCATGACCCGGCTGATCGACCGGAACACGACGATCCCCACCTCCAAGTCGCAGGTGTTCTCGACCGCGTCCGACAACCAGAACCAGGTCGAGATCCACGTCCTGCAGGGCGAGCGCGACTTCGCGGCCGACAACAAGACCCTCGGGCGGTTCATCCTCGACGGGATCCCGCCGGCTCCGCGCGGCATTCCCCAGATCGAGGTCACGTTCGACATCGACGCGAACGGCATCCTCGACGTGAAGGCCAAGGATCGGGCGACGTCGCGCGAGCAGCAGGTGCGGATCACGGCGTCGTCGATGCTCTCCAAGGACGACGTGGACCGGATGGTCCGCGACGCGAAGGAGCACGAGGACGAGGATCGCAAGCGGCGCGAGACCGTCGAGACACGGAACCAGGCCGAGGCGGTCACGTTCCAGGCCGAGCGCACGCTCAAGGACCTCGGCGACAAGGTGTCGGCCGAGGACCGCGCGGAGACGGAGAGCCGGATCGAGGCCGTGCGGTCGGCGCTGAAGGGCGACGACGCGTC
>DASVZT010000188.1:0-7005 GCA_036391495.1 Candidatus Limnocylindrales bacterium
GCCATGAAGGCAGCGCCCTGCTCGTGGCGCGTCGTCACGTGACGGACACGCTCGCTGCGCGACAGGGCGTCGAGCACGTCCATCGTCTCCTCGCCCGGGACGGAGAAGACGTACTCGCAACCCTCGGCCTCGAGGCAGGCCACGACGAGGTCGGCCGCGGTGCGTGGCGTCGGGGTGCGCTGCGTCGGGTCGCTCACCGCTCGTCTCGAAGGCTGCGGACGAACGTCACGGTCGGCGGGTACATCCGCGGCCGATTCCCGAGCTACTGGGGCCAGGCGAGAACCATGATCCGGATCTCGGTCATGTCCTCGATCGCCCAGCGCAGTCCCTCCCGACCGAGGCCCGAGTCCTTCACGCCTCCGTACGGCATGTGGTCGATCCGGTACGTCGGGATGTCGTTGACGATGACGCCGCCGACCTCCAGCTCTCCGAATGCCCGCCATGCATGCGCCAGGTCGTTCGTGAAGATGCCCGTCTGGAGACCGAAGAACGAGTCGTTCACCTGCCGGATCGCGTCGCCGAGGTCGCGGAACGGGAACACGACGACCAGCGGCGCGAACGCCTCGTTCGAGCAGACGCGCGCGGTGACCGGCGTGTCGGTCAGGATCGTCGGCGCGAAGAAGGTTCCGTCGGCCGTGCCGCCCAGGGCGAGCTTGCCGCCCAACGCGACCGCCTCGTCGACCCACTGCTGCGTCCGCGAGGCCGCGGCCTGGTCGACCATCGGCCCGACGTCGGTCGTGGCGTCGAGCGGGTCGCCGACCTTCAGCGCCCGGGCGCCCGCCACGAAGCGGTCCATGAACTGGGACATGACGTCCTCGTGGACGAAGATCCGCTGGACGCTGATGCAGACCTGCCCCGAGTAGGCGAACGCACCGACGAGGATGCGCTTGACGGCCCAGTCGAGGTCGGCCGACTTGTCGACGATGACGCCTGCATTGCCGCCGAGCTCGAGGACGACCTTCTTCTTGCCCGCGCGCTCCTTCATCCGCCAGCCGACCGACGGGCTGCCGGTGAACGTGAGCAGCTTGAATCGCTCGTCCGACACCATCCGGTCGCCGAGCTCACGGCTCATCGGCAGGACCGACACGGAGCCCTTCGGCGCACCCGCCTCCTCGATGAGCTCGGCCACGGTCAGCATGACGAGCGGGTCCTTGGATGGCGGCTTGAGGAGGATCGGACAGCCGGCCGCGATGGCCGGGGCGATCTTGTGGACCGCGAGGTTGAGCGGGAAGTTGAACGGGCTGATACCGGCGACGGGCCCGACCGGGAATCGGCGCGTGATCCCGACGCGATCCCTGGAGGTCGGCATGAGGTCGAGCGGGATGACCTCGCCGTACATCCGCTCCGCCTCTTCGGCCCCGAGCCGGAACGTCAGCGAGGCGCGGTCCACCTCGCCGTAGGCGTCGCGGATCGGCTTGCCGGCCTCGGTCGCGATGAGGCGTGCCAGCTCCTCGCGGCGGTTCTTGATGCCGTTGGAGACGCTCCGCAGGATGGCGCCACGCTCGTAGGCGGGCATGCGGCGCGTGACCTCGAACGCGGCGACGGCGGCCTGGACGGCCTGCTCGTACTGCTCGGACGTCGCGTGGAAGGTGGCGCCGGCCGGGTTCCCGGGGTCGGCCGGGTTGGCGACAGTGAGTGGATCGTCGGACTCGACCCACTCGCCGGCGAGGAAGATCGGATGAGGTGTCGTGGCGACGATGGCCATCGCGTATCGCTCCTGACGGGACGGGCCGAGGGGCCGTCGGGCGGCCGGCCCACGCGCTCGATTCTACCCGGGTCGCCGTGCCTGCCCCTGGGTCGCCGCCGACGGCGCCGTCGAGGCCGTCGCCCTGCGCCGCGTCGCGCGGCGGTCGGGGTCACCCGCGCCGGGCGGCGGTCGGGGTCGCCCGCGCTTTCGATCGGCTCTGGCGGGCGGTCGTACGATCGAGCCGCGGCACGCACGTGGCCTGCCGGCTGCGACGGACAGGACAGGACAGGAGGAACGAGCATGTTGGGTGAGTTCCGGGCGTTCCTGCTCAAGACGAACGCCCTCGCGCTGGCGATCGGCGTCATCATCGGCGCCGCGCTGGGGGCCGTCGTCACCTCGCTCGTCAACGACATCATCATGCCGCCGGTCGGCCTCGTCCTCGGCGGTGTCGACTTCAAGGCGCTGCGCGTCGTGCTCCAGGACAACGCCGACCCGGCCAAGGTGGTCGCGATCAACTACGGCACGTTCATCAACAGCGTCATCGCGTTCATCGTCATCGCGTTCGTCGTCTTCTGGGTCGCCCGGACGTTCATCAAGGACGCGCCCGCGACCCCGGTCCAGACGTGCCCCTACTGCAAGGAGCCGAACGACGTCGCGGCGACGCGCTGCAAGGCCTGCACGAGCGATCTGCGGTCAGCTGTGCCGGCCTGAGGGCTGGATCGAAGCCCACCGCACGTCGGGGCCTCGGGGGCCCAGGCTCTCGGCGCGGTCCGATACGTCCGCTTGAGCCCGCCCAGCCCCTCGCCTCGGCCTCGCCGCTCGTGGCGGGCGGCTCGGCTCATGGCGGGCGGCTCGGCTCACGCCTGGCCGGGGCCTGGCCCGGGCCTCGAGCGCCCTCGCCCCACCCACGCCGCTGCACCGAGGGGCGCCTCCGCCCGGGCCTGGCCCCGCCTCGCCCCGGCGCTCCCCGGCCTCGCCCCGGCGATTCCCACCCGGTGGTCATCCTTGGGGCAAGACGGCCGTAAGCGCTCGACGCGACGGCGGCGCCCGACGTCCTGGGGCTCCCAACCGCGGCGCAGCGAGGGTCCCACGCTCGGCCGCCTGGGTCGAGGCGCGCTCCCGGACGGCGAGGGCCAGTTGTTCTGGGCGATCGCCAGTTGATCCGGAGGTAAGTGGCAGGCAAGAGTTGAGGATGACCATGTGGTGGGAATGTCACGACAGAAGCGCTCCGACCTCCAGCTCGCCGCCGACGCCGAGACGCGCCGGCTGCTGTCGCACGTCGGCGGGGCCGTCAGAGCCGCGCGCCGACGGCGGAACATGACCCAGACGGCGCTCGGCGGTCGAGCGGGCATCAGCAAGTCGGCGATCAGCCGCTTGGAACGGGCCTCGTCGACCAACGCGTCGACGGTCGGCGATGTCGTCGTCGTCGCCATGGCGCTCGGGCTGACGCTGCGCATCGAGGTCGCTCGCGACCCGCGGGAAGAGCCGGCCGACGCGGGGCATCTCGCCATCCAGGAACTCCTGCTGAGCCTCGGAGCCAAGGTCGGATACTCCGGCAGGTTCGAGCTGCCCATCCGACCGGTCGACCCGTGGCGATCGATCGATGTCTGTCTCCGGGACAGGGCCGGGGCCCGTTACCTCGTGCTCGAGGCGCTGAATCTCGTCGGTGACGTCGGCGCTGGCGTTCGGTCGTTCCATCGGAAGCTCGCGTCTGCCGGCGAGGTCGCCGCGGGACACGGCCATCCTGGGGCAACGATCTACGGCGCATGGGTGGTGCGCGCCACGAAGCGCAACCGGGAGCTCGTCGCGCGCTACCCCGCGGTCTTCGCGGCCACGTTCTCGGGCTCGTCGTCCGGCTGGATCCAGGCCCTCACGACGGGGGCCGAACCGCCGCCCGAACCAGGCCTGGTCTGGTCCGATCTTGCGGCGACCCGCGTGTACGCCTGGCGTCGACCCCGAATGGCGGCCCCGGAGTCCGCTCGAGCCCGCCGCCCCTCCGCTTGACCCGCCCCCGCGCCCTCCCGACGGCTACGGCTCCGCGCGCCGGTAGGTCCCGAGCACGCGGAGCATCGGGACGAACGTTCGCAGCTCCGCGATCGAAGCCGCGGCCCCGGGCTCTTCCGCACCCGCGTCGAGGTCGATCCAGAAGACGTACTCCCAGGCCCGGCCCTTGAGAGGCCTCGACTCGATCATGCTCATGTTGACCCCGTTGGCGGCGAGCACGCCGAGGACGCGGTGTAGCGCACCGGGCTCGTCCGGGACGGCGACGGCCAGCGTCGTGCGCATCTCGTGGAGACCGTGTGGGGCACCCGGCCCGACCACGGGCACGGCAAACCATGACGGCTCGGGCGCGAACCCCGGCCGGACGACGACCACGAAGCGCGTCCGGTTATCCGCGACGTTCTGGATGGAGTCCGCCAGCACCTCCAGCCCGAACCAGGCCGCAGCGCGGGGCGACAGGACCGCGGCCGCGCCCCGCTCGCCCCGCTCCGCGATCATCTTCCCGGCGCCGGCCGTGTTGTAGGTCGTCAGCAGGCTCCACGGTCGGGTGCGCAGGAAGCGATCGGCCTGGCCGAGCGCCTGGATGTGCGAGTAGACGCGCTCGATCCCATCGATCCGCTCGCCCGGCAGGGCGGCGAGGCAGAGCCGAACCGGCACGATGACCTCGGCGACGATCTGGAGGTCGTGCTCGAGCAGCAGGTCCTCGTTCTCGCGGACGGTCCCGTTGACGAGGTTCTCGATCGGCAGGACGCCGAAGCTCGCCCGATCGGAGGAGACGGCGTCGAGGACCTCGCGGAATCCGCCCACGGCGAGGGCGTCGGGATCGACGAAGCACGCCCGGACGGCATCCTCGGCGAAGGCGCCGGGCTCACCGGAGAAGGCGACCACCGGGCGGACGCCGCCATCGGGGGACGGCGACACCGAGGGCGACACCGACGGCGCCACCGACGGCGAGGCTGAAGGCGACGCCGAGGGCGACGCCGACGCCGACGCCGACGCCGGGACCGACCCGACGCTTGGAGCCGTCTCCCCCATCAGCGCTCGAACCAGTTGACGTTCGTGCGCTCGGCGGCCTCCTCGTCGAGCGTCACGCCGCGGGCCTGGCGTCGCGCCGCCGCCTCCTTCGTCTTGGCCACGCGCCGGTTTCCGCCGGCCTCCGTCGCCCCCGCCCATGTCTCGTGGCCGAGCAGCCGGTCGATCGCCTGGACGTACGCTTCGACCGACGCGGCGATGATGTTCTCGCTGCGCGCCTCGCCGTCGAACCGGCCTTCCGCTCGCTCACCCGCAGCGCTCTCCGGCGGGGCGACCGTGACCGTCACGACACCCTCCGAGTCCGGGCTCTCGCTGACGGCGTGGACGTCGTATGAGAGAAGCCGGGGATGACCGGACAGGACGCCCGCCAGGGCCGCGTCGACCGCCCGGTACAGCGCCGCGATCGGTCCGGGCGACTCCGCCCGACCGTCCCACTGGTGGTCGCCGGCCTGGATGACGACAGCCGCACGGCTCTGCGTGTTGCTGCCCGAGGTGACGTTCCAGCGCGTCAGCCGGAGGCGATCGCCCCGGTCACCGGTCCCGCTCGTGGCCCCCATGTCGCCGCTGCCCATGGTCACGTCCCTCTGACTGCCGCCCCCGCGCCCCGCGCCGTCGTGAAGTGGCGCTCGTCGCGCCGCCGGAGCTCGGCGCCGCTCTTCCAGATCGCGTACTCGAGCGAGTCGGCGAGCGCCGCCGCCGAGGCCGCGATGATGTTCGTGTCGCTGCCGACGGTCGACCACCGCGTCGCCCCGTCCGACGAGTCGATGACGACCCGCGTCCGGGCGGCCGTCGCCGCCTCCCCGTCGAGGATACGCACCTTGTAATCGACGAGGTGGACGGGATCGAGCTGTGGATAGAAGGCGCGGAGCGCCTTGCGCAACGCGTCGTCCAGGGCGTTCACCGGGCCGTTCCCGTCGGCCGCCGTGTGAAGGACCTCGCCGTCGACCTCGACCTTGACCGTCGCCTCGGCCAGGAGCTCCCGTCCCTCGCGCTGCTCGACGAGGACCGTGAAGTCGACGATCCGGAACGGCGCGACGTAGCCCGCCTGCCGTCGCCGGATGAGGAGCTCGAACGACGCTTCGGCGCCCTCGAAGGCGAGGCCATCGGCCTCGAGCTGCTTGATGAGCTTCGAGAGCTCCCGCGGATCGACGACGCCCTCGAGCCGATGCCCGAGCTGCTCGGCACGGAGCGCGGTGTTGGCGCGGCCGCCGAGCTCGGACACGACCAGGCGACCCTCGTTGCCGACGGCGGCCGGATCGACGTGCTGGTAGCTCCGCTGGACCTTCGCCACGGCGGCCCCGTGGACGCCGCCCTTGTGCGCGAAGGCCGACCGTCCGACATACGGCTGGTAGTCGTTCGGGGCGACGTTGGCGATCTCCGCGACGGCCCGCGAGAGGTTCGTCAGGTCGGCGATGTCGCCGCCTGCCGCGGGCACGAGCTCGTGCCCGGTCTTCAGGGCGAGGTTGGCCAGGATCGAGACCATGTTGGCGTTGCCGCAACGCTCGCCGTAGCCGTTGATCGTGGCCTGGACATGCCGGACGCCGGCACGGACCGCGGCCAGCGAGTTGGCGACGGCCAGCTCGGCGTCGTTGTGCGTGTGGATGCCCCAGGTGACCGGCGGCGCGCCGGGATCGGCCTCGAGGGACGACCTGACGTCGGCGACGATGGCGGCGAGATCGTTCGTCAGCGTCCCGCCGTTCGTGTCGCACAGGACGAGCGACCGAGCGCCCGCCTGCCGGGCGGCCCTCAGCGTCGCCAGGGCGTACGCGCGGTCCGCCTTGTAGCCGTCGAAGAAGTGCTCGGCGTCGTAGACCGCCTCGCGGCCGTGCTCGACGATGAACCCGATCGAGTCGGCGATCATGTCGAGGTTCTCGGCCGGTGTCGCCCCGAGCACCTCGGTGACGTGGAGGAGCCAGCTCTTGCCGAAGATCGTCACGACCGGGGTCTCGGCCGCGACGAGTTCGCGCAGGTTCGGGTCGTTCTCCGGGCGGTTCGCGCGGTGGCGCGTCGAGCCGAAGGCCGCCAGCTTCGCCTGCCCCCACGTCATCGAGCGCGCGGCACGGAAGAACTCGATGTCCTTCGGGTTCGAGCCCGGCCATCCGCCCTCGATGTACGGCATGCCGTACTCGTCGAGCATCCGCGCAACGCGGATCTTGTCGGCCAGCGAGAGGACGATGTTCTCGCCCTGGGTCCCGTCGCGGAGCGTGGTGTCGTAGAGGACGACCGGGCGGTCGGGGGCCGACCCATCGGGGGCCGTCCTGCCGGGGGCCGTCCCGTCGGGGGTC
>DASVZT010000189.1:0-10246 GCA_036391495.1 Candidatus Limnocylindrales bacterium
GCGGTGCGCGACGTTGAGCGCCTGGAGCGCGTTCTGCTCGACGAGCAGGACGGTCGTGCCCTGGTCGTTGATCTCCTTGATGATCGAGAAGATCTGCTGGACGAGGATCGGCGAGAGGCCGAGCGACGGCTCGTCGAGGAGGAGGACGCGCGGCCGGGACATGAGCGCTCGGCCGATGGCGAGCATCTGCTGCTCGCCGCCGGAGAGCGTGCCGCCCTGCTGGGACGTCCGCTCGCGCAGGCGGGGGAAGAGATCGAAGACGCGGTTGAGATCCTGCTGGGTGTCGGTGCCCGGCCGGGTGAACGCGCCCATCTGCAGGTTCTCGAGGACGGTCAGACGGCCGAAGATCCGTCGGCCCTCGGGCGCGTGGCCGATGCCGTGGCGGACGAGGACATGAGCTTCGACCTTCGTGATGTCGTCGCCCTCGAAGACCACCCTGCCCTGGCGGGCGTGGAGCAGTCCCGAGATCGTCCGCAGCGTCGTCGTCTTGCCGGCCCCGTTCGAGCCGATGAGCGTGACGATCTCTCCGCGGTTGACCTCGATCGAGACACCCTTGAGCGCGTGGATGTGGCCGTAGTACGTGTGAACGTCGTCGAGCGCGAGGAGACGTTCGCCGGGTGCGACGGTCCTCGCGCCGTGGGTCGTCGTGGCTGGTCCGGTCATGCCGAGGGCGCTCCCAGGTATGCCTCGATCACCTTGGGATCGCGACGGACCTCGTCCGGCGTCCCCTCGGCGATCTTCTCCCCGTGATCGAGGACCGTGACGCGGTCGCTGATCCCCATGACCACCTTCATGTCGTGCTCGATCAGGAGGATGGTCAGCCCGAGATCCGAGCGAAGCCGCCCGATCAGGCGCGTGAGCTGTGCGGTCTCCTGGGGATTCATCCCCGCGGTCGGCTCGTCGAGCAGGAGGAGCGTCGGCGCGCTGGCCAGGGCCCGCGCGATCTCGAGCCGCCGCTGGTCGCCGTACGGGAGGTTCTTCGAGACCTCGTTCTCGCGCCCGCGGAGACCGACGAGCGCCATGAGCTCCGAGGCGCGCTTCTGCGACTCCTCCTCCTCGCGGCGGTCGCGCGGCGTCGAGAGGATCGCGTCGAGCGGCGATGCCTTCATCCGGCTGTGCATGCCGACGAGCACGTTGTCGAGGGCCGTCATGTTGTGGAAAAGTCGGATGTTCTGGAAGGTCCGGCCGAGGCCGGCCACGACCATGTCGTTCGGGCGGCTGCTGCGGAACACCCCGAACCGTCCAAGGAAGCGCAGGTACGCGGCGGGCCGGACGATCGCCGAGAGCATCATCACGGTGAGCACGATGCTGCCCGGAACGATCCCGGCCGCGGCGCCCTCCGTTGCGTCGCCGGTCGCGATCGCGCCGATCACGTAGCCGACGAGGCCCACGATGAGCGCCGGGACGACCCAGAGCACGGGCTCGAGGAAGGTCCGACGCGACCGCGCGATCATCGACCGCCCCCGGAACTCGATCGCGCCGGCACTCGGGTCGTAGAGGCCGGCGATGATGTTGAAGAAGGTCGTCTTGCCCGCGCCGTTGGGCCCGATCAGGCTGACGATCGATCGCGACGGGATCGTGAAGTCGACGTTGTTGACGGCGACGAGGCCGCCGAAGCGCTTCGTCACCCGTTCCGCCTTCAGGACGAGCGGTGCCGTCTCGGCGGTCATCGACCCTCTCCCATCCCGCGTGCAGCGGTCCCGTCCTCGTTGAGGATCTGGCCCGCCCCCGGCGCCTCGCCGAGGCCCGTCTCCTCCGGGTCCTCGTCGGGGTCGAGCTCGTCGGCCGCGTGCAGCTCGCGTTTGCGCGTCCGGCTCGGGAAGAGACCCTCGGGCCGGAACAGCATCATCAGGACGAGCGCGAGGCCGTACAGCAGGTACTGGAAGTTGAGGAATTCGAACGTGTTCAGGTTGATCGACAGGGGGCCGAGCGCGAAGGGCGCGATATGCAGCCCGCGGACGAAGGTATCGAGCTGCTTGAGGCCCTGGCTCTGGAGCTCGTAGACGATGAACGCGCCTGCCGCGACGCTCCAGGTGCTCCCCATGCCGCCGAGGACGACCATCGCCAGTGCCGTGAACGACACCGTGAAGCCGAACTGGTCCGGGCTGACGATCGCCAGCTTCGACGCCGAGAAGACGCCGGCGAGGCCGGACGTCGAGGCGCCGATGGCGAAGGCGAGGAGCTTCGTCGTGACGGTGTTGATGCCCATGCTCGCCGCGGCGAGCTCGTCCTCGCGGATCGCGACCCAGGCGCGCCCGAGCCGTGAGTCCTGCAGGCGGTGAAGGAGGACGAAGGCGATCGCGATGATGATGATGACCGTGAAGTAGTACGGCCATGGGTTCGTGAACCCGAAGCCATGGATGCCGAAGGCCCCGTACAGGTTGGGCTGGTCGAGGCCGGTGATCCCGTTGGTGCCCTTGGTGTACGTGTCCGCGTTCAGGAACACCACCGGGACGATCTCGCCGAACCCGAGGGTCACGATCGCGAGGTAGTCGCCGCGGAGGCGGAGGGTCGGTGCGCCGAGCGCGAGGCCGAACAGGGCCGCGACCACCGCGCCGACGGGGAGCATCAGCCAGAACGGGATATGGACGCCCGTGAACCCCGACGCGCCGTACGCGAAGGTATAGGCGCCGATCGCGAAGAAGGCGGCGTAGCCGAGGTCGAGGAGCCCGGCGAGGCCGACGACGACGTTCAGGCCGATCGCGAGGAGGACGAAGACGCCGGCGTTGGCGAAGCTGCCGACCCAGTCCTTCTGGATCCCGAACCCGTTCAGCGGCGGCAGGAGGACGACGAGCGGCAGGACCGCCGCGACGATCGCCAGGCCGACGATCGAGGTGAGCGACTGGTGGCGCCCCCTCAGGTCGGCGAAACGCTGGCGCAACTCTCGGAAGCCGCCGCCGGGGCGTTGCTTGACCGCCGTCAGGCCGCTCATGCCCGATCTCCGAGGCGCTGGCCGAGGATGCCCGTCGGTCGGAAGACGAGGACGAGGACGAGGGCGCTGAAGACCACCGCCTCGCTCCAGCGGCCGTAGCCGAAGACCGACGTGATCACCTCGATGAAGCCGATGACGAAGCCGCCGACGGCCGCTCCCGTCGTGTTGCCGATGCCTCCCAGGACGGCGGCGGTGAATGCCTTCAGGCCGGCCTGGAAGCCGATGTTGAACACGGTGACGCCGAAGTACAGGCCTTGGACGACTCCCGCCGCGCCCGCCAGCCCGGAGCCGATGAAGAACGTCAGGGCGATCGTCTGGTTGATGTCGACGCCCATGAGCTTCGCCGCGTCGCGGTCGATCGCGGTCGCGCGCATGGCGCGCCCGAGGCGGGTCCGGCCGACGAAGACCTGCAGAGCGACCATGAGGACAACCGCCAGGACGATGACGAAGAGGTTGATCGAGTTGATCGCGATCGGCCCCATCTCGAGGCGATCGTTGGGGATGATCTGGGGCGTGGTGACGATCGAGTTGCTGATCCCGACGATCACGATGTTCTGGAGGATGAAGCTCACGCCGATGGCGGTGATGAGGGGCGCCAGCCGCGGCGCGTTCCGCAGCCGCCGGTAGGCGAACCGCTCGATGACGACGCCGACGGTGCCCATGGCGACCATCGAGACGGCGAACGCAAGCACGAGGATGACGGCGAGGAGCGGCAGGTTGCGGATCGCGCCGCTGAATCCCAGCGACGTCAGGAGCCACCACGACACGAACGAGCCGCACATGAAGATCTCGCCGTGGGCGAAGTTGATGAGCTCGATGATCCCGTAGACCATCGTGTAGCCCAGCGCGATGAGCGCGTAGACCGCGCCGATCGTCAGCGCGTTGATGAACTGGTCCTGCGCCTGGGCACCCGCGCCGACCGCGATCACGAGGTACGCGGCCACGAGCGCGACGAGCCCAGCGAGCGGGCCGTTCAGACGACCGCTGGCGACCCCGACACGGTTGAGGGCGACTTGCGCCGTCGTCATGGTCGAACCGTCACGTCGAGGGATCCTCCGCCGGAGATCAGACGGCCGGGGCGGCATGTGCCGCCCCGGCCCTGGTGCACCGAGTGCTGTTCCCGAGCGCTCCTAGAGCGGGTTCGCCGCGAAGTCGCGCTGCGACATGAACGACCAGTCCTTCTTGCTGTCGTCGTACTTGTAGTACGAGACGATCTTCTGCGTCGTGTCGCCATTGGCGTCGAAGCTGAAGGTGCCGAGAGCGGTCTGGTACTTGTTGCTGGGATCGGCCACGTACGCGCGGATGGCCTCGCGGAGCTTCCCGAGGTCGCCGCCCGCCTGGGCCCCGACGGCCTGCAGCGCCTGGAGGAAGACCTGCGTGCACGCGTAGGCCGCCGCCGTGTAGGCGCCCGGATCCGTGTTGAACTTGGCCTTGTAGGCCGTGGCGAGGTCGGCCGAGCTCGGCTTGGCGTCGCTGGCGACGTCATGCGGGCCCGCGACCGTGCTGTACGTGTTCACGGCACCGTCGCCGGCGATCTGGAGGAACGAGCTGGCCGTCGCGGCCGACCCGTCGCTGATGCCGTCGCCGCCGCCGAGCGGGATGTTCTGGAGGCCCTGCTGCGCCATCTGCTTGCGGAACAGGCCGATGCCCGACGTGGTCACGCCGCCGTAGTAGACGAAGTCCGGCTTGAGGCCCTTGATCGTCGTCACGTAGCTCGTGAAGTCCGTCGTCGAGTCCGGGATGCCGTCCCGCTTGAGGACCTTGCCGCCCAGCTTCTCGAAGGTCTGGGCGAAGACGTCGGCGAGACCCTTGCCGTAGGTCTGGGTGTCGTCGGCGACGTAGGCCGTCTTGGCATGCAGCGTGTTGAACGCGATGTCAGCGCCCGCGGCGCCCTGGTTGTCGTCAGTCGTCGCGTCGCGCACGTAGGCGATCTTGTCGGGGTTCGTCGGGCGCAGCGACTTGGGATCGGCGCCGCCCCACGGCTTCGTCAGGCCGGGGTTCGTGTTCGCCGGGCTGCACTGCATCAGGCCGGCCGCGTTGCCGACCGGGATCTCCGCCTGGGCGACCGACGAGTTGTACGGCCCGACGACGAACATGACTTCAGTGTCGTTCGCCAGGGTCTGCATGTTCTGCGCGCCCTGCTTCGGGTCGTGCTTGCCGTTGACCGCGTCGTCCTGCTGGTTGATCGTGATCGTGAAGCCCGGCACCTGGATCTGGTCGATGGCCAGGGCCACGCCGTTCGCCGTCGGCACGCCGTTCGGCGCCTCGCCGCCGGTCATCGGGAGCTCGATGCCGATCTTGATCGCGACCGCCTGGCCCCCGCCTGACGCCGCGGCCGAGCTTGCGGCAGCCGTCTCGCTGGCCGCGCTGCTCTCGCTGGGGGCGGTCGTCGTCGAGCTGCCGCTGCAGGCCGTGAAGGCCAATGCCGCGGTCGCCGCGAGGACGCCAAGCCTCTGGTACTTCATCCAGTACTCCTCCTCGTGTCACAACCGGTGACCCGGACCTCCGATCGTCGCATCCGGCGCACTCGACTCGAGCGGCGGCTGTTGCCGCGTCGTCGCGCCCGACGCTCCGGGCCGCCGACGTCGGTGACGCGGGTGCGGCGGGAGCGGGGACAGCGGTGCGCTTGCGATGCGGACGCAGGACCGTGCTCGGGCGGCGCGCAGGTTGCCGCCGAAGCGATGCCGTATCATAGGCAGTGGCGAGCCGAATGCAATACGTCCCCGCATTCGCCGATGCGGCCTCGAAGCGTGGCTATGAGCGGGTTCACCGATCGCCACACACCTGCGCCGCCGGGAGCGGGACGACGGCCATCGAGCGCGATCGGCCGGGATCGTCGGCGGCATCGCCATCGCACGAGGAACGACCCGAGGCGGTGGAGTACCAGGTCCGGGCGGCACGCATCACCGATATCGACCGGCTCGTCGCGATCTGCGACGGGTACCTCCGCGCATCGCGCGCGGACGGCGATGCGAGCCTGCTCGACGCGGCCGACCTCCTCCGCCAGCTCGTCTTCCTGCCGCACGCATCGGTCCTCGTCGCGGAGACGCGCCGAGAGATCGCGGGCGCTGCGGTCCTCGCTCTCCGGCCGTCCGTCCGGGCCGGTGGGTTCGTCGGGACGGTCGACGTCCTGGCGATCGATCCGCGCCATCGCGGTGGGGAGGTCGCGGACATGCTCATCGAGGAGATCGTTCGTTCGGCCGAGAACAAGGGCTGCGTCGTGGTCGAGGCGCCGATGCCCGCGGACGAGGCCGAGCAGGTGTGGTGGGACAGGCGCGGGTTCCGTGAGGACGGCCCCGTCATCTCCCGGCGCGTGGGGAAGCGTGCGGTCGCGGGGCACCGGCACGATCCGGCATCAGGGACAAGCGGGTGAGCGAGCGGCAGCCGAGCAGCGATACGCGCCGGCGGCCCGCCTCATCGATCACCATCGGATAGGAGTCACAGTTGGGCAAGAACGTCGCCGTCTTCGTGGACGTGGCGAACATCTTCTACGCGGCGAAGGCGGCCGGGGTGGACATCGACTACGTGACGCTGCTGAAGTCGGCGGTGGCGACCCGCGACTTCGTGCGTGCGTACGCGTACACGGGCCTCGACCCGGAGAACGAGAACCAGCGCAACTTCCACGCCTTCCTGGCGCGGAACGGCTACAAGGTCGTCAGCAAGGACATCCGCAAGTACGGCGACGGCAAGGTCAAGGCGAACCTCGACATCGAGCTGGTCGTCGACATGATGAAGACGGCCCGCAACCTCGACGTCGCGATCGTCGTGTCGGGCGACGGCGACTTCGCGCCGGCCATCCGCGCGGTCCAGGAGATGGGCGTGCGCGTCGAGGTCATCAGCTTCAAGGGCAACACCAGCTCGGATCTCATCGACGTCGCGGATCTCTTCACGGACATCACCCACCTCGCCAAGGTCGAGAAGGGCAGTCGGTCCGGTCGCCGCGTCGCCGAGGGGGACGAGGACCTCTCGATGACCGAGGTCCCGGAGAAGCAGTCCGAGGGCACGGGCCGCGGACGCGCCCGCGGCCGCGGCCGCGGGCGGACCGACGAGCCGATCGCAGCGCGCGGCACCGGGCGAGTGGGCCGCGAGAGCCGGGCGCCGCGCAATGGGCGTGAGCCCCTTCGGGATCTCGCGCGCGAGGGTGCGCGCGAGATCGTCCACGGCACCGGGGCCCCCGCGCTCGGGGCGTCCACGCCAGCAGGATCTGCGCTCGTCGCCCTTCCCGGGGAGAAGCTCTCGAAGGCCGCCGAGCGGGTGGACGAGGCCGAGATGCCCGAGGAGGCCGCTGCCGTCAACGAGGTCGAGACGCTCGAGGGCGAGGCCGAGGCCGAGGGCGATGGGCGGCGGCGACGGCGGCGCCGGGGCGGGCGCGGGCGCGGACGGGGCCGCGGCCACGAGGAGGGCACGCTGCCGGGAGCCCAGGCGCTCGAGGGCGAGGAGTCCGAGGAGCAGAAGCCGGAATACGCGGCCTCGGCTCCACAGGCTCCCCGCGGAACGGCGTTCGGGTCGTTCTGGGACAGCCAGATCGGGATGCCGACACGACCGAGCGCGGTCAGCCCGGCAAGCGAGGAGGAGTACGAGGACGAGCCGGAGATCCCCGAGTACCTGATCGCCGAGCAGCGGCGCGGTCAGGCGGGCCGGGGAGGCCGCGGACAGGGCGGCGTCAACCGCGCCGGTCGCGGTCGTGGCGGCGCTTACGCAGCCGCGATCGAGCGCGAACGATACGGCCGTGGGAGCGGGGGAGGCATCAACCGCTATCCGGACGTGTCCGGCCGCACTGGACAGGGGGGCGGGCGTCCGCCGCGGCGCGAGGAATTCCGGCGCGACGAGCGCGGAGCACCGCGCGTCGAGCGGCCGGTCGAGCGGGCCACGGCGTCGCGGAATCCTGACGAGCCGTGGAGCGAGGTCCCGCCGGAGATCGCGCAGATGCTCCTGGCGCAGGTCGGCCGGCGAGCGAAGCCGCAGGGGTCCGCGCCACGCGCCGAGACACCGGCTGTCGAGGTTCCGACGGGCGCGCCGTCATCCGGGGCGGCCGCCGGGGCTGCCGACGTCGCCGGCAAGCCGTCGCGCGGCAGGGGACGGCCACGCGGTGCCGGCCGGACATCGGCAGAAGGCGCAGCGGTCCAGGCTCCGGCCGAGTCCGCCGCGGCGCCGGCCGCCACCGCGGAAGCCGCCCCGAAGCGGCGCGGGCGGCCGAAGGCCGCGACGACTCCGGCCGCTGAAGCCGCCCAGGCCACCGCGACGCCGCGGGCAAGCGACGCCGCGGGGAGTCCGACCGGGGACGGGTCTCCGGCCGCCGAGCCGACCAGGCGCGCGACCCGTGGCCGTCCCAAGGCAGCCGTCGCCGCCGCACCGGCCGCGGCTTCGACCGTCACCCCGAGCGAGACCGTCGTCGAACCAGTCGCGGCGAGGCGGCGGACGCCACGTGCCAAGGCGGTCGCCGCGGACGGCCAGCCGCCCGAGGGCCCGACCGGCAGCCAGCCGGCGGAGCCGACGGGGCCCGCGACGAGGCGGCGAGCAACTCGGCGGACCACCGCCGGGGAGGCCTAGTCCGCCGGGCGGCGCACGATGACCGAGGCGCCCGTCGGCGGCCCGGGCCAGTTCGTCACACGCGGACAGCCCGTGGCCGTCGATGCCGTCCGGGCGATGGTCGCGCACGGGGTCCCGCACGCGATCCTCCTCGTCGGGCCGGCCTCAGCCGGCAAGACGACACTGGCGTACGACCTCGCAGCGGCGCTCCTGTGCCTGGCGCCGGATCCCGCCGCCAGGCCCTGCCGCGCGTGTCGCGGTTGCCGTCTCGTCGCCGCCGGGAACCACCCTGACCTCCATCGGCTCGCCCCGGAAGGAGCCGGCCGGCAGATCGCGATCGGCGACGCGCGCCATCCGGATCCGGGGACCGTCCGGCATCTCGTCGGCGAGCTCGCGTTGCTGCCCGTGGAGGGCGGGGCGCGGGTCGCCGTCGTCGAAGAGGCCGTGCGGATGAACGAGGACGCCCAGAACGCGCTTCTCAAGACGCTCGAGGAGCCGCCCGAGGGGGTGGCCATCCTGCTCTGCGCCGACGATGAGGATCGGCTCCTGCCGACGGTCCGATCGCGCTGTGCGCGGATCCGTCTCGGCTCCGTCGGCGTCCGCGACATCGAGGAGCTGCTCGCGGAGCAGTCCCTCGCCGACCCACCGACAGCCGCCCGGCTCGCCCGCATCTCGGGCGGCCGCCCGGGACTCGCCGTCGCGCTGGCCCGGGCCCCCGAGGCGGTCGCCGCTCGCCAGGAGATCGGTCGTTCGCTGCTCGACGCGCTCGCGGCATCGCGTGCGAGACGTCTGTCGCTCGTGCGCGAGCTCGCCGCTCGAGCCGCTGAGCTCGTCGCGGCACTGTCGGCGCCGGGGCCGAGCGCCGCGGAGGGCGTCGCACCAGGCGGGCGCCGGCGTTCCTCCGGCCGAGGGCAGCGCGGGACGTCCAAGGTCGACGCGGCGGTGTCGGAGGCGCCTGTCGCGCGGGGAGAGCCGGGCTTCGCGGACCCTGGAGCCGCGGACTCCGACGGTCCTGGGCCGGGCGACCGGTCGGACGAGACGACCATCGAGGCGTCGGCCGGTTCGCGCGCCGCCGCGTCAGACCGTCGTCGCGCCGCCCTGGCCCTGCTCGACGTCTGGCGCGACGTCGCCCGCGACCTCACCCTCGTCGCCAGTGGGAGTCGCGCCGGGCTCCGGGACCCGGGACTCCTCGATGACCTCGACGTCGTGGCCCGCGACGTCGACGCCCGCTCGGTGGCCGCCCACCTTGCCCGCATCGAGCGTGCCGGGCTGTTGCTCGAGGGCAACGCGAACCCGGAGCTCGTCCTGGACGTCCTGGTGCTCGCCTGGCCGCACGCCGGGGAGAGCCGGTGAACCCGGAGAGCCGTTGAACCCGGGGCCAGGGGAGCGCGCGCCATGTCGGCGGGAGCGCCCCGCGTGACGGAGTCGATCGAGCCCGGTCGCGACGGCCTCCGGCGCCTCGACGCGACCGTGGTCGGGCGTGTCCAGGGCGTCGGGTTCCGCTACTGGGTGCTCGAGCGGGCTCGCGCGTTGCGACTCTCGGGATGGGTCGCGAACCAGCAGGACGGCTCGGTCCGCTGTGTCGTCGAAGGCCCCGAGCCTCTCCTGCGGCGCCTGCTGACGAACCTCGCCGAGGGGCCGGCGATGTCGCGTGTCGACTCCGTCGCGGAGCTGTGGTCGGCGCCGACCGGCGAGTTCAGCGGATTCCGGATCCGCAGCCTCGGCCATGGCGGCGACTGACGCGGCGCGAACGCGGCGCGCTGAAGCCCCGCGAACGCCGCGCCC
>DASVZT010000190.1:0-3348 GCA_036391495.1 Candidatus Limnocylindrales bacterium
GGCCTGGCGTCGGGCGGCGGCCTGGCGTCGGGCGGCGCTCGTCCCGGCCATACGCCGACCGGCGAGCGCATCGGCCGCAACGATCCGTGCTGGTGCGGCTCGGGGCTGAAGTACAAGAAGTGCCACGGGCGCTGAGCGCCCGCAACCTGGCGAAGCTGGCGCTGGTCGTCGGCGGCGGCGCGATCGTCCTCGGAGCATACGGGACGTACCGGATCTGGGATCAGGGTGCGAAAGACGAGCGGCGGCCGGCGGGCGCCATCGTCGTCCTCGGGGCGGCGCAGTATGACGGTCGTCCCTCCCCGGTCTTCGCGGCACGTCTCGATCACGCGGTCGCGCTCTACCTGTCGGGGCTCGCGCCATACCTGGTCGTCACGGGTGGCAAGCAGGAGGGCGATCGGACGACCGAGGCCGCGACCGCCCGCTCTTTCGCCCTCGCACGCGGCGTGCCAGCGGCGGCGATCCTCGTGGAGGACAAGGGGCGGACGACCGTCGAGTCGCTGAGTGCCGTTTCGCGCATCCTCGACGGACGCGACATCCGTGCGGCCGTCTTCGTGTCGGATCCCACGCACATGCTGCGGGTGCTGATGATCGCCCGCGACGACGGGTTGACGGCCTACGGCTCGCCGACGCCGACGAGCCCCGTCGAGGCCGACACGTGGAGCCGCATCGACGCGACTGCTCACGAGTTGGGCGGGATCGCCCAGTACCTCGTGCAGCGCTGGACGGGGGTGACGCTCGGGGTGAGCTTGCCGTAGGCCGCCGGGCGAGTGCGGCCGCCGGGCGAGTGCGGGCCGGAGCCGGGGCGGCGGCCGGGGGCGACGGCGCCCAGGCGGCGGTACGCTCGGGAGTCGCGGCCCCTTGCGGCAACCACCGATCCTTGGTCGCTATATGCGCCGTAAGGCGGTCTCCGACGCCTCAACGCTGCCCGAGCGGCCGGTCGGCCGGCCCCGGTCGGGTCCTTGGCGCATCGATTGCTCACCCAGTGAGCGCACAACCCGGATTAGGCATCGGGATGAGCCGCCCGGGAGACGTGCTGGGCAACCTTGTCCGCCTGAAGTGCCGCTTAGGGCGCATTCTTCGACCAGGTTGTCGACGAGCCCCACGGGCCCCACGGCCCCACGGCCCCACGGGCCCCACGGCCCCCACGGCCCCCACGAGCAGCTCGCCGGTGCCCGGGCCGCCCCGGCCGCTGGTCGGGCCCGGCCGCTGGTCGCCCCCGCCGCTGGTCGGCCGCTGGTCGCCCGGCCGCTGGCCGGCCCTGCCGCCCCCGCCGCCCCGGCCGCTGGGCGTCCCGGCCGCTGACCGCCCCGGCCGCCCCCTTCCCAAGCCTGTCCCGCCGCGACTGCCCTCTTGGCCTAGACGAGCGGTCCATCTATACTCGCATCGCCGCCTGGTCGCGGGAGGGCTTGCGCCCCGGAAACGCCCTCGATATGTGGCCGCGGTCCCATCCGAGTGGAGAGAGGACTCGTTGAAGCAGGCCGAGGACGCCTCCTTTATCGACCTGATCGCGTGCGAGCGCGATTGCCGTTCCTGCAGCTATGCGGCAGCGCTCGACTGCGACGGCAACTGCGGCATCTGTCCGCACAACGGATATTGTCCCTGCGTGAACCCCGTCGTCGCCCGGAGCAAGAGCGCCCTGCGCCTCATCGAGCTCCGTCCGCTCCTTCTCCAGGACCTCCAGGTCCGGGCCTAGGTGGACTCGTCCGTCCTCCGAGACCTCGCCGAGCGGATCAGGGCAACCTCGGGGCGTCTTTGACCTAGCCGCCAGAGAGGCGCGCGTCGCGGAGCTCGACGCCCTCGTCAGCGCGCCCGGTTTCTGGGACGATCAGCGGACGGCCCAGCGCGTCCTTCGCGAGGCCGACGGCCTGCGGACCGAGGTCGCGCTCTGGCAGGGGCTCGAGAAGCGCGCCGACGACCTCGTCGAGCTCATCCCGCTCGTGGAGGAGTCCGGGGACCCCGAGCTGACCGACGAGCTTGCCCGCGATGCCGACGCCCTCGAGTCCGAGTTCGCCCGGGAGCGGACGGCACTCCTCTTCTCGGGTGAGTACGACGACCGCGGCGCGCTCGTCAGCATCAATGCCGGCGCGGGTGGGACCGAGGCGACCGACTGGGCCGAGATGCTCCTGCGCATGTACCTGCGCTGGGCGGAGCGCCACCGGTTCGCGAGCGAGATCGTCGACCAGACCGAGGGCGAGGAGACCGGCTACCGGAGCGTCACTGTCGCCATCGGAGGTCGCAAGGCCTACGGCTACCTCCGGGCCGAGCGGGGCGTCCATCGGCTGGTGCGCATCAGCCCGTACGACTCCCAGAAGCGGAGACAGACGACCTTCGCCCTCGTCGAGGTCCTTCCCGAGGTCGAGGACGACGACACGGACGTGGAGCTCGACTGGGACGAGATCCGCGTCGACACGTTCCGCTCGCAGGGCGCCGGCGGACAGCACGTCAACAAGACGGACTCCGCGGTGCGCCTGACGCACCTTCCGACCGGGATCGTCGCCCAGAGCCAGAACGAGCGGTCACAGACGCAGAACAAGGAGACCGCGATCAAGGTCCTCAAGGCGCGCCTCCTCGAGCGACGTCTCGAGGAGAAGGAGGACGAGCTCCGCAAGCTCAAGGGCGAGCACGTCAGCGCCGGCTGGGGGAACCAGATCCGCAGCTACGTCCTGCATCCCTACCAGATGGTCAAGGATCTGCGGACAGGCTACGAGACGTCGAACACCGGTGCCGTCCTCGACGGCGACCTCGACGCATTCATGCAGGCCGAGCTCGAACGGCTGGCGACCGGGGCGCCTGTCGAAGCCGTCGACTCGACCGACTGACGCGACGCCCCCCGTCCGATGGCCTATCGACCGCCCGACTTCCGTCTCGCGCAGGACGACGACATCCCCGCCTGCGCCGCGGTATGGGAAACCGCGATCGCCGACTACGAACGGCGCCTGGGGCGGCCGACCTTCGCCACCGACCTCGGGCCGATCGTCCGCCTGCTGCGCCACCTGCGCTCCACCGACCCGGAACGGTTCTGGGTCGCCACGCGGCCCTGGAACGACGCGATCGAGGCAGCGGTCCAGGCAGGGCGGCCGATGCCGCCACGAAACGGTGGATCGGGCACCGGCTCGGATGCGATCGTGGGGTTCGGATCCGCCGTCGTGCGCGGCCGGACGTGGTTCCTGTCGATGCTGTTCGTGCTGCCCGAGGAGCAGGCGCGCGGCATCGGCCGGGCGATCATGGCACGCACGTTCCCGGGCGGCCGGCTGCCGGAACCAGGCGAGCGGTCGGTCGTGTCGGACATGTCGCCGCCGGCGATCCTCGGCACCGCGACGGATTCGGCCCAGCCCATCTCCAACGCCC
>DASVZT010000191.1:0-13317 GCA_036391495.1 Candidatus Limnocylindrales bacterium
ACGGCTCGCGCCCGCCGGAGTCGACGACGGGACCGAGGCCGGGCACGCACGCTGGCTGCTCGCGCAGCTGCTCTGGTTCCATCGCCGCGAGGACAAGTCCTTCTGGCGCCGCTACTACGAGCTGATGGGCGACATGACGGACGAGGAGCGCGTCGCCGCGAAGGAGCCGCTCGCCGGCCTCGTCTACGAGGGTCCCGTCGGGACGATCAGGCGCTCGGAGATCCATCGGTACAGCTTCGCGCCGCAGGACTTCGACGTCCGAGTCGGGAAGGACGTCCGCGACCCGGCGACCGGGGAGTCGCCGGGGACGGTCCACGCGATCGACGAGAGCGCTCGCACGGTCGAGCTGACGCGGGCGATCGGGCGGTCGGTCCCGCATCCGACCGCGCTCGTGCCCTTCGATTTCGTCGACCCGAAGCCGCTGGTCGAGAGCCTGCTCCGCATCGGCGACGCCGTCGCGGCGGCCGGAATCGAGGGACGTGGCCCCTATCGCGCGGCCCGCGACCTCCTGTTGCGGCGCCCGCCCCGCGCGGGGCGTGCCGCCGACGGGACCCTCCAGCCACCGGACGAAGCCGCCGCGGACACGGCCGTCCGCTGCGCACTCGGGCTCGACGACAGCTACCTGGCGATCCAGGGCCCGCCCGGTTCGGGCAAGACGTACGCGGGCGCGCGGATCGCCGTCGCTCTCGCCGCCGCCGGGAAGCGTGTCGGGATCACCGCCAACAGCCACAAGGTCATCGGGCACCTCCTCGACGAGATCGCGGCCTGCGCAGGGCCGGCCGGCGTCAGCATCGGCCAGAAGCCGGACCGGGGCGGTAACTGCACCTCGCGGCAGGCGCGCTGCCTGGAGGGCACGGCCGACGTTCTCGCGGCATTCGATGACGAGAGCGTGCGCGTCGTCGGGGGGACGGCGTGGCTGTGGTCGGCGGAGGAGATGGCGGGGTCGGTCGACGTCCTCATCGTCGACGAGGCCGGGCAGATGTCGCTGGCGAATACGCTGGCCGTCTCGCAGGCGGCCAGCTCCATCGTCCTGCTCGGCGATCCGCAACAGCTCGACCAGCCGCTGAAGGGAAGCCATCCGCCGGGCGCCGATCGGTCAGCGCTGGCGCACCTGCTGGGCCAGGCCGCGACGGTGCCGCCGGACCTCGGGCTCTTCATGGAGCACACGCGGCGCCTCCATCCCGACGTCTGCCGCTTCACCTCCGAGGCCTTCTACGAGGGCAAGCTCGAGTCGCTTCCGGGCTGTGAGCTGCAGCAGGTCGCGGGGACCGGGCCCCTCCACGGGACGGGCCTGCGGTGGATCGCCGTCTCCCACGACGGCGACACCAGCGACTCACCAGCCGAGGCGGCCGCCGTCCGGGAGCTCGTCGAACAGCTTCTCGAGGCGGGCGCGACGTGGTCGCGCGCGGACCGGTCGGTGCGCCGGATCGGGCTCGAGGACATCCTCGTCATCACGCCGTACAACGCGCAGGTGGGGGAGCTCGAGGCCGTCCTCCCCGGTGCGCGCGTCGGCACGGTCGACAAGTTCCAGGGCCAGGAGGGGCCCATCTCGATCTACTCGATGGCGACCTCGAGCGCGGCGGACGCGCCGCGCGGCATGGAGTTCCTCTACAGCCTTCACCGCCTGAACGTCGCGACCTCGCGTGCGAAGTGCATCGCCGTCGTCGTCGCGAGCCCGGGGCTCCTTCGCGTGCGCGCCAGGACGCCTCGCCAGGTGCGGCTCGCGAACGCCCTGGCGCGGCTCGTCGAGCTGGGAGAGGCAGGGATCGCGACGCGGTAGAGCCGCCGATCGGGCCGTACCCGGGTCGCAGGGCGATGTCAACGAATCTTCATCGGTCGCTCGTCCTGGCTTCACGACGCGCGGGGTAGCCTGCGGTCCACAGGCGTCGCAGCGCGACGAGGCCGGCGTCTGGCTGCGTCCTGCTTCACGGCGCGGCAGCAGCCCGTCGTCGAGGCCGTGCCCGACACAACATGTGACGCGTCGACCCAACCGAAGACCGGACCGGGCCCCGGCCGGTCGGCGTTCGCGGCGGCCGTGTTCAGCCTCATCTTCCCGGGCCTGGGCCAGCTCTACGCCGGCCGGACTGCGCGGGCTCTCGCCGTCGCGGCACCGGCGATCCTCGCCGTCGCCCTCCTCGGCGGCCTGCTGACCGATCGGTCGACACGCACCTCGCTCGTCGCCGGTCTCTTCTCACCCGGAGCCCTCCAGCTCGTGCTGGTCCTGGACATCCTCGTGGGTCTCTACCGGGCGGCAGCCGTCGTGGACGCCTGGCGCATCGTGCGACACGGTGGTGCCGGCGCCGCGAGCGCCGGGCGACGGCCTTCCCGGGCGCTCGTCTCTTGGCGCCTCCCGGCGATCCGCCTCGGCGGCGTCCGGGACCTGTCGCTCGCCGGTCTCCTCGCGACGCTCCTCGTCCTGTCGCTCGGGCACGTCGCGCTCGCGCGCTACGATCGGATCGCCTACGACACGATCGTGGGCATCACGACGCCGGTCACGTTCGGGGCACCTGGCGTCGGTGCAGGCAGCGGCGACGGCACGGCGGCCTCCCCGGGATCTTCGGCAGCGTGGTCGGCCGGGGCCGCCGGAGCGTCGGCCGCAGCCGCGTCAGCCACCGCCCCCGCCAGCGCCGTCCCCGCCAGCGCCGTCCCCTCCGCCGGATCGGCTGGCGCCCAGGCGGTTTCGGCCGCCTGGAACGGCGTCGGCCGCCTCAACGTCCTGCTGGTAGGGACGGATCATCGCGCCGGCGACGTCACCTTCAACACCGACACGATGATCGTCGCGAGCATCGATCCCTCGTCGGGCGCGGTGGCGATGTTCAGCATCCCGCGCGACACGGAGCAGGCGCCGCTCGAACCGGGGACGCCGGCGGCGGCCCATTTCGCCGGCGGGCTCTACCCGTTCCGCCTCAACAGCCTGTGGTCGTACGCGCAGCAGAACCCGGGCATCTTCCCCGGTTCGGACGCGACCCGCGGCGCGAGGGCTCTCAAGGGCGCCCTCGGGGCGCTCCTCGGAATCGACATCCCGTACGAGGTCATGGTCGACTTCTCGGGATTCCAGCAGGTCGTCGACACGCTCGGCGGAGCCATGATCGACGTCCAGCTGCCGGTCCAGGACTACAGCTTCCCCTCGCCCGACGACCGCTCGGACGTGAAGCTGTACATCCCGCCCGGTTTCCAGTACATGACCGGGGCGCAGGCGCTCGAATATGCGCGGGCGCGCCACCAGACCAACGACTTCGACCGGGCACAGCGCCAGCAACGCGTCATCACGTCGATGCGCCAGGAGACCGACGTCCTGGCTCTGCTCGATCCGAACAGGCTCGACACGCTCTCGGGCGAGCTGCGCTCCGCGATCCACACCGACTTCCCCGCCGCCAGGATCCCCGCCCTCCTGACGCTCATGGCCAAAGTCGACACGACCCGGGTCCATTCCTACGTGTTCACGCCGCCGATCTTCGAGACGGAGTGTCCCCCGGCGGCCTGCCGGGTCCACTACTACCTCCACCCGGACGTCGCGGCCATCCAGGCGGCGGTGCGCGTCGCCCTCTCGACCGACGAGGCCGCCGCGGCGTCGCGTGCCGCGCTGGCCGCCGAGGGGGCGACGGTCTGGGTCGAGGCGGGGACGAAGGACGCGACCCGCGCCGGCGCGGTCTCCGACTACCTCGACTACCTCGGCGTCGGTGCCGTCGTCCCACCCCAGCATGGCGGGCGTGCCGGCTCGTCCGAGGCCACCACCGTCGTCGAGGCCTTCGGCGACGCCGCCACCCGCCTGCCCGTGACGGCGCGGTTCCTCGAGCGGACGTTCGGCGTGACGATCGTCCCGAGGAGCGACCCGGGAGTCACCGCCGACTTCGTCGTGATCGTCGGCGCAGCCACGCCGAACCTCACCCTCCCGTCGCCGTGACCCGTCGCACCGCTCCTGGCGCCGGCAGCGCCGGTGGCGCGCGCAGCGCCGGCCCGACGATCGTCACCGTCATCGCGGCGATCGTGCTGATCGTCGTGGCCGTCGCCAGCGTCGGTGCGCTCGGCGGTCCGCTCCTCGTCCCGGCGGCGAATGGCCACGCGCCCGTCGGCGACGTCCCCGGCCGAACGCCCGACCCCGTGAAGGTCTTCCAGCCTGCCCAGGCGTCTGCCCCGCAGGTCCGCGGGACGATCCTCTTCGCCAAGGGCGGCAACCTGTGGTCGGTCAGCGGAAGCGACGCGCTGACACAGCTGACGACGAGCGGCCGCGACGGCTCGCCGGTCTGGTCGCGTGACGGCCGGACGATCTACTTTGTCCGGACCGACGTCGCCCACGGGGACGTGCCGTGCTACCTGATCGCCGCCAGCGGCTGCATCGCCGCCACGGCCCACTACACCCTCGACGCCCCTGTCCTCTCGTCCATGCCCGCCGCGGGTGGGACCGTGAGGTCCCTGGCGTCTGGTCTCTACGTGTTCGGCGGAGGCCAGTTCACCTACGACCTCGGTCTCTACCAGCCCGCCCTCAGTCCGGACGGCCGGCAGTTCGCGGTCGTCACGGATGCGCCCGACCCGTTCGTGGACGACTACGGCATCGGGCTGCTCCCGGTGACCCGCGGGATCGCCCAGGCCGGCGGGGGGAGCAGCGCCGGAGGCGCGGGAGGCGCGAGCAGCGCCGGGGGCGCTGGGGGCGCTGGGGGCGCGAGCGGAACGGGAGGCGCCGCCCCGGGGACGCCGTCGGCCGCCCCGACGCGCCTGCGGCTGCCGGCGGAACAGGGCCTCGGTCTCGACGATCCAGCCTGGAGTCCTGACGGACGGACGATCGCCTACACCGTCAACCACCGCGAGGGCCCGCTCGGACGTCCCGCCATCGCTCTCCTGACAGTGGCGACCGGGCGCGTCCGGTTCCTCACCGGGTACGGGTACGGCCAGCCGTCGTTCTCGCCCGACGGGCGGTACATCGTCGCCGTTCGCTCGGACATCCGCGGCCGCGACGTCGTCGTGCTCGACGCGTCGACCGGCGCCGAGGTGCTCCGGGTGACCGACGACGGGCGGAGCTTCGCCCCGGTCTGGTCGCCGGCCGGCGACGAGGTGGCCTTCCTGCACGTCAACGGGCTCACGATCGACCTGTGGGTCGCGACCCTGGCGGGAACACCCGGGGCATGGACGCTCGCCCGAACCGACCCGCTGACGAGCCAGAGTCGCCTGGACGGGACATCACGCCCAGCGTGGTCGATCCCGGCCGCCGAGCTCGCCGCGATCCGAGCCGCCGCCCAGTCACAGGCCCCGGGAATCTCCTCCTCGCCAGCTCTCCCGTCGCCGGCCGCATCCCCGTCTCCGTCCGGTCCGTAGCATGGACGGCGGGCACGACCGCATGCGACCGCCGGCGAACCGGGTCTTCCGTCCCGGTCTGCAGCGCCGGATCATGCTGTACGTCATCGCCGGGCTGGCGCTCATGTTCGGCGTGCTCGCGCTCGTGGATCTCCAGGCGATCTCACGCGCCACGGATCTCGTCTACCAGGAGCGGCTGACGACGGCCTTCACGACGGCCGGGATCATCGACCGCGACTTCGAGCGGGTGGCGGCCGATGCGCTCGAAACAGCGCAGGAGGACGGGGTGGCGTCCGTGCCGGCCCGTCCGGGCGCGGCCGCCGATCTGCGGACGCACCTCGACCGCGCGGACCCGTTCGCCTTCTTCGACGTCACCGGCGTTCGTCTCTACGACGCAGCGGGGAACCTGCTCGGGTCCGACGGCGCGGGCGAGGCGAAGCTGGCGGCGACCTCGCCCGGCCCGGCGATCGTCGCGGGTGTCCGTGGTGCATACGCCGTCTCGGAGGCGAGCGCGGCACCTCCCGGGCGAGTCCCCTTCGCGGCCGTGGCGGTCCGCCTCGGCGCGAGCGACGACACGACCGCCCCGGTCGCGGTCGTCGATACCGTCTCGAACGACAGCGTGAACGACTTCGTGCCTGCCACGTTCGGCAGTCCCGCCGCCGCGTCCGCGTCGCCGTCGGTGGCCGGCGGGCCGGCGGTCGAGCGCTATCACCTCGAGGTCGTCGATCCGCACGGCATCGCCGTCCTGGGTGTCGGTCCCGACGAGCAGCCCGGTCAGCCGAGCAAGCACTTCCCCGTCATCAAGCCGCTCATGTCGACCGGCGCCGCGGCCGCTCAGCTGCACGAGCCGGGGCCGACCGATACGTTCGCGCCCCACGTCATGGCCGTCGTGCCGCTCGCCGACACACCGTTCTACGTCGTCCTCGAGCAGCCGGTCGACGTCGCGCTCGCCCTCCCGATCCAGCTGCGCGACCAGCTCATCCTCACGACCGGCGTCGGCTTCCTCGCGGCTCTCGTCGTGGCGTGGATCACCACGCGCCGCGTCGTCAAGCCGACCGAGGAGCTGACCGCGGCGGCCGAGCGGATGGCCGGCGGCGATCTCGCCAGCCCGATCGCCGTCCACGCGGAGGACGAAGTCGGCCGGCTGGCCGACAGCCTCGAGGCGATGCGGCGACGGCTCCGGGCGGCCACCGAGGCCATCGAGCGGACGAACCGTGAGCTCGAGGTGCGAGTGGCGGAACGGACCAGCCGTCTCGGCCAGCTCCTGCGGGGCACCATCTCGGCGCAGGAGGACGAGCGGCGTCGACTCGCCCGAGAGCTGCACGACGAGACGGCCCAGACACTGGCGGCCCTCGCGATCTCGCTCGACCGCGCCCGCGACTCTCTCGGTGACTCCCTCGGCGACGCCCCGCCGGCGGCGCTCGAACGGGTGAACGAGGCTCGCGCGATCTCCGCGCGCCTGCTGGCCGAGACGCGCCGACTCATCCAGGGGCTGCGGCCCGCCGTCCTCGACGACCTCGGGCTCCTGCCGGCGATCCGCTGGTACGCGGAGAGCGCGCTGGGGGACGCCGGCGTCCGGGTGACGGTCGAATCGGACGTTCCCGCACCCCGCCTGCCGGCGCACATGGAGGTCGCGCTCTTCCGCATCGCACAGGAGGCGATCACGAACGTGGCGAAGCATTCGAACGCGCGGCACGCGACGATCGCCCTCCACGTGCGCGACGGCATCGCGTCGGTCAGCATCGCCGATGATGGCACCGGGTTCGACGTGGCTCGCACGCTCGCGCAGGATGGTGCCGGCGACGAGAGCGTGGGCCTCATCGGGATGCAGGAGCGAGTGCGGCTGCTCAACGGCCGCCTGGACATCCGCTCGAGCCAGGAGGAGGGGACGACGCTGCGCGTCGAGGCTCCCGTCGAGGAGGACACCTGAGATGGATCGGATCCGTGTCGTCGTCGTCGACGATCACACGCTCATCCGCCAGGGGATCGTCGGGCTCCTCGAGAGCCAGCCGGACATCGCGGTCGTCGGGCAGGGCGGGACCGGCGTTGAGGCCATTGCGCTCGCCAACGAGCTGCGGCCCGACGTCGTCCTCATGGATGTCTCGATGCCCGGCATGGGCGGCCTCGCCGCGACCAGGGAGATCAAGGGCAGCCATCCCGAGATCGGCGTGCTCATCCTGACGATCTACGATCGCGAGGACTACCTCTACCAGGCGCTCCGCGCCGGCGCGTCCGGGTACGTGCTGAAGGGTGCCGACGTCAACGACCTCCTCGCCGCGCTGCGGAGCGCGAGGCGCGGCGAGGTGTACCTCTCGCCGGCCGTGGCGAAGGCGCTCGTCGGCGACTACCTGCGGCGCGCGCGCGAAGGCGAGCACGAGGCGCCGTCCGACGGCCTGACGGAGCGCGAGCGCGAGATCCTCGTCCTGATCGCGCAGGGGAGGACGACGGCCGAGATCGCCGCGGAGCTCGTCCTGAGCCCGCACACGGTGCAGTCGCACCGCGACCACATCATGACCAAGCTCGACCTCCATTCGAAGGCGGCGCTCATGAAGTACGCCATCGCGCGGGGACTGATCGAGCTCTGAGACCACGGTTCTGAGGTCGCGGCCGAGGTTCGTGGCGGGCCTGGTGGCCCCTGCCGCCGGTCCGTTCGGCACGCTGGCATCCCCTGGACGCCCCATCCCGAATGGGGTGCTCGCCCGACGGGTGATGCGGGCTGGCGACCGATGGTGCGCGTGCCTGCGCATGGCGATGCTGAGCCCATCGAACCTCCGGCCCCGAACCGCGGTGGCCGGGAAGATGGACCGCCGCCCGCGCGGTCGAGATTCGGAGCGTCCTCATGATCCGGTCCACATCCAGAACCATCGGCCTCGGCCTCGCCGCCGGCCTGGTCGCCATCAGCGTTGCGGCATGCAGCTCGGGCAACCAGCCGACGTGGACGTATGGTCCCGTCGCAGACGCCGGGAGTGCGTCCGACCCGAGCGCGAACGTCTCAGGGGCGGCCGTAGCGGCCCAGGGCACGTCCAACTCCGCGCAGGGCGCGACCGTCGCGTCGGTGTCCGGGACCTCCACCTCCGCCGGCGCCATGTCAGCCGGCGGGATGACCGCCGGCGCCATGTCCCCGGCGCGGCCGGCGATCAATGCGCCGGTCGGCGCGGCAGGCGGGGCGTCGGCTCCCGCGACTGCACATCTCCAGATCGCGATCGTCACCGGCGACATGATCGGCAAGCAGGAGTTCCCGGCCTTCGTCCCGTCCGACGTCACCCTGCCGGCGAACAGCACGGTCACGATCACGATCACGAACTTCGACGACGCGACCGCCCTGCCCAAGGGATCCGAGATCTACGCGAAGGCGGCGGGCATCGTCGGCGGCACCTTCACCGTGACGCCCATCAACGTGTCCGACCCCAACTCCGGCACGGCCGTCCCGACGACCCTGTCGGCGCTCGATCCAGCCGCCGTCTCCCACACCCTGACGATCCCGGCTCTCGGGATCAACGTCCCGATCGCGGCGCACGCTCGTGAGACCTTCACGATCACGACGGGCGCACCCGGCACCTTCACCTGGCACTGCATGGATCCGTGCGGCGCCGGTGCGACGGGCTGGGGGACCGCGATGGCGGCCCGCAAGGGCTACATGGAAGGGACCTTCACCGTCGCCTGAACCGCGGGCACTGGGAGCGCCGCCGCCGGCAATTGGCGGCGCTCCCGCTTGCCCACCCGGCGCGGACCCGTCAGGCGACGACCTCGAACGTCATCCGGCGCCGCAGCCGGCCGAGTGCGGCCAGGATGGGCGCACCGAGCGCGAGGACGAGCACCGCGTTGCCGATCGCACGAAGGCTGTCGTACGCGAGCGACGTCACCAGGTAGAAGCGGACGAACCGCGCGACCGTCTCGGCGAGTGGCAGGCCGGGGACCCAGCCGAGGTCCGGCGAGCCGGCGAAGAACGTCCAGTCCCATGCGTCCATCAGGGCACCGTAGGCGAAGCCCGTCACGAGGCCGACGCCGGCGAGGACGAGGAGGTCGGTGCGCGTCGGGACGGCGAGCCGTCTTCTCCGGTACCCCGCGACGAGACCGCCCGCGACGCCGGCGGCGACGCCGACCCAGCCGGCGGCGAAGACCTGGTAGGGCAGCCACGGTCCGACCCCGCCGGTGGCGATCGCCGACACGACGAGCGCGAGAGCCCCGGCTTCGAAGCCGAACGCCGGCCCGAAGGCGTAGCCGGCGCACAGGATGAGGAAGAAGATCGGGCTGAAGCCGCCGATGCCGGTGACGAGCGCGAGGCGGAGGCCGGCGTCGAGCGCCGCGATCGCGGCGAGCAGGGCGATCCCGCGCGAATCGAGACGCCGCGCCCCCACCTCGACGACCAGGAGCGCCCCGAGGGATCCGAGCGCCACGGCGAGCGCCGGCACGTCGGATGCGATCGATCCGCCGAGGAACGGCCAGGCGAAGAGGACGAGCCCGACCAGCGACAGGAGGGTGAGCCTCACCGGGCGACGTGGGCCAGGACCCCGGCGACGGTCACCGGCCCCTCCGGGTAGAGCTCGCCCATCTGCGTGGCGTACGGGCTCCCGTCCGAGAGCGCGCGTGTCGGTGGCCCGAGCTCGGCCACGCGACCGTCGCGCACTTCGAGGACGCGGTCGGCGATGTCCGCGGCGAGCGTCGTGTCGTGTGTCGCGACGACGACGGCCGCGCCGCGGTCGCGCAGCCCGAGGATGACGGATGCGATCCGCTCGCGTGACGCCCGGTCCATCCCGCGTGTCGGTTCGTCGAGAATCGCGATGTCGGGTGAGCCGGCCATCGACGCCGCGATCGCGACGCGCTGCCGCTCCCCGGAGCTCAGGTCACGCGGGTAGCGCTCCGCGAGCTCCGCCAGGCCGAGTCGCGCGAGCATCGCCGCGGCGCCGGTCTCCACTTCGCTCGCGGACGCCGATGTCGTGCGACGAAGCGTGAGGAGGATCTCCTCGCGAACGGTCGGACGGTGCAGGGCAGCCGCCGGGTTCTGCGGCACGTAGGCGACGCGACCGGGGATCCGCTCGACCCGTCCGGCAAGAGGGTCGCGGAGCCCCGCGATCGCGCGCAGCAGGGTCGTCTTGCCGTGGCCGTTCGGGCCCACGAGGATGACGATCTCCCCGCGACGGCCCGCGATGTCGATCGCCTCCAGGACCGGGACGTCGGTCGGTCCGAGGCTTGCGTTCTCGAACGACCAGGCGACGTCGCCGGTCGCCCGCGGCCGCGACCCGTTTCGCCCGACGAGCGCCGGGGCACGGCCCCGCGCGTCGACGACGGACAGCGGGAGCGGCAGCCATCCGACGGCCATCCCGAGCTCGACGACCTGCGGGGCGGACGGCAGACCGGCCGCCGCTGCCGCGCCGGCGCTCATGGGACTCGAGGCGTGCCCGTCTGTCACGAGCACGACCCGCTCCGCCGCCGGCAGCAGCCGCTCGAGGCGGTGCTCGGCGACGACGACGGCGAGACCGGCACGCCCGAGCTCGACGCAGGCGGCGACGACGGACGCGGCGCCGACCGGGTCGAGCTGGGAGGTCGGCTCGTCGAGCGCGATCACGGCCGGACGCAGGACGAGCGCTGCGGCGAGGGCGACTCGCTGCCGCTCTCCGCCGGACAGCGTCCCCACCTGCCGGGTCCGCAGGCCCGCGATCCCGAGACGCTCCAGGGCCTCGCCGACGCGGCGGCGCATCTCCTCGCGCGGCATCCCGACGTTCTCGAGGGCGAATGCGACCTCCCGCTCGACGGTGCCATACACGAACGAGAGCTCGGGGTCCTGGAACACGAAGCCGACGTGACGCGCCAGGCGACGCGTCGGCGTCCGGACGACGTCCTCGCCGACGGCCGTGGCCCGTCCCGAGATCCGGCCGCCATGGAAGTGGGGGACCAGCCCGTCGAGGACGCGGAGGAGCGTGGACTTGCCGCTCCCCGACCGTCCTGCGAGGAGCGTGATCCCGGGGCCGAGGTCGAGCGAGACGTCACGGAGCGCCGGCGACGTCGATCCCGGGTAGGCGTAGGTCAGTCGATCGAGCGTCGCGACGGCCATGGGATCACCGGGAGGGCGAGGAGGAGTGCCGCGCCGATGAGCGGCGCCGGCAGAGGCGGGAGCGAGACCGCCGGGTATGGCTGCCAGTCGAGCGGCACGCCCGCCAGCCGGGCCGCCAGGAACGCGCCGGCCGCGACGACCGCCCCGAACACCGAGAGGACGTCGCGCACGCTCCAGCCGCGGACCGCGTATGTCGTCCGGCGCCCGAGCCCGTAGGCGCGGGCCTCCATGGCCTCGGCGAGCGCAAGGGCGTCCTCGACCGAGGTCAGGATCGTGGGGACCAGGATCTCCGACCACGACCGCACGCCACGCGGCCGCCAGCCCCGCATCCGCTCCGCGTCGTGGATCGCGACCGCATTCCGCCCGATACCGGGGACGAGGTTGAGCGCGGTTGCGATCGCGAGCCCGCTCCGCTCGAGCGGGTCCGGCAGCGCGTCGATCAGCTCGTGTGGCTCGAGGACGAGCGAGATCGGCGCGACCGCGAGGACGGCGCCGCCGATCCCCAGGCCCGCTGTGAGCCCGAATGCCAGCGACTCGAGGGTCAGCGGCCCGCCGACCAGCGGCAGCCAGTCCGGGAGGCGGACGAGGACGTTCCGGCCCGTGTGACTGAGGGCGACGTTCAGGGCGAGCGCGGTCGTCGCGAACACCAGGACCGCGACGAGGGTCGGTGTGAGGGAGCGTCCACGCGGCGTCAGCACCAGCAGCAGGTCGATGGCGACGAGGGCGACCAGGACACGGACGACTGGGTTGTCGGAGGCGAGATCGACGACGAGGGCGCCGGCGACCCACATCAGGAGCGCTCGTGCGTTCATCGGCGGACGCTCCTCCCCCGCCGCCGCGCGGCGCCGAGCCCGAGGCCGCCGAGGACGGCGATCGCGGCGAACACCGCGAGCCAGGCCGGCAGGCTGCGCGCGGAGCTCTCGGCGACCGCAGGAGCGGGACCGGGCGTGGGCAGGGCGGAGAGAGACTCGGAAGCCGCCGTGTCGCCGGGGACGACCGCCCCACCGCCGAGCGGGCTCGCGTCGCCGCCGGGGACGGGGACAGCGGGGGTTGCGACGATGCCGCCCGGACCGAGCGCTGGCGACACTGCGGAGGTCGAGGGTGCGGAGGTAGACCGCGTGGAGGTCGACGGCGCTGTCGTGCCCAGGTTCGCCGCCGGCCGGGGCGTCGCGCTCGTCGTAAGGCTCGCCGTCGCGGGCGGCGCCGTGGGACTCGGGCTCGGACAGCGGGCGGGCGACTGCGGCGCCTGGGCCGCACCCGCCTGTGGCTGGTAGCGGAACCCTTCGGCATCCCCGTCCCCGAACGAGAGCGAGCTCATGCCGACCGGCGCGACCGCCCAGCTGCCCCCGACGCGCGCCACGAACAGGACCCAGTACGGGCTCGAAGCCGACCAGCAGCCGGCCGGATAGGTCGCCGGCTCGCCGTCGAGCTGGCAGACCGCGTCGCCGAGCCCGGCATAGCTCGACGTCGCGTACTCGATTCCGCTGAGGCGGAGCAGGTCCGTCCCGGAGATCGCCGCCGACGCAAAGGCGACACAGGCCCTCACGACGCGGCCGTCGCCATGCTCAACGACGACGGCCGCGTGATTCGTGCCGGCTCCGACGCAGTCGCGGACGACGCCGAGCGGCGCGCCGCCGGCGATGGGCGCGGCGAGCGCCCCGCCGGCGAGCGTCGATCCTGCCAGGGCGGACGCTGCGAGCGCCGCCCGGAGCGCCGCCCGGAGCGAGGTCACCGCCTGGTGGCCCGTCCCGTCGCCCGGTCGAGACCGACGGCAGCCAGGCCGCCGGCGAGTGCGAGAAGGACCACGCCGAACGGGACCGTCGAGGCCGGTCCCTCGGACGACCCGTCAGCCGCGGTCGACGTCGGCGGCAATGTCGCGCCGGCGACGCTGCCCGGATGCGCCGTCGGTCCGGGCGTCGTGGACGTCGGGCACGAGCGGACGGCGGGCGCCAAGCCCGTGGCGAAGGTCGTCGGCC
>DASVZT010000192.1:0-11592 GCA_036391495.1 Candidatus Limnocylindrales bacterium
CGGATCGCCGGTGCGCAGCCGCCGGTAGAGCGGCCACGGGTCGGCGACGAACGGGGTCGACAGCCGCCTCGCCAGGTTCGCCTGGTAGATCTCGCCCGCCGCGATCGCCGAGCGCACGTGTTCCACCGCGGCTTCGTAGGCGAATCGCCCCAGGTTCGAAGCGAAGATCGGCTCCTCCGTCGCCGTGGTGCCTGCCGGCGACGGCCGGGCGACGCTGGCCCTCAACCGCTCGCGGACATCGGCCAGCCGCCGCTCGAACCGGCGCTCGTCCCCGTCGACGGCGCGGCCCGCCAGCCAAACGCGGCCGGCTCGCCGATCCCAGGCCACGACCCAGTCGTGGAGCGCCAGCCGGAGAGGGGGCAGGTCGAGATCGTCGCGCGCGATCGACGGCAGGCGTTCGAGCCAGCGCCCGAGGTCGTAGCCCAGGAATCCGACGAGGCCGCCGGCGAACGGGGGATGATCGGACGGCCCACGTTCCCCGGGCTCGGACGACCGGCCACCCCGGGACTCGGCATGGCCCGCCGCGGGGCCGGCCGTCATGCGCGCGAGCTCCCGTCGTGCGTCGGCAAAGACGTCCGGACCGGGCGCCGGGCGCTCGACGACCGCCAGGGGGTTGGCCGCCAGGTAGCTCCAGCGCGACCGCCGTCCGGGCCGCAGTGATTCGAGGAGCACCAGGCCCGGGAGGTCCCGGAACGATTCGGCGACGTCCACCGCTGCACGCCCCGGCTCGACGTCCAGGAGCTCCAGGTGCGACCCGACCGGGGCGACCCGCGATCTCGCGCTCGCGAGACCCTGCCCCGCACTCCGAGCCGTCGTCAACCTCAGCCCTCGCCGGTTGCCCGATCGCTCCGCGCGAAGATGCGCAGCCGCTCCCGGCACTCCGCCGCCAGCCGCCCGGCCTGCCGGACCAGCCATGGGTCGACGCGCGTCGAGTCCTCGAGCGTGACGGCCGTTCCGTAGGGCCCGTCCTCGATGACGATCCCGGACGCATTCCGGTAGTCGGTCATCCAGTTCGCCTGGAGCTGGAGGATCGCGTCGGCGACGACCGTGGGCGTGAAGAGCCAGTCGAGCCAGGCGGCGTTGAGCGCGTCGGCCACGTCGGTCAGCAGGACCGGTGTGCCGCGCTCGAGTCGCGCGAGGAGGTGGACGATCCGCAGTGCCGCGAACGGGTCGCCGGACTCGGCCACGATCGGCGGCTGGATCGACGGATCGGGCAGGCCGACGGGCTCGGGGCGAAGGCGGATGCGGCCCGGTGACGTCGCGCCGGATTCGGTCAACGGAGCTCTCTCCCGTTCGACGAGGGCGCGACGCGCGATGGGAGCGTGCCGCGCGGTGGGGCGGGCTTCGAGGATAGCAGGCAAGATGTCGCCGATGACCGACGCGCCATGGCCGCCGCCCGACACGCCCGATACGCCGGCGCCGTCCGGGCGCGGCCGTCGGGGCCTGATCGCCGCCTGGTTCCTCGCGCCCCTCCTCGTCGCGGTCGTCGCCGGCGCGGCCTTCACCGCCGGGGTGGCTGTCGATCGAGCCGGGCTCATCGGTCGGTCGGCGCCGTCTGCGTCGAGCGGGGATGCGAACCTCGGCCTCATCGAGGAAGCCTGGGATCTCCTCCACACGAAGTACGTCGGCGCGACCTCGCTCGATTCGAAGAAGATGGCCTACGCGGCGATCTCGGGCATGACCGACGCGGTCGGCGACACCGGGCACACCGCGTTCCTGACCCCGGACGATCTCGCGACGTCCCAGGCCGCCCTGTCCGGCTCGTACGCCGGGATCGGAGCGGAGATGGATACGGCGGGCGAGGAGCCGGTCGTCGTCGGCGTCTTCCGCGACACCCCGGCCGATCGAGCTGGCCTGCGGCCGGGCGACGTCATCGTCGACGTCAACGGCTCGGCCACCAAGGGGACACCGCTGGACGTGGTCGTGTCGAAGGTCCGGGGTCCCGCCGGCACGGCAGTGTCCCTGACGGTCCGCCGGGCGGGAGCGACCGAGCCGATCACCTTCACGATCACCCGGGCGAAGGTCGAGATCCCGACGGTCGAGTACGCGATGGTGCCCGGCACGTCGATCGGGATGATCCGCGTCGAGCAGTTCTCGTCCAACGCGGGCGACACGTTCAAGACGGACCTGCGGAGCCTCCTCGCCGAGCATCCGACGGGCGTCATCCTCGACCTCCGCGGCAACCCGGGCGGATACGTGGCCGACGCAGTCGCCGTCGCGAGCCAGTTCCTCACCGACGGCGTCGTCTATCGCCAGCGGGACGCATCGCTGAAGGAGACCTCGACCGCGGTCGAGAAGGGTGGCCTCGCCCCGAACATCCCGCTCGTCGTGCTCGTCGACAACGGCACCGCGAGCGCTGCCGAGATCGTGACCGGCGCGCTGCAGGATCCGAAGCGCGCGACGATCGTGGGCGTACGGACGTTCGGGACGGGCACCGTGCTCGCGACCTACGACCTGCCGGACGGCTCCGCGCTTCGGATCGGGACCGTCGAATGGCTGACACCGGACGGCCACCAGATCTGGCACCACGGGCTGGTGCCGGACGTGATCGTCGGCCTTGCACCCGACCTGCGGCCGGTCGTCCCCGACGACCTGCGGAGGATGACCGCGGCGCAGCTGCGCGTCTCGCCCGACGTCCAGGTGCGGAAGGCGATCCAGATCCTCCTCGGACACCCGCTCTAGGCCGGCTCGAGGCCTCCGCGAGGCCGGCTCGAGGCCTCCTCGAGCAGGGGGCGACCGCCGCGTCCCTCGTCGCGTCGCCGACGCCCTCGTCCCGCCTCTCGCAACGAAGACGCAAGGCCGGGCCGCGCCGAGGGCGTCGCCGCCGCCCGGAGCCTGTCGCGACGATGTCCCGCGGCACCGCTCGGCGCTTCCGCGTGCCGCCGAGCCGGACGACGACAGCGACCACTCGCGCGATCGTTGCGCTCGGCGCGGCCGTCCGACCAACACACGCAGCCGGCGACCGCCGGTGAAAGGAGATCCGATGTCGAACCGAATCCGGTTCCTCGTGTTGCTCGTCGCCACGGGTCTCGTGGCCGCGGCGTGCTCGAGCTCGGCTGCCAGCCCGAGCCCCAGCGTGTCGGCCGCGGCTCCGAGCGAGTCGGCCTCCGCCGCCCCATCAGGCTCGGCCTCCATGTCGGCCGCCCCGAGCGAATCCGCATCGTCGTCCGCGTCGGTGATGCCGTCGGAGTCGGGATCGGCGTCCGCCTCGCCACTGACAGGCAGCGCGCTGATCGCGGCGATCCCGACGCAGGTCGGCGGCAAGACGCTCACGGTCAAGACCGCCAAGCCGAGCGACCTGCCGCTGCTGACGGGCGACGCGGGCAAGGCGGCACTCACGGACCTGCTGACTCGCCTGAAGATCTCGGATTCGACCGTCCAGGCCGCTCTTGGTGTCGCCGCCGACAAGTCGATGACGATCGGAGCGCTCAGCGTCCCGGGCGCGGACCCGACGCTCCTTTCGCTCTTCTTCGTGAGCTCGGCCCAGGGCGGCAGCCCCGTCGCGATCACGCCGACGACCATCTCGGGCAAGAACGTCAACTTGTTCGGGCCCCCGGGCAAGGCCGGGCAGGTCTACGTCTACGCGACGGGCTCGACCGTCTTCATCCTCGTGACCGCCGACCAGGCGCTCGCGACCGACGCTCTCGGCAAGCTGCCGTAGGTGTCGATCCGTCCTGGCCCCGGCGTCCCCGCCAGCCCGCGCCCCGAGCGTGGCGGGGGACGCGACAGATGAGAACGCCCCGCCGGTTCGGCGGGGCGTTCTCGCGCGAGGAGGAGCGGGGCGATCGGTGATTACTTGGCCGGGATGTAGATGACCTGGCCGATCTTGAGCGTGTTCGGATTCTTGATCTGGGGATTGGCGGCCAGGAGTACGTCGAGGGAGATGTGGTTGCGCCTGGCGATCGAGTAGAGCGTGTCGCCCTTCTTGATCTTGTATTGCGTGGCGGCCGGTGCGCTCGGCGACGGCGTGGCGACCACAGTCGGCGACGGCGACGGGCCGAGACTGGGGATCTCGGTCGGGGCGACACTCGGCGACTGGGTCGGCTGAGTCCCGGAGCTGCAGGCGGCGACGGCGACCGCCAGGGCCGCTCCCACGATGAGGTGCGCGAGCTTCACGTCCCAACCTCCCTGCTCGTTGCGCTGAGGACGTCCCGCGTGCGTCGAGTGTGACGCAGGTTCGGCCGGGAGTACAGAGTGTCGCGGATGGAGGACCGGAGGCCGGAGAGATCGGGCCGGGCGCTCGTATCCTGGGACGCGCTTACCGGGCGCGCCTACCCGGACGCGGTTACCGGCGCTCCTACAGGAGCTCGTGGTTCGCGGTGGCGGTCGGCATCCCCTCGGCCGGGCGCGGCTCCTCGCCGGGGCCATACCCGCGCTCGCCGGCCGCGCGATCGGCGTCGCGGCGGCCGTCCCTTGGCAAAGCCGTCGTCTCCCCGTCGGACCCGTTCGCCCCGGGCGCCCCCGCCTCGAGGGCCGCGAGCTCGCCCGTCCGCCCCTCGATCGCCCCGACGCCGTACGGCACCCACTTCGACGGGTCCTGCAGCCGATGGTGCTCGAGGTTGCCGCGCGCGTGGATCTGCTCGAAGCCGGACGGCTCGATCCACATCTTCTTGCCGTCCAGCAGGGCGGTGATCCCCTCCTGGCCCGGCTCGGGACGCGGATGCTGGCAGTAGCGACAGGTCGAGGAGTCGTGCGGGGTGTAAGCCGTCGGTTCCTCGTAGGTCGTGATGTAGCCCTCGTAGTTGCGCAGGATCACCTTGTGATCCGAGTAGCTGACGAGGTAGTTGGGCATGACCGGGATCTTCCCGCCGCCGCCGGGCGCATCGACGATGTACTGCGGGACTGCGTAGCCGGAGGTGTGGCCCCGCAGGCCTTCCATGATCTCGAGACCCTTGCCGACCGGCGTGCGGAAATGGCCGGCGCCTTCGACGAGGTCGCACTGGTAGATGTAGTACGGCCGGACACGGACCTCGACGAGGCGCTGGACGAGCGCTCGCATCGTGTGGACGCAATCGTTGATGCCGGCGAGCAGGACGCTCTGGTTGCCCAGCGGGATGCCGGCCTTCGTCAGCTTGTCGCAGGCGCGCGCGAGCTCTGGCGTGATCTCGTCCGGGTGGTTGACGTGGATGTTCAGCCACAGCGGGTGGTACTTCTCGAGCATCTCGCAGAGCTCGTCGTCGATCCGCTGCGGCAGGAAGACCGGGACGCGCGACCCGATGCGGATGACCTCGACGTGCGGGATCTCGCGCAGACCGCGGATGACCGACTCGAGGAGCTTCGGGGCCAGGGTCAGGCCGTCGCCGCCCGAGATGAGGACATCGCGGATCTGCGGCGTCCGCCGGATGTAGTCGAGCTGGGCCTCGTGCTCGCGGCGGTTGAAGTTCTGGGTCGGGTCGCCGACGATGCGGCTCCGGGTGCAGTAGCGGCAGTAGCTCGCGCACTGTGTCGTGATGAGCATCAGGACACGGTCCGGGTAGCGGTGCACGAGCCCCGGGACCGGCGAGTGACGGTCCTCGGCGAGCGAGTCTTCCATCATGCCCGTGAACGAGCGGAGCTCCTTCGCCGTCGGGATGATCTGGCGGCGAATGGGGTCGTTCGGGTCGTCCGGGTCGATGAGGCTGATGAAGTAGGGCGTGACGTCGACACGGAACTTGTCGGGCGCCGACAGGCCCTCGCGTTCGTCGTCCGTCAGGTTGAGGATCCGCTCGATCTCGTGGAGGTCGTTGACCCGGTTGCTCAGCTGCCAGCGCCAGTCGTCCCATTTCTCGTCGGGGACGTCGGCCCAGAGCGGCGCGCGCCGACTGCGGGCGGGCTTGCCGTCGGGCCCCAGCGCACGAGCGGGATCGCGGCGATTGACGAACGGCTCCTCGGCCGCCAAGCGAGCCGCGTCCTGGTGGGCCACTGCGAGCCTGATCTCCTGTGCGTCCACGCACTCCTCCTGGTCGACTGTCACGTCCGCTCGCCAGCCCGCCGCCGCCATGCCCGCGAGCGCATAAAGTCTATGCAGTCTGCAAGTCACAGGATGATACGCGGCGACCCCGTCGCGGTCCAGCCGGGTGACAGAGCGCGGGACAGGGAGACGGCCGGGAGGCGGCCAGCGGCCAAGAGACGGCCAGGAGACGGCCCAGAAGACGGCCAGCCGCCAGGGGCCTTCGGCCATCGCGGCGGCGGCGACCGCCAAGGGCCCACGGCCATCGCGGCGGGGGCGAGCGCCTGGGGCCAACGGTCATAGCGGCGGCGGCGACCGCCAGGGGCGAGCGCTAGGGGCGGCGACCGCCAGGGGCGAGCGCCAGGGGCGGCGTCTCCTTGCGTAATCTCGGCTGTAGCGTGCCCTATGCGAGTGGTCGCGCGTTGCTCCCCGCCGCCATGGCGGCATCCGTCGGTAGCAGCGCCGCGGGATTCGAAACTCGCGTGCAGGGTGGCTGTCGACGACGAGATCCGCATCGGCCGCACTGGGTCGGGCCGCCACAGTCGCATAAGGATCGCTGGGACCGAGATTAGCCAAGAGCCAGCGCCAGCCGGCGGAACGACCCGCCGACTCGGGCGGTCAGTCGCCGACTCGGGCGGTCAGTCGCCGATGACCGACCAGAGGAACCCCATCATGATGAAGAAGCCGCTGAACAGGGCGATCAGCCCGATGCCACCGTACGGCGACGCCGCACCCTCGTGCGGGACGAGCTGAAGGCCGACACCGAAGACGACCGCCCACACGACGGACAGCAGCCCGAAGAGGATCTTGGCGTTCGGGCTGGTGATCGAACCGACCCAGGCGCGACGCGGACCCTCGGCCGACAGCGCCGAGAACATCACGGTGAGCAGGATCGCCAGGACGATGGCCGTCGCGATCCCGAACTCGATCGGGTGCTGGAACGCGATCGTGAACAGCTGCACCGGCGACGTCTCCGCAGGTCGAGGGGTCGGACGGGGTCGATGGTAGCAGATGCCCACCGACCGGCCGACCCCACCGACCGACCGCCGGCCGACCCCACCGACCGACCGCCGGCCGACCCCTCGAGCCCCCCCCCACGCCTGCCGGACATTCCGGCGACCGTTCGCTAGGGTTCGGAGGTGACCCGCTTCGAACGGCTCGGCCGCTTTGCCTATCGCCGTCGCTGGCGAATCGTCGCGGCGTGGGCCCTGATCGTGGTCGCGGCCCTCCCGTTCGCCCCGCGCGCCGGGAGCGTCCTCCGCGCCGGCGGCTTCGTCCTCCCGGACCTCGAGTCGTCGCGGGCCAGCGACCTCCTCCAGGAGCGGCTCGGGGTTCCGCCGTCGGCCCTCGTGATCGTCCTCGACTCGACCTCGCCTGGACTCCTCGCCGGGACGCCCGCCTTCGAGGCCGCCGCGGCGGCCGCCGTCCGCGACGTGGCGACGGCGCCGCACGTGGTCTCGATCGGATCGCACCTGCTCGCCCCGAGTCAGGTGTCGAATGACCGGCGGACCGCCTACGACGTCGTCTTCATGGACCTCTCCGCGGACGATTCACCCTTGGGCCTGCCCGGGATCGCCGCCCGACTGCACCAGGAGCCGGGCCTGTCGGTCGCCCTTGCCGGCGGGCCGGCCTTCTACGGGGACGTCCAAACCGTATCCGAGACGGACCTCCGCCGCAGCGAGTTCGTCTCGCTCCCGCTGGCCGCGATCGCGCTCCTGCTCGTCTTCGGGTCGGTCGTCGCGGCGGGCGTGCCGCTGGTGGTCGGCGGGGCCGCGGTGGCGACCGCCCTCGCGATCATCTACGTCCTGGCGAGCCTGACGCCGATGAGCGTCTTCGTCCTGAACCTCGCCACGCTCCTGGGCCTCGGCCTCGGCGTCGACTACTCGTTGCTCATGACGAGCCGCTTCCGCGAGGAGCTGCGTCGGCGGCTGGCGGCGGGCGCTCCCCGCGACGAGGCGGTCGAGTCGGCGGTGCGCGTCACCGTCGGGACGGCCGGGCGGGCCGTGTTCTTCAGCGGCGTCACCGTCCTGCTCGGTCTCGGCGGCCTGGTCCTGTTCGAGTTCATGATTCTGCGCTCGGTCGGCATCGCCGGCGCGATCGTCGTCGGGTTGGCCGTCCTCGCGGCCCTGACCCTCTTGCCGGCGGTCCTGTCGATCCTCGGTCCCCGCATCGACGCGCTTGCCATCCGGCACGCGCATGCCGGCGAGGAAGGGACCGGCCGATGGGCCGCCCTCGCCCGGTGGGTCATGGAGCGGCCGCTGACGATCTTCGTGCCGACCCTCGCGTTCCTCCTCGCGCTCGGCCTGCCCTTCCTCCACGTGACGTTCAACGCGCCCGACGCGACCATCCTGCCGCCGTCCGTGCCGTCCCGCGCGTCCTACGACCTGCTGACCTCCAAGTTCGGGGAGGGGCCGTTCGCGCCGCTCATCCTCGCCATCAGGACGCCGGGTCCCGCCGCCGATCCCGCCAACGTCGCGCGGCTCTACGCGTACTCGCGCCGGCTGGCGGCCGATCCGCGAGTGACGAGGGTGTCCGGTCCGGTCGACATCGACCCGCGCATCACGCTCGCCCAGTACCAGCTGCTCTACGGGTCGCCCGGCGGGCCGCCGGATCGCTTCGCCGCGACGGTCGCCGGCGCGACGATGAACGGCGACATCGCCGCGTTCACCGTCGTGACGCCGTACGGCCCGAACCGGCCCGAGGGCAAGGCGCTCGTCCACGACCTGAGAGATCCGGCCGGTCCGCTGGCACCGCCGGCTGGTTTGGCCGTGCTCGTCGGCGGTGGCGCGGCCAACGTGACCGACGTCGTGTCGCGCGTCGCCGCCGACTTCCCGCGAACCGGCCTCTTCATCCTCGTGGCGACGTACCTTGTCCTGTTCGTCCTGCTGCGATCGGTCGTGCTCCCGGCGAAGGCCCTCGTCATGAACACGCTGTCGATCGTCGCGTCGTTCGGTGCGCTCGTCTGGATCTTCCAGGACGGCAACCTGTCGGCGCTCCTCGGGTTCCAGCCGCTCGGATATGTCGAGACGACGCAACCCGTGATCCTGTTCTGCATCCTCTTCGGGCTCTCGATGGACTACGAGGTGTTCCTGCTCACGCGCATGAAGGAGGCTTGGGACGCGACGGGCGACAACCGCGAGGCCGTCGCGCGCGGCCTGGAGCGGAGCGGGCGGATCGTCACGTCGGCGGCGCTGATCGTCGTGGTCGTCGCGGGGTCGTTCGCGTTCGCTGACATCGTGCTGATCAAGGCGCTGGGCCTTGGAGTGGCGATCGCCGTGGCGCTCGACGCGACGGTTGTCCGCGCGCTGCTCGTGCCGGCCACCATGCGCCTGCTCGGCCACTGGAACTGGTGGATCCCGGCCCCGCTGGAGCGCTGGGTCGCGACGCGGCTGCCGCGCACGGAAGCGGAGCAGGAGGCGCTGGTCCGATGAGCCGAGCGCCCGAGCACGAGCTTCAGGCCGCGCGGTATGAGCAGCAGATCGAGCGGTACGAGCATCAGGCCGTCCGGTACGAGCATCAGGCCGTCCGGTACGAGCATCTGCCCGCGGATTCCCGCACCGTGGTCATCCGTGGGGCTTCCGCCGTCGCAGGGCCGTCGAGACGACCCCTCCTTCGCCCAGAAGGCCCGGGACTCGAGCGTCAGCGGGCGCCCCGCGAACAGTCGGGCGGCGCTTTCGGCCCTCGAACGACTGCGCGGGAGGTCGGGTCGAAGGACTTGGCCCTTCCTTGCGGGCGAAATGACCGCGCCCCGGGAATCGGTCGCGCCGCGGGAATCGGTCGCGCCATCGCCTCCGCCTTGGGCGCCATCGCCCCCGCCTTGGGCGTCATCGCCTCCGCCTTGGGCGTCGCGCTGCTCGTCGCCGGCTGCGCCGGCCCGATCTTCGCCAACGTCCCCGCCGCCCATCCCTCGCCGCCCGCGACGGTCGCGCCGCCCTCGCCGGCGCACGACCCCCGGCCGATCGTCTTCCCGCGCGCCGACGGCCCGCACGACCGCCTGACCGAGTGGTGGTACGACACGGGCCACCTCCGGGATGCCGCCGGTCACCGCTACGGCTTCGAGTTCGTCATCTTCCGGGCCGAGCGCGGCGACTTCCCCGTCAGCTGGGCGTCGAACCTTGCCATCACCGACGAGTCGGGCGGCCGATTCTTCTACCAGCAGCGGAGCGAGGTCGGGCCGCAGGTCGACCGATCGCCGCGCGGGCCCGACGGGCAGCCGACGGGGTTCGCGCTCCGGCTGACCGGGGCCGACCCGTCGAACCCGGCGACGGCCGCGAACCCGGCGACGGCCGCGAACCCGGCCTGGTCGATGACGGGCGGCGGAGGAAACGATCGACTGTCGGCCGAGCTGTCGTCAGCCGAGGCGACGGCGGCCAGATCGCCCGGCGGCCTCGGGCTCGACCTTGCGCTGGCGACGACCAAGCCTCCCGCACTGCACGGCGGGAACGGCTGGATCGACTTCGGCCCGGCCGGTGGCTCCTACTACTACTCCCGGACGCGGATGACCGCGACCGGCTCGCTCGACATCGGCGGACGCAGGATCGCCGTCACCGGCGAGACCTGGTTCGACCACCAGTGGGGCGACTTCATCTCCGTCGGGGCGGGCGGCTGGGACTGGTTCGCCGTCGAGCTGGCTGACGGGACGGACCTGACGCTCTCGCTCGTGCGCGACAGGTCGGGCGGGCACCCGCTCGCCTACGGGACGATCGTCGGGCCCGACGGGCGGACAACTCACCTGGATCGAACGGCGTTCACCGTGACGACGACGCGGACATGGACGAGCCCCGGGACCGGCGCGACCTACCCGGCCGGCTGGCGGATCTCGGTCCCGGGCGAGCGCCTCGCGGTCGACCTCGTCCCGACGGTCGCCGACCAGGAGTTGGACACGCGGGCGACGACGGGCGTCGTGTACTGGGAGGGATCGCAGCACATCAGCGCCATCCGCGACGGACGGCCGCTCGGGGGAGAGGCCTACGTGGAGCTGACCGGGTACGCGGGCACGCACTGACGCGGGCGCGCACTGAGCTCGAGGACTCCGCGGCCGCGGTCGCGGCCGCGCGCTGACGCGGGCGCGCACTGAGCTCGAGGACTCCGCGGCCGCGGGCGCGCGCTGACGCGGGCGCGCGCTGACGCGGGCGCGCGCTGGCGGCCCCTTGCATACTCCGCGCATGCGACTCGAGCTCACCCGACGCGGCGACTACGCCGTCCGCGCGATGCTCGCCCTGACCCGTCGCGGCGGCAACGGGCCGATGAGCACGCGACGGATCGCCGAGGGGATGGGCATCCCCGAGCGCTTCCTCCCGCAGGTCATGAGCGACCTGCTCCGTGCCTCGCTCGTGGAGGCGACCCCGGGCCGGAACGGCGGCTACACCCTGGCCCGGCCCGCGACGGACATCACGATCCTCGACGTCGTCGAAGCCGTCGAGGGCGACAGTCGCCGGCGGACGTGCGTCCTGCGCGGCGGACCATGCGGCGTCGACGGCTACTGCGACGTCCACGATGTCTTCTTCGGAGCCCAGGACGCGATGCTCCGCGCGCTCGGGAGCGCCAGCCTTGCCGGCCTACCGGAGCGGATCGGGGGGTGGATCGGGCCGGAGGAGCACCGCCCGAAGGAGAAGCGCGAGACCGGCGCCTAGCGCCACGACGACGCACATGGCGCCGGCGAC
>DASVZT010000193.1:0-7185 GCA_036391495.1 Candidatus Limnocylindrales bacterium
CCTGCTCGCCCGGGCGGGCGCCGACGGCGTGATCGTCGCCTCCGCGCTCGTCGACGCGCTCGGACCGCGCGGAGACGACGTGGATGCGCTCGGCCGGCTCGTGACGTCGCTGCGGGCGGCGGGCGCTTCGGCGGGCGCTGCGGGCGCGCCGAGCGCTGCGGGTCGCGGCGCGCACGTGGTGGCCGGGCGACCGGCGCTCGGCGCGCCCAGCGCCCAGCCGTGAGTTCCCCACACGCGTCGGTCACGCGGACGTCCGATGGGCGCGAGCCCCGCGAGCCCGATGTCGATCTCGATTGCCCTCCCAGGGCTACTTCTTGGGCAGCGGGCCCGATAGGACGGTCAGGGGTGGGTTGCGACCCACTCAGGCGAGCTCGGAGCGGCGTCCCCCGCACGGACGACGCTCCACCCGGCCGGTCGGGCGGCCTCCCGTCCCGGTCCAGCGACGTCTTATCCCGCGGGATACCCCAGATCTAGCCCTGCCAGGAGAATCGCCGACCGCAGGGCGTCAGGAGGGGCCGCGCTCCTCGTCCGATCCCCCCGATCCCCGCGATCCCCCCGTTGCCCTCGGCCCCGCCGAGCCTGCCGACCCCCTCGACCCAGCCGAGCCCCGCGACCCGCTCGGCCGCGCAGCTCCCCTCGGCCCCGCCGAGCCTTCGAGCGACGCCCGAACCCGGGCCGCCCGGCGGTCGGCCGCCTCCAGCCGCCGGGACGCGGCCATGAGCGAGCGGTAGAAGGCGAGCAGGTCCGCCTGGGGCAAGGGCCCGTCATTCGCCATGGCGATCCGCACCAGGACCTCGCGCTCCCGGTCCAAGTCGCGGATCGCCCGCCGTCCCAGCGCCTGCTTCGTCCGGCCGACGTCGAGGACCAGCGAGGCGCGCTCGTGGAGCAGCGCGACGATCCGGCGGTCGAGCGCGTCGATCCTCCGTCGAAGACGCCGCAGCTCGACGTCCTCAGCCATTCTCGTGCTCCGGCGCCGACGCCTCCCGCTCCCGGACCCACGCGTCGATCGACTCGAGCGCGAGCAGGTACCCCCGTGGGCCGAGACCGACGATCGACTCCAGCGCGATGTCATGCAGGAAGTTGACCTGGCGGAACGACTCGCGCCGTGACGGGTCGGAGAGGTGGACCTCGACGAAGGGTCGCTCCACCGCGAGGAGCGCATCGCGCAGCGCGACCGAGGTGTGCGTCAGGCCGCCTGCATTCACGATCGCCACGTCGAAGTCGCGCTCGTGAAGGCGGTCGATCAGCGCGCCCTCGTGGTTTGATTGGAAGAAGCCCACATCGATCCCGAGCTCGTCCGCCCGCCGCGCGATCGACGCGTGGATCTCGTCGAGCGTCTGGCGGCCGTAGATCCCGGGCTCGCGCGTCCCGACCAGGTTGAGATTCGGCCCCTCCAGGACGAGGACCCGCGTCATGCCGCCACCTCCGCCCCGACGAGGTCCGCGATCGCGGCCTCGACCAGCTCGTCCGACACGTCGTCGCGGACGACGACACCGGTCTCATCCGGGAGGACCCAGCGCAGGCGGCCGCCGGCGTGCTTCTTGTCGGCGACGAGCGCGGCACGGACCGCCTCGGGCGAGTAGGGGAGGACGCCGCGCCCAAGGCCGAGACGCTCCAGCAGCGCCAGGATCCGCCCTGCCCGCGCGTCCGGGGTGATCCCGAGCGACCGTCCGAGCCCGACCGCGGCGCGCAGCCCGAACGCGACCGCCTCGCCGTGGCGCAGGTCCTCGTAGCCGCCCGCCGCCTCCACGGCATGACCCAGCGAGTGACCGAGGTTGAGCGCAATGCGGCCGCCCGCGGAGCCGACCTCGCGCTCGTCGGCCGCCACGACCTCGACCTTGGCCCACGCGCAGCGTTCGACCAGCTCGGCGACGGCGCCCGACGCGAAGGCGCTCTCCGCCCCGGTCGCCAGCTCCTCGCCGCGCTCCTCGAGCAGCTCGAAGAGACGCTCGTCGCCGAGGACGGCCATCTTGACCGCCTCGCCGAGCGCGGCCCGCGTCTCCCGCTCGGGGAGTGTCCGCAGGAGCGAGACGTCCGCCACGACGGCCTGGGGCTGGTGGAAGGCGCCGACGAGGTTCTTGCCCTCGGGCAGGTCCACGGCCGTCTTGCCGCCGATCGACGAGTCGATCTGGGCGACGAGCGTCGTCGGGAGGTGGACGATGCGGACGCCGCGCAGCCATGTCGCGGCCACGAAGCCCGCCGTATCGCCGAGCGCGCCGCCGCCGACCGCGACGATCACATCCGACCGCTCGACGCGGAGCCTGGCCAGCTCGCGCGCCACCGATTCGACGATCGACAGCCGCTTCGCCGGCTCGCCCTGCGGCAGCAGGACCACGTCGACCGCCAGGGCGCTGCGCCGAAGAGCAGCCAGCAGGTCCTCCCCGACGATCGACCACGCCCCCGGCTCCGACAGGACGACGGTCCGTCGCCGGCCGAGGCCGTCGAGGACGCGGGCGATCTCGGTCGCCGCGATCCCGTCCCCGAGGACGATGTCGCCGATCCGCGTCCGGGCGCGCAGGAGGGCCGTTCCCTGCCCGGCGCCCTGCGTCCGCCGGCCCTCGATGGCGTGCTCGACCTGGCGCACGACGCTCGCGACCTCTGCGTGACCGTCGACCTCGACTCCCGCGGCGTAGAAGCGCTCGCGCGCGGCGGCCAGTGCCCGCACGGCCCCGATCGGATCGCGTCCCGCAACGAGCGGCCGCTCGACGTGTGAGCGGCGCAGGCGCTGCGCGGCGATCTCCGGTCGGACGCTGAGCCACACGGGGAGACGATCGCGGTAGAGGACCCAGCGGTTGCGGGGGTCCACGACGGCGCCGCCACCGGTGGAGATGACGCGATGCACAGCAGGTGTCTCGTCGGCCGGCCCGAGCCGGGCGATCGCGTCGCGCTCGTGGCTCCGGAAGCCCGCCTCTCCCTCGGCCGCGAAGATGTCGGGGATCGGCCGGCCGGCGAGCGATTCGATGGACTCGTCGAGGTCGACGAGCTGCGCACCGTGGTGCTTCGCAAGGCGGCGGGCGACCGCGCTCTTCCCGCTGCCGGGCAGCCCGACGAGGACGACGTCCATCTCGCTGCCGCCTAGTCGTCCCCGCCGGAGGCGGCCTCGGAGTCGTCGTCGACCGGCCCGCGAACGCCGCGGGCGATGCGCGCCCGGTACCGCTCGAGGTTGTCGCGGGTCTCGCCGAGCGAATCCCCGCCGAACTTCTCCAGGACCGCGTCGGCGATCGTGAGCGCGACCATCGCCTCTCCGACGACACCGGCCGCGGGGACGACGCTGATGTCGCTCCGCTCGTAGTGCGCCTTGTCGACCGGACGACCCGTCACGAGGTCCGCCGACGGCAGGGCGCGGGCGAGCGTCGAGATCGGCTTGACGGCTCCGCGAACGACGATCGGCTGGCCGTTCGAGACGCCACCGGTCAGGCCTCCCGCGTTGTTCGAGCGATGCAGCCACGCACCGTCGGTGTCGCGGCCCTCGATGACGTCGTGGACAGCCGAGCCGAACCGCCGCGTCTGCTCGAACCCGAGCCCGAGCTCGACTCCCTTGACGATGTTGATGCTCATGACCGCCGCCGCCAGGGCTGCGTCGAGCCGGCGGTCCCAGTGCACGTAGCTGCCGAGCCCGATCGGCACGCCCCGCGCGACGACCTCGAAGACGCCGCCGACCGTGTCGCCGTGCTCCCGCGCCTCGTCGATGCGCGCCATCATCCGCGCCTCCGCCTCGGGATCGGGACAGCGGAGCGGGCTGGCGTCGGCGTCGTCGCGCGCGCGCGTGCATCTCTCTGGATCGACGGCGACGCCACCGACCTCGGCCGTGAAGGACCAGATGTCGATGCCGAGCTCGCCGAGGAGGCGCCGGGCCACCCCGCCGGCGGCGACGCGCGCGGTCGTCTCCCTGGCGGAGGCGCGCTCGAGCACGTTGCGGACGTCGTCGAAGTCGTACTTGAGGGCCCCGGCCAGGTCGGCATGTCCCGGACGGACACGCGTCACCGGGGTCGCGCGCTTGTTGCCCTCGGCCGCGGCCGCGACGAGCTCCGCCGCTTCCTCGTCGGTGAGCGGCTCGACCTGCATCACCCGCGTCCAGTTCTCCCAGTCGCGGTTCCGCACGAGCAGCAGGATCGGGGAGCCGAGCGTCCGCCCGTGCCGGACGCCCGCGAGGATCTCGGCCCGGTCCCTCTCGATCGCCTGACGGGCGCCACGGCCATAGCCCCGCTGACGGCGGGCGAGGTCGGCCGCGAGGTCCTCCGCGGTCAGCGCGAGACCGGCGGGCACGCCCTCGAGCGTGACGGCGAGCGCCTGGCCGTGCGATTCGCCGGCGGTCAGAAAGCGCAGCCTGCCCACGTCAGCCGGCGACCCCCGACCCAGTCCCCGCTGCCGAGGAGCCCGCGCCGCCGTCGGCGGGCGCCGATCCGCTGGGGACCTCGCCCCCGGTCGAGACCGTGCCCGCCGCGCGGGCCTCAGCGAGCTTCTCGCGCATCAGGTCGAGCGGGGCAGCCTGTCCCGTCCAGAGCGTGAACGAGGCGGCGCCCTGGTGGAGCAGCATCAGCTCGCCATCCGTCGTCGTGCAGCCGGCCGCGGCAGCGTCGCGCAGGAGCCTGGTCTGACGGTAGATGAGGTCGAGCACGAGCAGGTCCGGGTGGATCAAGTCGGCGGGGATCGGCGACTCGTCGCTGGTCAGCCCGATCGACGTCGCGTTGATCAGGACGCGCGTCTTGGCCAGCTCCGCCTCGATCACGGACTCGTGCCACGGCATCGCCCGCAGCTCCATGTGGGCGGCACTGCGGCCGAAGTGCTTGCAGAGGGCCTCGGCGCGGTGGAGGTGCCGGTTGAAGATGACGACGCGCTGGAAGCCCTCGGTGATGAGGCCGAAGACGACCGCCCGCGCGCCGCCGCCGGCCCCGAGGACGACCGCCTGCCGGGGCATCTTCTGGCGCCCGACGAGCCTGTCGAGGGCGACACGGAAGCCGGACACGTCAGTGTTGTGGCCGACGAGCCGCTTCCCCTCGCGCGTGATCGTGTTCAGCGCCCCCGTGACGTGGGCCTCCTCGGTCTGACGATCGACGAGGGGAACGACGCGCTCCTTGTGCGGGATGGTCACGTTGGCGCCGAGGAAGTCGTCCCCGCGGATCTCGGCGATCGCATCGGCGAGCGCCAGTGGGGTGCGGTCCCACAGCTCGTACGTCGCGTCGATGCCGAGAGCGTCGAAGGCGGCCTGCTGCATCGCCCCGGACAGCGAATGGGCGACGGGATGTCCGATGAGGACGACTCGCTTCGTCATGCGCGCACCCCTTCGAGCTGTGTGAAGAAACCGGGGTAGGAGATGTCGGCGCTCGCGGGTGCGCCGACGGTCGTGTCGCCCGAGGCGACCAGGCCGGCGACCGCGAACGTCATGGCGAGGCGGTGGTCGTCGAGGGAGTCGGTCTCGGCGCCGGAGAGTCGCGTCGGTCCGCTGATCGTGATCTCGTCGCCGGTCACCTCGATCCGTGCGCCGAGCGCCGCCAGTCCCGCGGCGATGCCGGCGATCCGATCGGACTCCTTGTTGCGGAGCTCGCCGGCTCCCCGGATGACGGTCGTGCCGCGCGCCTGCGTGGCGGCCAGGCAGAGGATCGGGATCTCGTCGATGGCCGAGGCGACCTCGCGCGGCCCGAGCTCGACGGCCCGGAGGTCGCTCGAGCTGACGGTCAGCGCCGCGACCGGCTCTCCGACGCCGTCGTCGGCTCGGGCCGTCTGCTCGTCGATGTGAGCGCCCATCGCACGCAGGATGTCGATGACGGCGCGCCGGGTCGGGTTGACGCCGACGTCACGCAGGCTCAGCGACGCGTCAGGGTGGATCGCGGCGGCGACGAGCCAGAACGCCGCGGCCGAGACGTCCCCCGGGACGCGCTCGTGCACGGCCCGGAGGCGCAGACCACCCTCGATGGACCAGGCGACACCGACCGCGCCGCCGCCCCCACCGCGCGCCGGACCGCCCGTGGCCCCGCCGGGCAGACGGCCCGACACCTCTGTCTCCGCTCGCTCGACGGCGACCCCGCGCGCCCGGAGCATCCGCTCGGTGTGGTCGCGGGTCCCGACCGATTCGCGGACGGTGGTGCGGCCCTCCGCGCGGAGCGCCGCCAGCAGGATCGCCGACTTCACCTGCGCGCTGGGGACCGGGGTCGTGTAGTCGATCGCCCGGAGCGGCGAGCGACCGACGATGGTGACCGGCGGCAGCGTGTCCCCGCGGCGGGCGCCGAGCGTCGCACCCATGGCCCGCAGCGGCTCGACGATCCGCGCCACCGGGCGGCGCCGCAGCGAAGCGTCCCCGTCGAGGACGGCGTACACCGGGAGCCCGGCCAGGACGCCGGAGACAAGGCGCAGTGACGTCCCCGAATTGCCGCAGTCGAGGACATCGTCCGGTTCCACCAGCTGGTCGACGCCGGGCGACACGACACGGTAGTCGACTCGTCCGCCGTCCTCGCCCAGCCGCTCGACCCGGACGCCGAGCCGCCGGACGATTGCCGCGGTCGACCGCACGTCGGCCCCGTCGCCGGCCGCCTCGATCGTGCTCTCGCCCTCGGCAAGGGCCGCAAGCAGGAGGGCGCGGTGGCTGATCGACTTGTCGCCGGGCAGCCGGACCTCGCCCCGGAGGCGAGCGGCCGGTCTGATCAGGGCGGCGTCGTCACGCGTGCGCCCGGGAGCGGAAGTCATTCGTCGCGTCCGTCAGTGCTTGCTCATGCCGCCGACCTGGAGGGCCGCGCCGGCGAGGACGGGCTCAGCCTCGAGCGAGCGGACCTGGTCGTGGATCGGGCGGATGGCGTCCATCATCGCGCGGAACTCGCGGAAGGTGAGTTGCTGTTCGGCGTCGGAGAGTGCCTTCTCCGGGGTGGGGTGGACCTCGACCATCACGCCGTCGGCACCGACGGCCACGCCTGCAAGTGCAAGCGGCTTGACGAGCCAGCGCTTGCCGGTCGCGTGCGACGGGTCGACGATGACCGGCAGGTGTGTCAGGTGATGGAGGAGCGGGACGGCGGCGACGTCGAAGGTGTTGCGGGTGTAGGTCTCGAACGTGCGGATGCCGCGCTCGCACAGGATGACGTTGGGGTTGCCCGAGCTGACGATGTACTCGGCGGCCATGAGCCATTCCTCGATCGTCGCGCCGTACCCGCGCTTGAGCATGACCGGGCGCTGGACGCGGCCGACCGCGGTCAGCAG
>DASVZT010000194.1:0-1658 GCA_036391495.1 Candidatus Limnocylindrales bacterium
CCCAGCCCGAGGGTGCGGGCGTCGGCGCTGCCCGGCACCGTATCGGTCGGCGGGAGCGGCACCGTGGACCAGGTGCCGCGAACCGCGCCCGTGGCCGACGTGACGACCCGGCTCGACGTGATGCCGAGAACGGCGCCGGTCAGGTCGCCCGGGTGGGCCGTGTCGCCCGACAGCGGCGGAGCGGTCGTGCCTGGGTCGTTCGTCGGGGCGGGCGTTCCGCCCGGACCGCCGGTGCCCACGGTCGAGCTGCCGTTCGAGGTCCCGCCCGAACCGCCGTTCGAGGTCCCGCCCGAACCGCCGGATGCCTGCCCGCACGTCGACGGCGAGGAGAAGGGCGAGGCCCCGTGCGATGTCGGCCCGACCAGAATCGGGTCGCCATTGTGACCCGTTTGGGTCGCGTTGCCGCTCACCGTGATCCCGACCCACGGGTTGGTCGCGCTGGCGGTGTCGTGGCAGATCGTCGTCTTGCCGGTGTTCGCGGCGAGCGCGACCGACGGTCCGACGAGGGCGAGCAGGAGGGCGGCGGACGCGGCCGCGCCGGCGAGCCGAGCCCGGCTCACGGAGTGAGAGAGTGTCGTGTCCATCGTGGTCCCCGAGATGCCTGGTGGTGCCTTGCCTGGATGCCCGGACTTGTGCCGAGCGCCGTTGCCTGGACGGCTGGGCCATCTTCACCAGGACGAACGGCGATGTCCATGACCTTCGGCGAGGCTCGAATCCACCGCACCGCCCACGACCGCACCAGGGGTCCGGGAAACCGGTGCGACTCGTCAACGAACCGCGCTGGGGGTCCTGGGCGGGACCGGTACCAGTGCCGCCAGGCGGAGAGACTCATCCCCCCGGGATCGTCGGCCGTTTGGGATCCTCAGCAGCCCCGGGGATCCTCAGCAGCCCCGGGGATCCTCAGCAGCCCCGGGGACCCTCGGCAGCCCCCGGGGACCCTCAGCAGCCCCGGGGATCCTCAGCCCTTCCGGGATCCTCGGAGGCGGCGGACGGACAGCCAGATCCGCGAACCCGCGATCGCAGCCCCGACCAGCGCGCCGATGCCGAGTCCGCGCAGGAACACGGCGGCCGGATCGCGCGACGCCCGCGGCCTGCCCCAGGCAGTGCGGCGGCGACGACCCGTCATCGTCCGCCTCGCCAGCGCTGGATGGGACGATCGGCCGGCCCGAGAACCGCGAGGACCGCGACGAGGCCGATGCCGATCCAGGCGACGACCGACGCCCCGATCAGCCGGTAGTCGCCGATCGCCAGGAGGTCGATCCCCATCCGTCCGGCGAGAGCGTCTCCCGCCCACGCACCCAGGACGGCCGCGACGAAGACGAGCGGCAGCTGCCTGCCGGCGGACCCGCGGACGAGAACGTAGAGGGCGGTGTGGAAGAGGCCGACGAGCACCGAGAGCGGCAACGCGGGGCCGATCAGCACGTTGCCGTGCCCCTGGTCCCCGCCGGCACGATCCGTCCGCCACCGAGGACGGCCTCGCCGTCGTACAGGACCGCGGCCTGCCCGGGCGCAGCCGCCCAGACCGGCTCGTCGACCGCCAGCGTCCAGGTGCCGGGATCGGCCGAGGGTGGGCGGACGCGCGCACGGACGAGCTTGCCGCGATGCCGGATCCGGACATCGGCCACGAACGCCCCGTCGGCGTCGAGCGCCGGCGGCTC
>DASVZT010000195.1:0-15082 GCA_036391495.1 Candidatus Limnocylindrales bacterium
AGGGTCGCGCCGCTACCCTGTCGTCTACGAGGTCCCCTGGTCGTACGACAACTGGGTGCGTGCCATCGGGATCGGCGGCATGCTCGACCAGCTGATCTCGAGCGGCCGCATCCCCCCGCTCATCATGGTGTTCGCGGCCCACTACGGGGCCCCGATGCCGGACACCGAGTGCGTCGACTCGCACGACGGCCGGCAGTGGCTCGAGACGTACTTCACCAAGACGGTCGTCGGGTACGTGGACTCGAACTTCCGGACGATCGTCAGCCCCGCGGCACGCGCCATCTTCGGCTACTCGGAGGGCGCCTACTGCGCGTCGATGCTCGCCCTGCGTCATCCCGACGTCTTCTCTGCGGCGATCTCGATGAGCGGCTACTTCCAGGCAGCGATCCGGACACCGGTCACCGTGAACGCGCCCCTGCCGTTCGGTGGCGACCAGCAGGCGATCGTCGAGCACTCGCCGCTCCATCTCGCCTCCACGCTGAGCGGCGCGCAACGCGACTCGATGTTCTTCGTCCTCTCGGCCGACCCGCGGGAGTGGCTGTACGGCCCGCAGTACGAGGCGATGGCGGCCGTCCTGCAGAAGGAGCACTACCACTATCTGCTGCTCTCGACCCAGCTCGGACATGCCTGGCAGGCGACGCGGGTGACGCTGCCGCCCGCCCTCCAGGCCGTCGCCGGGCGATGGGTCACGACGGGCGTGTTCGCCGGGCAGTCCTAGGCCGCTCGCCGGCAGGCAGGCCGTCGGCGGCCCAGCGACCCGCCAGCTCTCCGTAGGCGTCCGACGGCCCGCCCTCAGTAGGCGGCCAGCGCCCGGATCGCGTCGGCGATCTTCGCCGGGTTGACCATGAACCAGTCCTCGAGGACGTGGCTGTACGGGACCGCCGGGACGTCGGGCCCGGCGACGCGCGTGACCGGTCCGTCGAGGAAGTCGAACGCCTCCTCGGCGACGATCGCCGCGATCTCGGCCCCGTACCCGCCGAAGCGGTTGTCCTCGTAGACGATCAGGCACTTGCCCGTCTTACGGACGGACGCGAGCAGCGTCTCCCGGTCGAGCGGTCGCAGCGTCCGCAGGTCGACGACCTCGGCACTGATGCCGTCCTCCTGCTCGACGCGATCGGCGGCCTCGAGCGCGTAGTGCGCCATCATCCCGTAGGCCACCACCGTGACCTGCCGCCCGACGCGCGTCACGGCGGCACGGCCCAGGGGCATGTCGTACTCGCCGTCCGGGACCTCGCCCCGCACGCTCCGATAGAGCTTCTTGTGCTCGAGGAACAGGACGGGATCGTCGTCGCGGATCGACGAGCGCAGCAGACCCTTGGCGTCGTACGGGGTCGAGGGCACGACGACCTTGAGGCCCGGGACGTGGGTGAAGAACGCCTCGATCGACTGCGAGTGATAGAGAGCGCCGTGGATGCCGCCGCCGTATGGCGCCCGGATGGTCATGGGAAGGCCGAACGCCCCGTTCGAGCGGTAGCGGATGCGCGCCGCTTCCTGGACGAGCTGGTTGAAGCCCGGGAAGATGAAGTCGGCGAACTGGATCTCGGCGACCGGGCGCAGACCGTTCACGGCGGCCCCGATCGAGGTCCCGATGATCATGGACTCCGTCAGCGGCGTGTCGATGACGCGCCGCTCCCCGAACTCGGCGTACAGCCCATCGGTCGCGAGGAAGACGCCGCCCTTCACCCCGACGTCCTCGCCGAGGACGACGATCGACGGGTCGCGCCGCATCTCCTCCGCGAGGCCCTCGCGGATCGCCTCGATGAACGTCTTGCGCGCCATCAGGCCTCGCCGCCTTCCGCGAACACGTGCCGCAGGGCCGAGTCCGGCGTCGGATCCGGCTGCGCCTCGGCCCAATCGGCAGCATCGTCCACCACCGACGCGATCTCGTCGGCCAGCTCGCGCTCGCGCTCGGGCACCAGCACCCCGGCCCGCGCGAGCTGCTCCCGGAAGCGCGGCAGCGGGTCGCGGGCCTTGGCCGCAGCGAGGTCCTCGGGCGAGCGGTACTTCGACTCCTGGTCGTCCGAGCTGTGCGACGTCAACCGGGTCACCTTGGCCTCGATGAGCGTCGGCCCATCGCCGGCGCGCGCCCGATCCACGGCCGTGCGCGCCGCGGCATACGCCCCGAGGACATCCGCGCCGTCGACGACGACACCGGGGATCCCGTACCCGGAGGCGCGGTCGGCGACGTCCGGGCGAGCGAGCTCCTTCTCGGCGGGGACGCTGATCGAGTAGCCGTTGTTCTCGACGACGAGGATGAGCGGCAGCCGGTGGATCGCCGCGAAGTTCAGGCCTTCGTGCACGTCGCCCTGGTTGCTCGAGCCCTCGCCCATGAACGTGATCGCGACCTGGTCCGTGTCCCGGACCCGCGCGGCCAGGGCGATGCCGGCCGCGTGCAGGATCTGCGTCCCGACCGGGGACGAGGAAGTGAGGATGTTGTGGCCCGCGTGGCCGTAGTGGGCCGGCATCTGCCGGCCGCCCGACGACGGGTCGGCGGCCTTCCCGAACTGGCCGAGCATGACGTCGCGCGGGCTCATGCCGAACGCCAGCACGGCCGCGATCGAGCGGTAGTACGGGACCATCCAGTCATGTCCGGGTCGCAGGGCGGCGACGATGCCGACCTGCGCGCCCTCGTGGCCCTGGCCGCTGATGACGAACGCCGCTCGGCCGGCGCGGTTCAGCACCCACATCCGCTGGTCGAGCGCCCGGGCGAGGGCGATCGTGCGGTACATGCCGAGGAGCTGCTCGTCCGTCAGCCCGACCCCGTCGCCGAGGTGCCGCTGCCGCTGGTCGCTCACCGCGTCGCTCACCGCGCCGGAGCCTCCTCAGATGTTGATGCTGCGGCCGTCCAGGGCCATCGCCGCCTCGCCGATCGCCTCCGAGAGCGTCGGATGCGGGTGCGTCGCGGCGCCGATCTCCCACGGAGTCGCCTCGAGCTCGAAGGCGAGCGAGGCCTCGGCGATCAGGTCTGTCGCGTGCGGTCCCACGATGTGGACGCCGAGTGTATCGCCCGTCTTCGCGTCCCCCAGGACCTTGACGAAGCCCTCGTATTCACCGCCGATGAGGGCCTTGGCGACGGCCTGGAACGGCATCTTGCCGACCTTGTACTCGAGCCCGCGCTCCTGGCACTGCTGCTCCGTCAAGCCGACCGATGCGATCTCGGGTCGGCAATAGGTCGCCCGCGGCTGCGACATGTAGTCCATGGCGTGGACGTCCTCGCCGGCGATCGTGTGGGCGGCGGTGATCCCCTCGTGCGCCGCCGTGTGGGCGAGCCACAGCCCCCCGACGATGTCGCCGATGGCGTAGAGGTGCGGTTCGGCCGTCCGCATGTGCCCGTCGACCTTGACGATCCCGCGATCGGTCTGGGCGCGTGTCGTCTCGAGACCGATGTCCTCGATGTTCGCGGCCCGTCCGGTCGCGACGAGCATGACCTCGGCGGAGATCTCCTCCGCGTCGCCACCCTCGGGTCCGACCGCCAGGTGGACGCCGGCGTCATCGACCCTGACGGCGCTCGCGTCGAAGCGCGCCCTGGTCATGACCCGCATGCCCCGCTTGACGAAGCTCTTCTCGACCAGCGTCGAGACTTCGCGATCCTCGAGGGGGACGATCGCCGGCAGGTACTCGAGGAGCGTCACCTTCGTCCCGAGGTCGTTGTAGAAGCTCGCGAACTCCGAGCCGACGGCCCCGGCACCCACGATGACGATGCTCGCCGGCGCGGTGTCTCGCCGCAGGATGTCGTCGCTGGTGAGGATGCGTACTCCGTCGGGCGTCAGCCCGGGCAGGCTCTTCACGCGACTGCCGGTGGCGAGGATGACGTCGGCGGCCTCGAGGAGCCGCTCGCCGCCGGCACCGGGCGTCCCGTCCTCGCCCGCGAGGGTCACGCGGACACGATTCGGCCCCTCGAGCCGTCCGCGGCCCTGGACCCAGGTCACCTGGTTCTTGGTCACGAGCGACTTGAGACCGGTCCACATCCGCTTGACGACCTGGTCGCGGCGCTTCGCCATCGTCGCGTAGTCGACGCCCGGCTGGCCGTCCATCACGACGCCGTAGTCCTTGAGGTGGCGCGCCCGGTTCATCATCTCGGCCGACTCGAGCAGCGCCTTCGTCGGGATGCAGCCGCGGTGGAGGCACGTGCCGCCGACCTTGTCCTCGTCGACGAGGGCGACCTTCAGGCCGAGCTGGGCGGCGCGGAACGCCGCCGAATAGCCGCCGGTGCCGGCACCGAGCACGACGACGTCGAATGAGTTGGATGAGCCGACTGCCATGGATGGGAAGGCCTTTCGCACGTGGCGCAGGCATGGGCGACGGGCGGCCTGCTCGCGTTCGATGGTACGCGGCGCGTCGAAACGCCCGCAAGGTGAACGGCCGGGACGCGCCGCCGGCCGGTGCTAGACTGGCCGCTCGGTCACTCGACCGGGCAGTCCCACCGAGGCGAGGACGCGATGAGCACCGAGGCGATCCTCCGAGACCTGGCGCTCGTGGTGGTCGCCTACCTCTCGGGCTCGATCCCGATGGGCGTCCTGGTGGCGAAGGCGTCGGGCGGACCCGATCCGCGCAGGGTCGGCTCGGGCCGGACCGGCGGGACCAATGCCCTGCGTGCGCTCGGTCGGAAATGGGCCCTCGTGGTGGTCCTCGGCGACGTCCTCAAGGGCGCTGTCCCGGTGCTCCTGGCCCGCCTCCTCAGCGGCGACGACGCCGCGATCGAGGTCGCCTGCGGGCTCCTGGCGGTCGTCGGCGCGTCCCGCTCGATCTTCCTCGGGTTCGGCGGCGGGCGCGGGGTCGGCACCGGCGTCGGGACGATGCTGGTGATCCTGCCGGCGGCCGTGCTGCTCGCCGCGCCGGTCTTCGTCGTCGTGATCCTCATCACGCGCTACGTATCGCTCGGCTCGCTCCTCTCGTCGGCGACCCTCGCCGTCATCGTCGCGCTCTGGTGGCTGGCGGCGAACGGCAGCGTCCCGCTCGCCTACCCGGTGTACGCCGTGCTCGGCGGAGCGATGGTCTGGCTGGCGCACGCGGACAACATCGACCGGCTCCTCCATGGCAAGGAGCGCAAGTTCGACCTCGGCCTCCTGTCCGGCCGGCGACAGGGAACATAGCCGGGGCGGCGCTCGATCGAGCGCAGGGGGCGATTCACGCTCCCGGACATGACGAGACCCCGGTCGTGGACCGGGGTCTTCGACGCTTCGACCGAAGGATCAGGTTCGTGAGCTCTCGGGGGCTGACAGCCCGAGAGCCCGACGCACGGGACAGGTTCCTCCGTCGGCGCTCCAGGATTCCCGGGCCTAGGCCCCGCGGATGCTCCGGAAGCAATCGCTGCAATAGACAGGCTTGCCGCTGGTCGGGCGGAACGGGACTTCAGCGTCGCGCCCGCAGTTGCTGCAGGTCGCGGTGAACATCTCGCGAGGCCCACGGCTGCCGTAGCCGCCACCGCCGCCGGCGCTGTAGCCGCCGCCGGCGCCGTAGCCGCCACCGTAGCTGCTGCCGCCGCCACCATTCGTGCCCCGCGCAGCCTTGCGGCTGGCGCGGCAGCTGGAGCAGCGGCGCGGCTCGGTGAAGCCACGCTGGGCGTAGAAGTCCTGCTCACTTGCCGTGAAGGTGAACTGCTGACCGCAGTCCGCACACGTCAGGACCTTGTCGCTATACACAGAAAAGAAACTCCTCTCGTAGCCGCGCGATCCCTCGTGTTCTCGCGTCAGCCGTGAGAGGAGTCCGAGTACGTCGTCGAGCTACAGTGCCTATGGCCGCAGGACGTTCCGCGGCGTTTACGCGCCGCACTATAGGTCCCCGGTCAACCCCTGCATAGGGGTCTTCTACATCTTAACCGAGAGTGGCGTTTCGATGCCCCCGCCACCCTGGCGCGGATGCATCGTCCCGCTCGGCGCGACCGCGCGTCGCTCAGGTCTCGGGAGTCGCCCAGCCGAGGGAGCGCGAGACAGCCCGTTTCCAGCCGTGCCTCAGCTTCTTGCGGCGCTCGGCGTCCATCGACGGCTCGAAGCGGCGGTCGAGGCGCCAGTTCGCGCTCACGTCGCTCGTGTCCGCCCAGACGCCGGTGGCGAGGCCGGCGAGGTACGCCGCCCCGAGGGCCGTCGTCTCCGAGACCGTGGGTCGGGCGACCGGGACGCCGAGGAGATCGGCCTGGAACCCGAGGAGCCGATCGTTCACCGCCGCGCCACCGTCGACGCGCAGCTCCTCGAGGTGGAGACCGGAGCCGCGGGCGTCGGCGGTCATCGCCTCGAGGACGTCCGCGACGCCGTGCGCCATCGAGTCGACGGTCGCCCGGGCGATCTCCGCGATCCCGGTCCCGCGCGTGAGACCGAGGATCGTGCCGCGCGCATAGGGATCCCAGTAGGGCGCGCCGAGCCCGGTGAACGCCGGCACCAGGTAGACGCCGCCCGAGTCCTCGACCGAATCGGCGAGCGCCTCGATCTCGGAGCTCGCGGTGATCGCCCGCAGACCGTCGCGCACCCACTGCACGGCAGCGCCGGCGACGAAGACGGCGCCCTCGAGCGCGTAGGTGACCGGAACGGCCGGCCCGAGGCGCCAGGCGATCGTCGTGAGCAGGCCGTTGTGGGACGCGACCGGCGTCGTCCCGGTGTTCATCATGAGGAAGGCGCCTGTCCCGTACGTGTTCTTGGCCATCCCCGGACGCAGGCACGCCTGTCCGAACGTCGCGGCCTGCTGGTCGCCGGCGATCCCCGCGATCGGCAACGCCGCACCGAGCAGGCCGGCGTCGGTCTCTCCATAGACCTCCGAGCTCGACCGGACGTGCGGGAGCATCGCCCGGGGGATCCCCATCGTCGTCAGCAGCTCCTCGTCCCAGTCGAGACGATGGATGTCGAAGAGCAGCGTCCGGCTGGCGTTCGACACGTCGGTGACGTGGAGGCGGCCACTCGTCAGCCGCCAGACGAGGAACGAGTCGACCGTCCCGAAACAGAGCTCGCCGCGCTCGGCACGCTCCAGCAGGCCTGGCTCGGAACGCAGGATGTGGCGGATCTTCGGGCCGGAGAAGTAGGCGTCGAGCGGCAGACCCGTCTTCTCGCGGACCGTCGGCTCGAGGCCGGCGGCGCGCAGCTCGTCGCAATACGGGGCAGTGACGCGGCTCTGCCACACGATCGCGGGGGCGACCGGCCGCCCGGTCGCGCGCTCCCAGACGACGGTCGTCTCGCGCTGGTTCGTGACGCCGACAGCGGCGATGGCGGTCCCGACGTCACCGGGGGCGATGCCCGCCTCGGCGATGGCGCGGCGGGCGACGGTCACCTGCGAATCCCAGATCGCCTCGGGATCGTGGAGGACGTGGCCGGGCTCCGGGTAGATCTGCGGGAACTCCTGCGACGCGCGGGCGACGACCGCGCCCGAGCGGTCGAAGAGGATCGCCCGGCTCGAGCTCGTCCCCTGGTCGAGAGCCAGGACGAGGCGCCCGTCGGCCCTCATGCGGAACGGTGGAAGGCGAGCCAGAGGAGCAGGCCGACCGTCCCGGCGGCGAGGACGACGATGGCCAGCGGGGTCCGGAAGACGATCTCCTGGAGACCGGTCGGCAGCGCGCTGGTGGCGAACGCCAGCCCGAGGACGACGCCGACCACGACAGCCGCGACGACGATGACCTCGCGCCAGCCGGGCTGCCGGCCGATGCTCGGGCCGTCGGCGGATCCCCGCCCGATGCTCGAGCCGTCGGCGGGTCCCCGCCCGATGCTCGAACCGTCGAGGGGCGGTCGGCGCTGCTCAGACACGATCTGCCTCCGGCGGGATCCCGATGGGCGCGACCAGGACACGACCCGCCAGGGCGGTGCCGCGCCGCGTGAGCAGGCCGAGCTTCGGCCGGTGGAACGTCACGGTGAGGTCGGCGCGCACGACGGGCTCGCTCGCCTCGCCGCTCGTCAGGTCGACGGCAGTCGGCGTGTCGACGGCCACGACCGGCACGCCCGCCTCGCGTGCGCGACCGATCGCCTCGACGGCAGACCGGATCGGCTCGCGCAGGACGCCGCGGACCCCCGTGCCGAGCAGGGCGTCGACGACGACGGACGCCTTGTCGATCCGCTGGGCCAGGATCGAGACGTCGCGCGCGACCGCGGCGTGGACGATCGTGATGCGCGGATCGCCGCCGAGGCGGTCCCAGTTGCGGCGCGCGTCGCCGACGCCCGGCCGCTCGTCGCCGGCGACGTATGCGACGACCACCTGTGCCCGGGCTGCGGCCAGGTGTCGCGCCGCGACGAACCCGTCCCCACCGTTGTTGCCCGGTCCGCAGAAGATCAGGACCGGACCGTGACCCCAGCGCTCGGTATCGACGGCAAGGGCGCGCACCGCGGCGGCGACAGCGGTCCCCGCATGCTCCATCAGGGTCGCCCCCGCCACGCCGAGCGCCTGCGCGCGGCGATCCGCGCCCGTCATCGCCTCCGCCCCGATGGGCGGCAGCGCGGCGGCTCCGGCCCAATGCCGTCGGAGATCGCCCAGAGTCATCCCGAAGATCGATGCGTCGTCAGCGGGCAGCGCGACGGATGTGGCGCCGGCTCGGGTGGACGACATCGACATGACGACAGCCTAGCCGGTGTTCTGGAGGCCCGCGGCCACGGCACTCACCGTCATGTGGACAAGCCTCAGGAGACGGCCGCGCTCGGGATCGTCCTCGGGCAGCGACCGCAGGCGGGCCAGCGTCCGCGCTTCGAGCTCCGAGAGCGGATCGATCGACGGGCTCCGGAGGGCGATCGACCGGGCGACGGAGCGCCCCGACGGGATGAGCTCGGCCCTGCCCGTGACGCGGCGGACCAGCTCGACAGAGCGCCGATGCTCGGCCTCGATCGCCGCGAAGATCCGCTCGCCGTCGGCGCCCGCGAGGGCGGCGAAGCGCCGCCCAAGGCGCAGGTCGACGCGGGCCAGCATCGCGGCCGCGTTGTCGAGGACGCTCTCCATGAAGGGCCAGCGCCGGTAGAGCGAGGCGATCCGTTCGAGGCCATCCTCGCCATACCGCTCGCGGTACGCGGCGAGGGCGGAGCCGAGGCCGTACCAGGCGGGAAGATCGAGGCGCGACTGGGACCAGGCGAAGACCCAGGGGATCGCCCGCAGGTCCTCGATCGCCGGCGCCGGGGGGCGGCCCGTCCCGTCCGTGCCCTGCCGTCGGCGCGCGGCCGGCCGAGAGCCGAGGCGCAGCCCGGACAGCTCCGCGATCGGCGTCGCGTCGCGGAAGAAGGCCGGGAACGCCGGATCGTCCCAGACGAGGCGCCGGTACGCATCGCGCGCCGTCTCGGCGAGCTCGTCGGCGACGGGCTCCCCTTCCGCCGCGACGGCGGCGAGGGCGTGCTCATGCTCGGCGGTCGATGACACGAGGACCGCGTTTGCCATGAGCTCGAGCTCGCGGCGGGCGATCGCCGGGTCACCGTAGTGGGCTGCGATGACCTCGCCCTGCTCGGTCAGCTTGAGGCGCCCGGCGAGCGAGCCTGGGGCAAGTGCGCGGATGGCGCGGTTCGTCGGGCCGCCGCCCCGGCCGATCGCCCCGCCCCGGCCGTGGAAGACCGTCAGCCGGACCCCGTGGCGCCGAGCGGCGGCCACCAGGTCCGCCTGGGCTCGCTGGAGGAGCCAGTTCGCGGCGAGGAAGCCGGACTCCTTGTTGGAATCCGAGTAGCCGAGCATGACCTCCTGCTCCATCCCCCGTTCCGCGAGGTGGGCACGATAGGTCTCGTCGGCCAGGAGGGCGTCGACGATGGCGACGCAGGACGTCAGGGCGTCGGCGGACTCGAACAAGGGCACGACGTCGAGGGTCGGAGTGGCCGGCGGGAAGCCGGCGGTGCTCGCCGCGGGGATCGCCGGCTCGGCCGCCAGGGCGGCGAGCCGGAGGACGTCGACGACGTCGGCCGGACCCCGCGTGAAGCTGATCACGTACCGGCGGCAGGCCTCGATCCCGAAGCGAGCCTGGATCGACGCGATCGCTCGGAACGTCGCGATGACCTCGATCGGCGTGACGCCCGGGACGATCTCGTCGGCCGCGAGGGCGAGGAGCTCGCGTGACGGCACGCGGTCGGCCAGGTCCAGGCCGGCCAGGCGTTCGAGCGCGGCCTTGTGGACCTCGCTGTGCTGGCGCACCTCCAGCGAGGCGAGATGGAAGCCGAAGGTCTCGAGCTGCCAGCGGAAGTCCTGGATCTCGCCCCAGGCCACCCGACCGAGGCCGCGGGCGTCGAGCGCCTCCTGGATCTCGCCGATCTCCTCCAGGAGCTCGTCAGGGTTCCGATAACGGCCCGCCGTCGGGGCGGTCGCGCCCGTCGCCCATGCCCGAGTCCGCCGCAGGCGCTCGGCGATCGCCCCGAGGCGCTGGCGGAACGGCTCGTCGCCGAAGCGGCTGCGCAGCTGGCGCATTCGCTCCGGGAACACCTCTTCGTCGGCGGCGAGGCGGTTGGAAATGGCGACCGGCGTCTCGTGGCGGGGCACCGTGGCCGCGACGGACTGCATGAGACGGCTCGCGACGGCCTCGTAGCCGTGAAGGACATGATCGGCCGCGATCCGGATCGCCTGGGCCGTGGACTCGGCGGTGACGTTCGGGTTGCCGTCACGGTCCCCTCCGACCCAGGATCCCAGTCGAACCACGGCGGGGACGCGGGGCGGTCGCCGCCCGGTCGTGGGCCCGTCGGGTTCGAGCGCGTCGAGGGCCGCGTCGATCGTTCGATAGAAGAGCGGGACCGCCGTGAAGAGCGTCTCGTCGAAGAAGACCATGACAGCCCGCACCTCGTCGAGCGGAGTCGGCGAGACGGTGCGGATGCCTGACGTGTGCCAGAGGGTCGTCAGCTCTTCGCGGATGCGGCGGCGGGCATCGTCGGCCTCCTCGTCCCCGAGCCTCGGATCCCCGAGCCGGTCGAGGAGACGAGCGACGCGCCTGAGGGCGACGAGGACCGTGCGCCGGCGCGCCTCGGTCGGGTGGGCAGTCAGGACGGGCGTGATCAGGAGGTCGCGGATGTGCCCCTGGATGTCCTGGGTCGAGTGGCCGTCGGAGCACATGCGCGCGAGCGCTGCCGCCACGGAGCCGTCGACCGGGGCCGAGGGCGACGGGCCCGGGGGACCGGGCGGGCCCGGGGGACCGGGCGGACCCGCGGGACCGGGCGCACCTGGACCGCGCCTGATCGCGCGGATCCGGTGCCGCTCCTCGGCCAGGCTGACCAGCTGGAACCAGAGGCTCAGGGCATGGACGACGGCCTCGGGCGAGCGCTCGACGACCTGGAGCTCGGCGTCGGCCGCGGCTTCGATCCGGGCCCTGGCCCGGGCGGCGTCGCCGTCGGCACCGGCGGCGTCGGCGGCGGGGAGGGCCCGAAGCGCGGCGCGGTCGGCGCGAAGCCGGTCGACGAGCTCCACGACCTCGGGGCCGGCCTGCTCGGCTACGACCTCGGCAAGCAGCCCGTCGACGAGGGCGACCTCCCGATCGAGCTCGTCCCGCCTCGCGATGGACGCCCCCGGGCGGTCGGCCCGCCCCATGGGGTCGGCGGGCCTCTCTGGGTCGGCTCGCGCCGGCAGGTCGGCTCGCGCCGGCAGGTCGGCTCGCTCCGGCAGGTCGGCTCGCTTCGCGCCGTCAGCTCGCCCCACGCCGTCCTCCGTCCGCCCCGGGCCGAGGTCGCGCGGGTCGCCTGCGCGAGTCGTCGGGGACGAACAGCATACGGCGATTACCCTTGTCGCCGACCGTGACCCGTCCCGCATCCCCTCGCGTGCCCAGCCGCTTGCCGACTCGCCGGCTGCCCCTCACCCGGCGTCGCTTCGTCGCGCGGCTGTTCGCATGGCACGCGACGCGGGACCGGCACCTTCTCGTCCGCGACGCGGCGACAGCGTGGGAGGTGCTCGTCGCCGAGGTCATGTCGCATCAGACCGGCATCGAGCGCGTCGGGCCGTACTGGCGGAGGTTCGTCGATACGTGGCCGACCCCCACGGCCCTTGCCGACGCGCCGACGCGCGATCTCCTCGGCGCGTGGTCGGGCCTCGGCTACAACCGCCGCGCGCTGGCGTTGCGCGAGACGGCGCGGCTGATCGCCAGTGAGCATGGTGGCTCGGTGCCGCGCCGGGTCTCGGAGCTGGAACGACTGCCGGGGATCGGACCGTACACGGCGCGCGCCGTCGCCGCGACGGCATTCGGCACTCCAGTCGCGCCGCTCGACGTCAACGTGTCGCGTGTCGTCGGCCGGGTCGCCGGGATCGAACGCGGATCACGAGACCTGCAGCCGGCGGCCGACGCGCTGGTCGCCCGCGGCCACGCCCGGCGATGGCTCAATGCGGTCATGGACCTGGCAGAGCGCGTCTGCACGCTGCGCAAGCCCGCGTGCGATGTATGCCCGGTGTTCAGCATGTGCGCGACGCGCGGTACGAACGGGACCGGGGAGCTGGCCGGCGGCGTGACCGCTGATGCGACGGGCGACGTGCCGGCCGCGGGCCGCCTGGCCCAGGCGCCCTTCCGCCACACGACCCGATGGCTTCGCGGACGCCTGGTGGCCGTCCTCACCGATGTGCCCGCGGGGACATGGCTGCCGCTCCCCGATGCGGTCGGCACGCACGATCGCCATGCGGTGGCCGAGGCGGCCGCTGCCCTCGAACGGGAGGGCTTCGTCGAGCTCGACGGCGGGCGCCTGCGCCTCAGGCCATAGGGACGGCCATGCCTCGGGGCCCGACGATCGCGGGCGGCCCGGCCGGCCTCCCGCGCGGCCCGGCCGGCCGGGCCGGCCTCCTGCGCGGACCTTGCGTAATCTCGGCTGCCGCCCCTCTTAGGTGACGGGCGGCCCAGCCTCGCCCCGCGCCGGGCGATAAATGATTCGAACCTCGTGGATCGGCCGCCACTTCGCTGCGGGATTCGTGGTCAAGTGGCCCTCGGGCCACATCGCGCTGGCGACGACTCGCATAAGGATGGCGATGGCCGAGATTACGCAAGCGGCGAGCCGCCGCCCCGGCGTCGGCCCTCAGCTGCGGATCATCACGTGCTTCACGACCGAGTAGTCGTCGGCCGCGTACATCGAGAGATCCTTGCCGTAGCCCGACTCCTTGAAGCCGCCGTGCGGCATCTCGTTGACGAGCGTGAAGTGGTCGTTGACCCACACCGTCCCGAACTGGATCGCCTTCGAGACGCGGAGGGCGCGACCGACGTCGTTCGTCCACACGGACGACGCGAGCCCGAACCTCACGTCGTTCGCCCAGGCGATGGCCTGCGCCTCGTCAGTGAAGCGCTGGATCGTGACGACCGGCCCGAAGATCTCGTCCTGGACGACTTCCGAGCGCTGGTCCGGGTCGACGATGATCGTGGGCTCGTAATAGGCGCCGGTCATGTCGGGGACGCGGCCGCCGACCGGCACCTCCGCGCCGTCGCGCGCCCTGTCGACCATCCCGGAGACCCGCTCGACCTGGGCCTTCGAGATGAGCGAGCCCATCTCCAGCTCCTCGCCGGACGTGGGGTCGCCCCACTTGATGTCCCGCACCTGGTCGCTGAAGTCGGCCACGAAGTTCTCGTAGATGCCGGGGCCGGCCATGATGCGCGTCGCGGCCGTGCAGTCCTGGCCGCTGTTCCAGTACGAGGCGAAGCGCAGCGTCTCGAGGACGATGCTCATGTCGGCATCGTCGAACACGATCACGGGCGCCTTGCCGCCGAGCTCGAGGTGCAACCTCTTGACCCGCTCGGAGGCGACCTTGGCGATGCGCTTCCCCGTCTCGGTATCGCCGGTGAGCGAGATCATCCCGACCTTCGGATGGGCGACGAGCTGCTCGCCGATGACGGCACCCGGCCCGCTCAGCACGTTGAGGACGCCCTCGGGGAGCACGTCCGCGACGAGCTCGGCGAAGCGGAGCGCGGTGAGGGGCGTGCGCGCGGACGGCTTGAGCACGACCGTGTTCCCGGAGGCGAGCGCGGGGCCCAGCTTCCAGGCGGCCATCATCAAGGGGTAGTTCCACGGGGCGATCGAGGCGACGACCCCGACCGGCTCGCGGCGGACGAACGAGGTCCGGCCGGCGATGTACTCGTTGACCGCCTTGCCCTCCATGTTCCGGGCGGCGGCGGCGAAGAAGCGGAAGCAGTCGACGATCGCGGGGATGTCGGCGGCGGCGATGTTCAGCGGCTTGCCGGTCTGCGAGCTCTCGAGCGCGACGAGCTCGTCGCCATGCGCCTCGACGACGTCGGCGATCTTGAGGAGCATCAGGCTCCGGTCCTGCGGTGTGGAATGCTGCCACGTCTCGAAGGCCGTGTCGGCCGCCTCGACCGCGGCGTCGACGTCGGCCTGGTCGCTCGACGGGACCTGGGCGACGACCTTCCCGTTGGCCGGGTTCTCGACGTCGAGCGTCTTCCCGCTGGCCGCCGGCACCTGGCGCCCACCGATGAACTGGCTGTAGCTCGTCGCCTTGACGGTCTCGATCATGTCGGAAACCCTCGCTTCTGTTGAGGGCCGAATGATATCGCGGTTCACCTCCCGCGAGTGCCCGAGATTCGAGCGACTAACGGCCTATTGCCGCGGAATCCGCATCATCCGCGCGTCGTCACCGCGAAGCCCGTCGCGCACGGTGCCAGGGGATCACGAGCCGCTCGACGGCCCCGACGGCGACGAACAACCCGATCGAGAGCAGCGCCGTGATGCCCACCGCCACGAAGACGAGGTCCGTCCGGTAGGAGTTCTTCGAGAGCTGCATCCAGATGCCGAGGCCCTCGTACGCACCGACGTACTCGGCGAAGACCGCCGCCACGACGGCGTACGTGATCGAGATCCGCAACCCGGTGAAGAACGACGGCAGGGCCGTCGGGACGCGGAGCTTGCGGAAGATCGCGCGGTCGCTGGCGCCCATCGAGCGCAGCAGGTCGACGCCGTCGGGATCCGTCGAGGCGAACCCGTCCAGCAGCGCCACGACGACCGGGAAGAACGTGACGAGGACGATGATCAGGATCTTGGGCAGCAGGCCGAACCCGAACCAGATGATGAGGAGCGGGGCGATCGCCACGATCGGGATCGTCTGCGTGGCGACCAGGACCGGGTAGAGCGCCCGCCGCACGGATCCGAGGCGGTCCATGACGACTGCCACGCCGACGGCCGCCACCAGCGAGACGGTGAAGCCGACGAGCGTCTCGACGAGGGTCGGGATCGTCTGCCGGGCAGCC
>DASVZT010000196.1:0-6047 GCA_036391495.1 Candidatus Limnocylindrales bacterium
CGCCGCTGGTGATGATCCGGCCGCGGGCGAGGACGTGGACGAAGTCGGGCGTGATGTAGTTGAGGAGCCGCTGGTAGTGGGTGATGAGCAGGACACCCATGTTCGGATTGAGCATCGCGTTGACGCCCTCGGCGACGATCCGCAGCGCGTCGATGTCGAGGCCGGAGTCGGTCTCGTCGAGGATGGCCATCTCGGGCGCGAGGACGGCCATCTGGAGCATCTCGAGGCGCTTCTTCTCGCCGCCCGAGAAGCCCTCGTTGACGTACCGCGACGCGAACGAGTCGTCCATCTTCAGGAGCGCCATCTTCTCGCGCATCTTCATCCGGAAGTCGCGCATCGAGATGCCACCACGGAGGGAGTCGGTCGGGTCGACGTTCGGGTCCTTGTCGATGCCCTGGAGCCTGGCGTTGAGGGCGCTGCGGATGAAGCTCGCGACCGACAGGCCGGGGACGGCCGTCGGGTATTGGAAGGCGAGGAACATGCCGAGGCGGGCGCGCTTGTCGGGCGAGAGCGCCAGGACGTTGCGGCCCTTCCAGAGGACTTCGCCGCCGGTGACGACGTACGACGGGTGGCCCATGAGGGCGTAGGCGAGGGTCGTCTTGCCGGAGCCGTTCGGCCCCATGATCGCGTGGACCTCGCCCTTGCCGATCGCCAGGTCGATCCCCTGGAGGATCTCCCGCCCGGGGGCGGCGACCGGCGCGACGCGAAGGCCGCGGATGACGAGCTGCTGGTCAGTCACGCTTTCATCGGCTCCTGTGGACGCTTCGTCTCTGGTCGTGTCGTCGACGGTGATGCGGCTGGACGCCCTCAGGCCCGGGCGGCCGCGGCGGGCGCATGAGGCTCGCCGGCGGTATGCCGGACCGGGTCGAGGACGATGTGAGCGACCGGGACGAGGTCGGCGAGGACGATCGAGTCGAGTGTGGTCGCGATGGCCTGGCGCACCCGGACCCAGAGCACGTTGACGGTGCAGCCGGCGGACCGACCGCAGGCCGACAGGTGTTCAGGGTCGTCGGTCGCGCAGATCATCGGTGCCAGGGGCCCCTCGAGCGCGCTGAGAACGGTGCTCATCGGGATCTGGCCCGGCGGCAGGCTCAGCTGGTATCCGCCGCGTGCTCCGCGCGTGCTCGTGACGAGACCGGCGTCGCGCAGGCTCATGACGAGCTGCTCGAGGTAGGCCCGCGGGAGGTCCTCGGCCTGCGCGATCTCGGACAGCGAGGCCGGCCCTGCGCCGTAGCGACGCGCGAGCTGCACCATGAGACGGACGCCATACTCGCCCTTGGTCGAGAAGGCGACCGCTCCGCTGCCGTGGAAGGTCGTGCGCTGGCTCAGTTGATGCCTCCGTGGGAGCGCGGTGGATGGAACGGCGTGGGTGAGCGGCGGGAGACGCCGGGAATCGCCGCTCAACCACGAATTCCGAGTGATCCTGTCGGAAATGAGTATAGGAGCGGCGGCGGAGGGGCGTCAATCGCCACAAGGGGCAGCAGGTAGGACGGTCTCCATCCCACGCCGGCCCATGGCCTTGGGTCGGCCGATTCTCCCGTGAGGGCTACCTCCACGGGAAGGAGCCTGATAAGGAGTCCGGAGGAGGCCTCCGCGATGACCCACGAGCGCGTCGACCGGTACGGCCACGCTCGACGCGGGGCCCCGTGCCCGGCTCGCGCCGTGCTATCGGGGCCCAAGCCGTCGGAATAGCCCTGCCAGGAGAACCCGTGGACGCAAGGGCTCGGGCTGCGTCGAAACGCCCGAGAGCTAGCGGCGGTTGCCGCCCCCGAAGATGCGCAGGAGGAAGAGGAACAGATTGATGAAGTCGAGGTATAGGGCGAGGGCGGCGATGACGGCGCCCTTCTCCATCGACCCGGTGATGGCCGCGTAGTCGCCGTTCTTGATCTTCTGGACGTTCCACGCCGTCAGGGCGACGAAGATCAGGACGCCGAGGAACGAGATCCCGAGGTCGACCCCGGCGCTCTTGAAGATGAACAGGTTCAGGAACGACGCGGCGATGATCCCGAGCAGCCCCATGAACAGGTAGCCGCCGATGTTGGCGAGCGAGCGCCCGGTGACCGCGCCATAGGCCGCGGCGCCGCCGAACATGACCGACGCCGTCACGAACGCGCTCACCGCCGCCCCATAGCCGTAGGCCAGCAGGATGAGCGACAGGGTGATGCCCATCGTGGCCGAATAGACGAAGAACAGGAGCAGCGCGATCGTCGCGCTCATGCGGTTGATGCCGGCGCTGATGACCATGACCAGCACGAACTGGCCGATGATCACCGGCAGGAACAGGCTGGCCGCGCCCTGGACGAGGGCGGCGTTCGAGCCGACCAGCCAGGCGACGACGGCGGTCACGCCGAGCCCGGCGAACATCCACAGGAACGCCTGGCTGAGGAACCCAGCCGAGAGCTGGGCCGCGGGCCGGACGCCGAGCTGGCTCGGCACCATCCGCGGGTCTCGGTACATCACGGCTCTGACCTCCCGGCTTCCGGAGACGCCTCCGGGGCTGGGCGCGTCCGACGCCTGCCGTCGGTTCGCGCGGGTGTGCTCTGCGTCGACTCCGCCTGCTCGGCCATCCGGGCGAGGACCCAGACGAGATCCGCGAGGCGGTTCAGGTAGGGAACGATACGCTCGCCGGGCAGCAAGCCGTCACGGCGAAGGGCGACCGCGCGGCGCTCCGCCCGCCGGATGACGGTCCGCGCCACCTCGAGCGCGGCACTCGTCGCGGTCTCGCCCGGGACGACGAATTCGCGCGGCATGTCGATGCGCTTCTCGAGCTCGACGACGATTCGCGTCAGGTCGTCCACCATCGCGGCCGACACCCGCGTCCGACCGTCCTCGAGGCGGTCCCGGGCGTCGGGCGTGGTTGCCAGCTCGGCACCGACGACGAACAGCTCGCGCTGCAGCCGCAGGATGAGCTCGCCGAGCGGTTCGAGGGCCGGCGGCAGATCGCCGTAGCGGCGCTTCTCGACCAGCTCAGCGCGCGCCAACCCGAGCGCGGCGACGGCTTCGTCGATCGTCCCGTAGGCCTCGGTCCGCGGATCGTCCTTGCCGATTCGCGGTCCGCCATACAGCAGGCCTGTCGTTCCGTCGTCGCCGCGACCGGTCGCGACGAGGGAATCGATGGTGGGCCTGTCGGTCACCACATCAGGCCCGCGTCGCGCGGGTCCCAGCGCTCCGCGAGCAGGGTCACCTTGACGTCATGGTCGACGACCGACTCGGCCTGCTCCTTGACCTGCTGGATCATCGATCCGGCGTAGGGGCAGAACGGCGTCGTCAGGATCATCTTGACCTCGGTCTGATCGGTTCCGAGGATGATCTGCTTGATCAGCGCGAGCTCGACGACGTTCATGCCGATCTCGGGGTCGACGACGGCCCGCAGGGCGTCGAGGATCGCGAGCTCGGTCGCGCGCCGCTCCGCGTCGAAGGACGGCGCGGATACGCCGGTGACGGTGTCGTGGGCGGCCGTGGCCGCAAGCGTCTCGTCCATCGGCGAAATCCTACCATTCGACTCGGAATAGCGGGAAGCGCGGAGCGCACGGGCGGAGCATACCGGCGGAGCGCAGGACGGCGCGGGAGGGCGCCCCTCTACGTGGCGGCCTTGACCACGATGCCGGGCACCCGGAGGTACGACGGGAGGCGGCGCGACTCCTCGTCCGTGTAGCCCGGTCCGGCAAGCGACCCGTCGGGTTCGAAGAAGGCGTCGAACCGATCGCGGTGGTCGGCCGCGTAGACGAACGCGCTCGCGATCCCGAGCGGCTTCAGCTCGGGATGGTCCTTCAGGATCTCGACGATGCCGCGACCGCTCGCCCGCAGCTCGAGCAGCTGGCGGACGGTGATGCGGCTGCCGTAGCAGAACGGCTCGCCGTTCATCACGAGCGGATCGACCTTGACCCACTTGATCGTCATGTCAGCCGCCCTTGTAGATCGCGGCGAGGATCCGGTTGCGGCGATGGGCGTCGCCGCCGAGACGCCGGGCGCGCTTCCAGACGCCGATCCCAAGGTCGAGCGACGCGTCGGCGAGGATCTTCTCGTTCGGCGACAGGACCGACTCGAGGGCGCTCCGGATGCCCTCGGCGAGCGTGGCGAGGTCGTCCATCGAGACGCGCCGACGGCGATACGGCGGGACCGAGATCTCCGCCCAGTGCTCCAGGTGCGTCGGGTCGTCGCTGGCGAGCGAGACGCCGACGGCGTCGAGCAGGATCCCCGCGTCGTTGAGGAGTCGGCGCAGCCCGAGCTCGTCGTAGCGATCGCGCAGCGTCGGATCGGCGTCGAGCGCCACCTCGAGAGCGCGCGTCGCCAGGCGGAGGCGGTCGATGCGGATGCGGCGCGCCGCGTCGGGGAAGCCGGCGCGCATGTCGCGGGGCGGCAGCCCCAGCGTGGGATGACTCACGAGTCCGAAGTCTACCCGCCGCGTACGATGTCGCGCATGACGCCCCGGCCGACCTCGAGCGCCGCCCTTGCTCCCGCCATCGGCACCGCGATCGCAGCCGGGGCGGTGGGCGCCGCCGTCCTGTTCGTGTTCGCCGGTCCGCTGTCGTTCTCGGCCGGGCTCGTCGTCGTCGCGGTGTTCGTCGGCCGCATCGTCGGGCTTGCCGCGCGCAGCGGGGGCGCGGGGATCGATTCGGCCACCCGGACGAGCGTCGCCGTCCTCGTGTCGCTCGCCTCGCTGACGGTCGCACTCGTCGCCACCTGGGCGTTCGCGGTCGTCGGCGGCGGCAGTCTCGGCCCGATCGACTTCCTCCTGCAGACGCTCGGACCGCTCGTGCCGCTCCAGTACATCGTCGCCACGCTCGCCGCGTGGTGGAGCGCGCGGTGACCGCGGCGCGTCCGCGGCCGGCACCGGCCGTGACGCTGAGGCATCCCGACGAGTCGGATCACGCGCGGCTCGTCGCGGTCATCGACGAGTGGTGGGGCGGCCGACGCATGCGCGGGCAGCTGCCGCGGCTGTGGCTGCGGCACTTCGCCACGACGTCGTGGGTCGCCGAGGCGCCGGTGGCCGGCGAGGGCGACCGCCTCGCGGGCTTCCTCGTCGGCTTCGTCTCGAGCGACCACCCGACGGTCGCCTCGGTCCACCTGCTCGCAGTCGATCCGAACCTCCGTCGGAGAGGGATCGGGCGGACGCTCGTCGAGCGGTTCTGTACCGGCGTTCGAGCGATCGGCGTCCGTCGCGTCGAGGCTCTCGTCCGGCCCGACGAACGGCCCGCGGTCGAGTTCGCGCGCGCCGTCGGGTTCGAACCCGTGGCGCGGGATGGGTCCTCGTGGATCGCGGCGCGGCCGCTCTACGGCGTCCCGGCGTTCGAGGACTGGGATGGCCCGGGCGACGATCGGGCGCTGCTGGCGAGGACGCTGGGCGGCTAGGCGTCATCCGGCTGTTTCCTGCAGGCAGCTCGCGGGCGGCCAAGCCATCCTGACGGGGCGGATGTCGACACCAGCGTCACGCTGAGCGGAAGAGCGGTCGCCAATGCACCGTCCGCAGCGGTCGAGGTCGGATCGTGCCTTCGCCCGTGCTCGGTTCGAGCTCGACAGGTCGCGGGAGAGAGCCAATGGGACGAGCCGCGCGTCCTTGTCTGTCCCCAAGGCCACGATCTGTCGCGGCCAGCGACATCGGGGCCGCCAACCGCATCGGAGCCGACGGCCAGACTCGTCAGCGCTGCATCTTCGGGGGTCGGGGCGCCCGCGGCTCGTGTGCTCGATGAACCTCCGCCTGGTCGCGCGCCTCGGCGAGGCGACGGGCGAGATCGGGATCCGACGGCCCCCGTCGAGGCGGCGGTGCGGGACGCTCCTTCCGCTCCGGATCACCCGCGCCCCCGTCGGTGGCGACCGTTCCCAGGTCCTCGCCGACGAACGGCATCCCGCGTGAGGCCGCCTCGAGGCTCGTGCGCAGGACCGCGGTCTTCTGCCGGGCGACCTCGCGGACGTAGTCGGCCTCTTCCCGGCCGGTCATCGGCCGGCCACGGACGATCCCGGTCGGCTTGCCGACGCTCAGCCACGCGAGGTGATAGCGGTCCATGCTCCCCCACGCGGTCGCGAGGAGGTCGTCGGACAGCTGCAGC
>DASVZT010000197.1:0-2809 GCA_036391495.1 Candidatus Limnocylindrales bacterium
GCCAGCCTGCTCGCCGGGGCCAGCGATCATCCCCTCGCCGCTCGTCGGGAGCGTCCGCAGCAGCGGCTTGGAGCTCTTGTACGAGCAGTGCTCGCTCCACATGACGCTGAACATCGCCAACTCGAGCTCGTTGGCGGGCCGGCCGAGCTTCTGCTCGATCGCCTCGAGCTCGTCGTCGGTGATCCCCAGCCGGCGGTGCAGGTCCGGCGGGACCGCGCCAACGGTCATCGGGTCGGCCCTCCGGCGAGGGGCGCGGCGGCGGAACCAGCGACCGTCCCCGCCACCGTGCCGCGACCGGCGGCCTGCCCGGCCGCCTCGACGAACGAACGGATGACGAGCAGGCCGTCGTCCGACCCGAGGATCGATTCCGACGCGGTCTCCGGGTGCGGCATGAGCCCTGCCACGTTGCCGGCCGCGTTCATGACGCCCGCGATGGCGCGCAGGGAGCCGTTCGGGTTCGCCCGCTCGTCGGGGTCGAGCGCCGGCTCGCCGTCTGGCCGGACGTAGCGGAACAGCACCTGGCCATCGCGCTCGAGCGCGTCGAGCGTCGCCTCGTCCGCGTAGTAGCAGCCCTCGCCGTGTGCGACCGGGACGCGCAGGGGGCGCCGCTCGCCGATGGCGGACGTGAACGGCGTGTCGAGACGCGCGGGAGCGATGGCGATCTCGCGCGAGACGAAGCGCAGCGAGCGATTGCGCAGCAGGGCGCCCGGGACCAGCCCCGCCTCGGCGAGGACCTGGAAGCCGTTGCAGATGCCGAGCACGAGGCCACCGGCCGAAGCGAAGGCGGCGACGGCACGCATGACAGGGCTGAAGCGGGCGATGACGCCGGCCCGCACGTAGTCGCCGTAGGCGAAGCCACCGGGAAGCAGGACGGCCGCCACGCCGGCGAGGTCCGCCGACTCGTGCCACAGCGCCACGGGCTCGGCACCCGCGACGTCGAGCGCGTTGCGCGCGTCGATATCCCGGTTCGAACCGGGAAAGACGACGACGCCGACGCGGACGGTCATACCGGCAGCGCCTCGATCGCGTAGGCCTCGATGAGCGGGTTGCTGAGGAGCTCGCGGGCGAGCCGATCGACGACTGCGCGTGCGGCGTTCTCGTCCGGCGCCGCGACCGACATCTCGACCCGGCGACCGATCCGCACCGCCGACACGCCGCGCACGTCGAGGTGGGACAGGCTCTGCTCGACCGCCCTCCCCTGGGGATCGAGGATGCCCGGCTTGGGCGTCACGTTCACCGCGAACCGGAAGGTCCGCCCTTCGCTCGTGTCGCTCGTGTCGCTCATGGCGCGATGACGTCCTCCTCGAGATAGCGCGCGAAGCTGCCGCCCGTGATCCGCTCGAAGGCCTCGACGTAGCGCGAGCGCGTCCCGGCGACGACGTCGTCCGGCAGCGTCGGTCCGGGCGGCGTCTTGTCCCACGCCCGGCCCTCGAGCCAGTCGCGGACGTACTGCTTGTCGTAGCTCGCCTGCGCACGGCCGGGCTCGTACGTGGCGGCGTCCCAGAAGCGGCTCGAGTCGGGCGTCAGCATCTCGTCGACGACGATGAGCTCGCCGGTCTCGAGGAGGCCCATCTCGAACTTCGTGTCGGCGAGCAGGATCCCGGCTCGCTCCGCGACCTCCACGCCGCGCCGGTAGAGCGCCAGCGCGACGTCGCGGACGCGCCCCGCGAGGTCGTGTCCGATGAGCTCCGCCATGCGGGCAAGGTCGATGTTCTCGTCGTGAGCGCCGCCGACGGCCTTCGTGGACGGCGTCAGGATCGGCTCCGGGAGGCGATCGCTCTCGCGCAGCCCCGCCGGCAGCTCGACACCGCAGATCGATCCCGTCCGCCGGTAGTCCTTCCAGCCCGATCCGGCGACATAGCCGCGGACGATGATCTCGACCGGCAGGACCTGGGCCCGCTCGCAGATCATCATCCGGCCGCGGAGGTCGGCCTCGGTCCGCTCGTCGGCGAAGCCCGTCGGGAGGTCGCGCGGGGCCGTGGAGCGCAGGTGGTTCGGCAGGATCGAGGCGGTCTCGGCGAACCAGAAGCGCGACAGCCCGGTGAGGATGCGGCCCTTGTCGGGGATCGGCGTCGGCAGGACGACGTCGAAGGCCGACAGCCGATCCGAGGCGACGAGGAGGAGCCGGCCGTCCGCGAGCGCGTAGAGGTCGCGGACCTTGCCGGAACGGACGAAGGCGTCACCGAGCATCGACGGTCTCCGCTGCGGGCACGAGTCTCTCGAGTCGGGCGATGACCTCCGGGACGTGGCGGAGCGCGGCCGCGTCGTCGAAGCAGGCGTCGAGCGCCTCGAGCGAGAGGCGCGAGGCGACGGTCGGGTCGACCGCGAGAAGGTCCCGCAGGGGACGGCGCTCGTCGGCGGCGGCGAGTGCCGCGCGCTGGACGATCGCGTAGGCCTCCTCGCGTGAGAGGCCCGCCCGCTCGACGAGGACGAGGAGGACCCGGCTGCTGGCATGGAGGCCGAGGCCGCGCTCAATGTTCTCGCGCATGCGTTCCGGGCGGACGACGAGACCCTCGACCAGCCCGCGCGCCCGCACGAGCATGTAGTCGAGCAGGATCGTCGCCCCGGGCAGGATGACGCGCTCGGCCGAGCTGTGGCTGATGTCGCGTTCGTGCCACAGCGGCTGGTCCTCGAACGCCGCCTGGGCATAGCCGCGCAGCAGGCGCGCCAGGCCGGCGATCCGCTCGGACAGGATCGGGTTGCGCTTGTGCGGCATCGCCGAGCTGCCCTTCTGACCGGCGCGGAACGGCTCCTGGAGCTCGCCGATCTCGGTGTGCTGGAGGTTGCGCACCTCGGTCGCGATCCGCTC
>DASVZT010000198.1:0-16074 GCA_036391495.1 Candidatus Limnocylindrales bacterium
CCGATCGGGCTCTGATCGATCTCGATGATCTTGTCGACGTGCTCCGCGCCCTCGATCGCATCGTGCAGGCCGGGATCCTCGCGCGAGCCGTTGAGGGTCCGGGCGAGCGACCGGTACAGGACCTCGGTCACGAGCGTGCTCTTGCCCGATCCCGACACACCGGTCACGGCGACGAAGGTGCCGAGCGGGAAGGCGACGTCGATCCCCTTGAGATTGTGCTCGCGGGCCCCCCGGACGACGAGCGACTTCCCGTTCCCGCTCCGCCGCCGGTCGGGGATGGCGACCATCTCGTCGCCGCGGAGGTACGCACCCGTGATCGAGCGCGGCTCGGCGAGGATGACCTCCAGCGGCCCGTTGGCGATGACCTCCCCGCCGTGCTCGCCGGCCCGTGGCCCGATGTCGAGGACCCAGTCGGCGGTGCGGATCGTCTCCTCGTCGTGCTCGACGACGAGGACGGTGTTGCCGAGGTCGCGCAGCCGCGTGAGCGTCGCGATGAGCTTGGCGTTATCCCGTTGATGGAGGCCGATCGACGGCTCGTCCAGGATGTACAGGACGCCCATCAATGAGCTGCCGATCTGCGTCGCGAGGCGAATGCGCTGTGCCTCGCCGCCCGAGAGCGTCTGTGACGAGCGGTCGATCGTGAGGTAGTCGAGACCCACGTCGACGAGGAAGCCGAGCCGCGCGGAGATCTCCTTGAACAGCTGGTAGCCGATGGTCCGCTCGCGCTCGGTGGCCTTCTCGGACAGCTCGCGCATCCAGCCGAGCGCGCGCGTGATCGAGAAGGTCGACACCTGGCTGATGTCCAGCCCGTCGACGGTCACCGCGAGCGCCTCCGGCCGGAGCCGCTTCCCACCGCAGGCCGGGCACGGGCGCGTGACCATGAAGCGCTCGAGCTCGGTCTTGACGAACTCGGAGTCGGTCTCGCGGTAGCGTCGCTCGAGGTTCGGGACGATCCCCTCGAACGTCGCGGTGTAGGTGTTCTCCCCGCCGTCGTGCCGGTAGGCGATCCGGACCTGCTCGCCCTTCGGGGCGTAGAGGAAGTACTCGAGCGCCGCCGCCGGCAGCTCCCGGAGCGGCTTGTGCGGATCCCAGCGGTGCGACCGCGCGATCGCCTCGACGACCTTGCCGTACCACGAGTCCGCCATGGGCATTCGCGCCCACGGCCGCATCAGGCCACCCTGGGCGATCGAGAGGTTGCGATCCGGGACGACGCGCTCGGGGTCGATCTCGAGGCGCGTGCCGAGGCCGGTGCAGGTCGGACAGGCGCCGTGCGGCGAGTTGAACGAGAAGCTCCGCGGCTCGAGCTCGTCGATCGTCGTCCCGTCGTACGGGCACGTGTATCGCTCGCTGTACCGGCGCTCCTCGAACGACGGCGGCTCGCCCTCGCGGGGAGCCGGCGCGACGAGCACGACACCCTCGCCGAGACGAAGGGCCGTCTCGACCGAGTCGGCCAGGCGTGCCGCGTCCGGATCGGGCAGCGCGATTCCCGTCGCCGGGTCGATCGGCCGCCCCGACACGTCGCGCGGGGCATCCTCGGGCGCCTCGGCGTGGCGGACGACATAGCGATCGACGACGACCTCGATCGAGTGCCGCTTGTACTTGTCGAGCGGCTTCGTCTCGGACAGGTCGAGGAGCTCGCCGTCCACACGGACGCGGACGAAGCCCTGCCGCCGGGCCGCGTCGAAGACGCGGTCGCCCTCGGTCTTGCGGTCCTTGATGAGGGGTCCCAGGACCAGCAGCCGCGTCCCCTCGGGGAAGCCGAGGATCTGGTCGACGATCTGCTGGATGGTCTGCCGCTCGATCTCCCGGCCGCAGGTCGGGCAGTGCGGGTGCCCGATCCGCGCGAACAGGAGCCGCAGGTGGTCGTAGATCTCCGTGACCGTCCCGACCGTCGAGCGGGGGTTCCGGCTGGCGCCCTTCTGGTCGATCGAGATCGCCGGCGAGAGGCCGTCGATCTGGTCGACGTCGGGCTTCTCCATCTGGCCGAGGAACTGCCGCGCGTACGCACTCAGGCTCTCGACGTAGCGGCGCTGTCCTTCGGCGTAGATCGTGTCGAACGCCAGGCTGCTCTTGCCGGAGCCGGACAGGCCCGTGATGACCACCAGCCGATCGCGCGGGAGCGCGACGGAGATGTCCTTGAGGTTGTGCTCGCGGGCCCCGCGGACGACGAGCTGGTCGAGTGGCATGGGACGACGATTCTACCGCGGGCCGTCAGATTCGAACAAGTGTGCGATTCGTGACGTCAGCGGCGCGGCGGCCGCCGTCCTGTCCGCCGGCGGATGTTGGGGGTCGTCGTCCGGTCCCAGGTCGGCCGCTCGATCCAGCGGGCCTGCCAGCCGCCCTCCTCCTCGTGCTCGTCGCGGATCCCGGGCAGCCAGTCAGAGACGGTCGCCGCGGCGGCGTCGACGCCACCGTCCGTGCCGTCGACGCCCGCGCCATCGACGCCCTCGGCGACGGGCACGACGACGACCCGGGTCACCTCGCCCTCGCGCGCCTTCGCCCCCGTGCGCTCGCGCGCTGCCCTGGAGGCCGGGACCGGGGCGGGGGCCGCGGCTCGCTCTGCGGCCTTCGCGACGGCGGCCGACGCGTCCTGCTCGAGGACCCTCAGGCGGATGCCCTGGACCTGGTCGCGCAGCGCGGCCGCCCGCTCGAACTCGAGGTTCCGCGCCGCGGACCGCATCTCGGCCTCGAGCCGCGTCACGAGCGCCTCGACCTGGGCCGTCGTCGCTTCGGCCAGGTCGAGTCCGGCCAGCCGCTGGCCGCGCTCCCCCGCCCCGACATAGACGGTGGTCGACTCGGCGACCGTCCGCAGGCGCTCGTTGATGTCGTGGATCTCCTTGACGATCGTCGTCGGCTCGATCCCGTGCTCCGCGTTGTACCGCTGCTGGATGCCGCGGCGGCGGTCCGTCTCGTCGATGGCGACCTTCATCGACTCGGTGACCGTGTCGGCATACATGACGACCTCGCCGCCGACGTTCCGCGCGGCGCGCCCGATCATCTGGATGAGCGACCAGGCGCTGCGCAGGAAGCCCTCCTTGTCCGCGTCGAGGATCGCGACCAGCGTCACCTCCGGCAGGTCGATCCCCTCGCGCAGCAGGTTGATCCCGACGAGCACGTCGTAGACGCCGAGGCGCAGGTCGCGCAGGATCGCCACCCGCTCGAGCGTGTCGACCTCGCTGTGCAGGTACTGCACCTTGACCCCGAGCTCGCGCAGGTAGTCCGCGAGATCCTCGGCCATCTTCTTCGTCAGCGTCGTGACGAGCGCACGTTCGCCCCGGTCGACGCGCTCGCGGATGAGCTCCAGCAGGTCGTCGATCTGGCCCTCGGTCGGCTTGACGACGATGGCGGGGTCGACGACACCCGTCGGGCGGATGAGCTGCTCGACGACGCGCTCGGCCCGCTCGAACTCGTACGGTCCCGGGGTCGCGCTCATGTAGACGGCCTGGTTGACGCTCGCCTCGAACTCCTCGAACGTCAGCGGCCGGTTGTCGAGCGCCGACGGCAGGCGGAACCCGAAGTCGACGAGGATCTCCTTCCGCGTCCGGTCGTTCTTGTACATCCCGACCACCTGCGGGATCGTCATGTGACTCTCGTCGACGACCAGCAGCCAGTCGGGCGGGAAGTAGTCGAGGAGCGTCCACGGGCGCGACCCGGGCTCGCGGCCGGCCAGGTGGCGCGAATAGTTCTCCACGCCGGTGCAGTAGCCGAGCTCGCGCATCATCTCGAGATCGAACGTCGTGCGCTGGCGCAGGCGCGCCGCCTCGAGGACGCGCCCTTCGTTCTCGAGCTGGCCGACGCGCTCCTCCATCTCCTCGTCGATCGTCCGGATGGCGACCGCGAGCTTGTCCGCCGGCGTCACGAAGTGGGTCGCCGGGTAGACGTTGAGATCGGCGCGCTCGGCGAGGAGCTCGCCGGTCAGCGGGTCGAGCTCGGTGATCCGCTCGATCTCGTCCCCGAAGAACTCGACGCGGACGATGCGGTCGTCCGACGCCGGGCCGATCTCCAGGGTGTCGCCGCGGACACGGAAGCGCGACCGCGAGAGGGCGGCGTCGTTGCGCTGGTACTGCAGGTCGACGAGATGGCGCAGGACCGCATCGCGCCGGTACTGGCCACCGACGCGCAGCCGCAGGACTGTCGCGCCGTAGTCGACGGGCGCGCCGAGTCCGTAGATGCAGCTGACGGAGGCGACGATGATCACGTCCCGCCGCTCGAACAGCGCGTGCGTCGCCGCGTGGCGGAGCTTGTCGATCTCCTCGTTGCGGCTCGAGTCCTTCTCGATGTACGTGTCGCTGCGGGGCAGGTACGCCTCGGGCTGGTAGTAGTCGAAGTAGCTGACGAAGTACTCGACGGCGTTGTCCGGGAAGAACTCGCGGAACTCGGCGTACAGCTGGGCGGCCAGCGTCTTGTTGTGGGCCAGGACGAGGGTCGGCCGGTTGTGGCGCGCGATCGCCTGGGCGATCGTGTACGTCTTGCCCGTCCCCGTGGCACCCAGCAGCACCTGGTGACGGAGCCCCCGCGCGAGCCCATCGGCCAGCCTGTCGATCGCGTCGGGCTGGTCCCCCGTCGGCTCGAACGGCGCGACGAGCCTGAAGTCCGGCATACACCGACAGCATACCCCGCGTCCTCGCCTTGGTACATCCGTTCTGTTTCCTGCGACATCCACTGCCCCACCCGGCGCCGGCGCGGCTAGGACCATGGGGCCATACCCGCGCAACGGGCACCGCTCGACACTCCTCGCGTGAGCCGACGAGCCCGCCTCTTCGCACTGCGTGGGCGGACGGGACGCGGCGAGGCCGGTCAGGGCCTCGTCGAGTTCTCGTTCGTCCTGATGCCCCTGCTCGTCATCCTCGGCGGGATCATCCAGATGGGCTTCGTGTTCAACACGCAGGTGACGATCACGAACGCCGCCCGCGAAGGGGCGCGGGCGGCGACGATCTATCCGTACACGCTCACCGGCTCACCGCCCACGCCGCCGACCTGCGGGCCCACGACGACGAGGGCCGGCAACGACCTCTGCCGGAACGCGAACGCCCTCTACTGGGCGCAGCAGGCGTTCGGGACCCTGTCGCAGACGGCGCCGCAGTTCACGACGGGCGCGTCGTGGACCGCCACCGGGACGGACCCGAACCTGACCTACACCAACGGCGACATCGTCGTCACCTACGCGCTGCCCTCCGGCGTGACGGACAGCGACCCACGGTCGGGCGAGCAGGTGACGGTCCAGATCACCTATCACCAGGACCTCTTCATCCCGTTCATCGCGCAGCTGCTCCCCCACGACGCCAACGGTCGGCTCGCCCAGGTCGCGACCGTCACGATGGTCATCAACTGATGCCCGGGCGCGGTGCGGCGACACCCGCCTCGCACCGGGAACGCGCGGCCGAGCGCGGCCAGGTCCTCGTGGTCTTCGCGCTGTCGATCACGGCGCTCCTCGGGATCGCCTCGGTCGCCATCGACGTCGGGCGGATGTGGACCGAGCAGCGCGTCATGCAGAACGCTGCCGACGCCGCCGCCCTCGGCGCCGGCAAGGCGGTCGTGCTGGGGGTCGCCACGTCCGGCTCGACCGTCGCGACCGCGCGCCAGGCGGCGGTCAACATCCTGGCCATCGATCTTGCCGGGAGCCCTGTCGGCGTCCCCGCCTTCGGAGCCGCGAATCCCGCCGTCTACGACACGTCGGGGCTTCCATCCGGGCTGCTCGACGGCATCGTCTTCACCGACTCGAACGGCAGCGTCCTGGCCGACAACGCAGCCCTGACCGCGATCGCCGACATCCGCATCGCTCTCCGCACGAACGTCGACTTCCTGCTCGGAAGGGCCGTCGGCATCAGCGCGGGACAGGTTCACGCCCGTGCGCACGTCACGCTCTCTGCCCTCGGCAGCCTTCTTCCCGTCGCAGTGCGCCGCTACCTGGGCGGCGCCGGCCCGAACAACCCAGTGCCCGCGCCGTGCCCCGACCCGCTCAGCACGACGAACACCTTCTTCGACCTCGCGGCGACCCAGGCGACGGATTGCCAGTGGGCGATCGATACGACGAGCCCGATCGGATACGGGGGCCGGACGCCCGCCTCGCAGACGAGTCCCGGACCCATCATCCAGCTGGTCGGCCAGGGCGCCGGCGCGAACGCGGGCGGAGTCAGCTTCCGTGGCTTCATCAACCTGGATGTCCGGAACTTCTCGGCCTCCGACTCGCGCGTCTACTACAACGGGATGACGTCGGGCACGAACTCCAACACGGCCAAGAACCTCGAGGCCGGCTGGGTCTCGGCCCCGAACGGCTATCCCGGCCCACTTTTCCCGCCGGTCGCCTGGCCCCCGGACCCCAACGACCAGGTCGGCGTGATGGACGGCAACGCCGCCGGCAAGGTCGTCAGCTCGATCGAGCAGCGATTCTCCGTCGGCAGCATCGTCCTGTGCTCCCTGTATGACGGCACGGTCAAGACGACGCCTGCCTTCGTGCTCTCGCAGACACAGCCGATGCCGACGCTGACCGCGGGTACGACCGTCGACGCCGGCCAGTTCCTCATCACCCCGAACAAGTCGTTCACCGACTTCGTCGCGCTCTCGGTCCCGCGCGCGCCGTCCTGGCTGACGGTCGGGTCCGTCCAGCCGACGCCGATCCAGCCGACGTATCCGCAGGGCTCGACGTTCATTCTCCACGGCGTCAGCACCGCGGCGAACACGCCGGCGACGATCGACACGCTCTGGCTCAGGGGCTCCGACACGAACCAGCCGAATCAGCTCAACGCCCCCGACTACTACCTGCCCGTGGAGGTCCAGGTCGGGACGGTCGCCAAGGACTTCAGCTGGCTCCCGACTCAACCCGCCGTCACGCCGACGACCTGGGGCGACACGGTCTCCCTGGACCTGACGATCACGACCGTCGGCGGCGCGGACTTCTCGAGCGGCAACTCGATCGGCGTCTCGCTCGACCAGACCGGCTCGGTCCGGCCGCCATTCCCGAGCACCAGCTACTGGTTCACGCTCAACGGCCAGAACGTCGGCACGTCCGCCACCGTGCCGGTCACCACGGCCGTCACCACGAACAACGGCAACGGCAAGGGCAACGTCACGAGCTACACCGGCACCGTGACGCTCAACGTGAACACGACCCTGCTCGGCTCCCAGAGCACGTACGCGGTCCCCCTCGTCATGAGCGGCACGAACAGCAGCGGACAGGGCATCCATCACGAGGTGCTGTTCAAGGTCAACGCGTCCACCGCGACCCAGAACAACAACTACATCGACATCAGCGGCTTCGCCGCCTATCGGATCACGGCGATGGACGCGAACACCATCTGGGGGCAGGCGGTCTCGCCCGTCGCGGCGTCGGCCTCCGACCCCCAGCTCGCGGCCGCCCTCCGTCCCCGTCTCGTGCCGTGGTGATCGCCATCGACGACTGAGGCCAACGCCCCACATCCCGACGCGCCGCGGTCAGGCGGCGCGCCGGCTGCCCGACATCCAGCCGAGGGCAGGGCGACGACGACCGGCCGGCGCATGAGCCGAGCGGTCACCCGGGAGGCAGCACCATGGAGATGGAGTACCAGGAACACAACAGGAAGGGCAAGTTCATCATCGTCCTCGGCGTCGTGTTGGCGATCGTCGCCGGTGGCGCCGCCTTCTACCTCGTCAGCCAGGCGCAGCAGCAGGCATCGACGACGGCCGTCCCGAAGGTGCCCGTCGTCGTCGCGGCCCGGACGATCCCGGCTCGCAAGGCGATCGAGGCAGCCGACGTCGTGGTGAAGGAGATGCCGGCCGACGCCGTCGGCGCGGGCGCGGTGGCCGATCCCGCCCAACTCCTCAACCGCGTCCCGGCGGTGACGATCCTCGAGGGCCAGATCGTGACCTCGAACCTGCTCGCCTCCACGGAGATCGGCGGCCAGTTCTCCATCCTCAAGCCCGACGAGACGGTCTCGCCTGACTCCCCGTTCTGGCGCGCCGTCGCCATCACGGTCCCCGACGATCGAGCCGTCGCGGGACTGGTCGGCCCGGGCATGACCGTGGACGTCTTCCTCACGGCGACCGTCAACCTGCCGCCCATGGCCAGCCCCGGTGCCGGCGGGACGGGAACGACGCTCGCCGGGACGTCCTACGAGCGTTCGCAGTTCATGACGGACAAGTCCACGAAGATCAGCTACCAGGACGTCGAGATCCTGGCGAAGGTCGGGACCGCGTACGTCATCCGCGTGCCGATCGGGGTCGCCGAGGAGATCGAGCACCTGCAGGCGGCAGGCACCGTCCAATTCAGCATGGCGCTCCGGCCGGCGCAGGACGCGCGCATCGCCGACGCCTCGAAGCTCGGGGCGACCACCAATCTCGTGATCGAGCGCTACGGACTTCCGATCCCGATGTACCCGGTGCTCACCGGCCCGATCTACACGGGCAGCACGTCCGCCTTCCCGATCCCGACATCCGCACCGGGCGCGACGACCGCCTCGGCGCCCGGCGCCTCTCCTGCACCCTCGGCGGCACCGGCGGCAAGCTCGGCCCCGTAGTCCGCTCATCCACGGCCGACCGCTCGGGGGCGATCTCGCCGTCTCCAGCGCCATCTCCAGCGCCGCTGACCCGGCGCGCCTCCCGGCCGCCCGGCCCGCCCTCGGCGGGCCGGGCGGCCCCACGACGCCCCGGCGATCCGGCCGGCCGACTCAGCGGCGAGCCGCCAGCAACGCAGCCTCGAGCGCGCGCCGGACGCGGGCTTCGGCCGCGTCCGGCGCGCCCGACGTGTCGATCGTGCGTGTCGCGGCCGGGGCAAGGCGGTCGGCGAGGTCGCCCTGTGCGCCGATCCGCTGGGCGGCATCGCCGGGCGCCATCCCCCGCCCGACCAGGCGCGCCCGCTGCTCGTCAGGGGAACACGTGACGAGCCAGACCTCGTCGCACTCCTCCGCGTAGCCGCCCTCGACGAGCTTGATCGCCTCGATCGCCACGACCGGGGCGCCATCCGCCTCCGCGCGCTCGACGGCGCCGACGATCCGCGGCCGGACGGCCGGATGGACGATCGTCTCGAGGTCGCGCAGGGCGGCCGCGTCGGAGAAGACCAAGCGGCCGAGCGCGGCGCGGTCCAGCGAACCGTCGGGCGCGACGACCGTCGGTCCGAAGCGATCGACCACCGCGTCGAAGGCGGGCTCGCCCCGCTCGGTCACGGCACGGGCGAGCCGATCGGCGTCGACCACGACCGCCCCGCGCGCGGCAAGCCAGGCGGCGACCGTCGACTTGCCGCAGCCGATCGGGCCGGTCAGACCGATCCGCAACGACCGGCGCCACGCCGCCGGCCTGGACGTCGCGCTCGTCGGCGCCTGGCGGCCGGCACCGCGGTCCGGCTCGTCCATCGCCCCGTCGACGGTCCCTCGGCCGGTCACGGTGCACGCTCCTCGATCTCGAGCCACGCTTCTTCCGCCGACGCGAGAGCGGTCTCGACATCGGCGAGCTCGCTGGCGATCCGGCGCACCTCGACGAAGTTCGCCGCGGTCGCGGGATCGGACAGCGCCAGCTCGAGGTGGCTCTTGCGCAGCCCGAGCCGCGTGAGCTCGGCCTCGACGGCGGTCTTCTGGCGACGGTAGGCATCCTTCGACAGGCGCTCGGGCCTGGTTCGCGTCCCTGCGCGCTGCCGTGCGACTGCCACCCTCGTCGCGGGGCCCGACTCTCCCCCCGGGCTTGCCTGGCCCGACTGGCCCCCCGGGCTCGCCGAGCTCGCCGGGCTCGCCGGCCGTGCCGAGTCGTCGCCCCGTGCGCTGCGCAGCGCGCCCCCGTGCAGCCTCTTCGCCTCCTCCGCCACGGACGCCTCGACGGTCCAGCCGTCGGCGACAGCCTCCCGCCACGCCCGGTAGCCACCGTCGAACGGCGTCGCCAGGCCGTCGCCGACCACCCACAGGCGCTCGCAGATCGTCTCCAGGAACCGCCTGTCGTGGCTGACGACCAGGACCGTCGCCGGCGATTCCCGCAGGAAGGTCTCGAGCGCCTCGCGCGCCGGGATGTCGAGATGGTTCGTCGGCTCGTCGAGGAGCAGGAGGTTGGACGGCAGGATGCCGAGGAGGGCGAGCTCCAGCCGAGAGCGCTCGCCGCCCGACAGGAGTCGGACCTCCTTGAGGACGTCGTCACCGCGGAAGAGGAACCGCGCGAGGTAGCTTCGAGCCTCGCCGTGCGTGACGGGCATCGCCTCGAGCAACGCGTCGAGGACGGTCGCGCCGGGGATGGCCGCCATGCGCAGCTGGGCGAGGTAGCCGATCTGCACCCCCGAGCCGACGACGATGCGACCGTCCAGCGGGGCGAGGTCGCCGGCGATCGTGCGCAGGAGCGTCGTCTTGCCGGCGCCGTTCGGCCCGACGATACCGACACGCTCCCCGCGCTGGATGGCGAGGAACGGCGCCCGGGCCACGACGACCGGGGGCGGGAGCTCAACCGCGATCGCCTTCTCGTCGGCCGTCTCACCGCCCCGGTCCTGGTGCTGGCCCAGGTCGCGGTTGCGGTCGCGGACGCCGGCGCGCGGCGCGTAGCCGACGACGAGCTCCTCGCACTGCGCGACGATCGCGCCCGACCGGGACGGAAGCGCGCCGCCGGCCAGCGCCGCCGTCGGGATCGCCAGGCGCCTGGCGCGCTTGGGGGCGTCGGTGCGCCCGGCCTCCAAGCGCGCGAGCCGGGCCTCGTGTTCGTGCATCTTCACGTGCTTGCGCTGGCTTCGATAGCGCTGCACGAGCTCTGTTTCGTGCGCGATCTCGCGCTCGAGCCCCGTCCGTTCGCGCCCCTCCCGCTCGTCGCGCTCCAGCCGCTGACGGTGGTACGCGGAATAGTCGCCACGGAACGTCGCCAGGCGCCTGTCGCGCATCTCCCAGATGCGCGCGACGGTCGCGTCCAGGAACGCGCGATCGTGGGAGGCGACGACGAGCGCGCCCGACCGCCGCCGGACGTGCTCCTCGGTCCACTCGAGCGCATCGAGATCGAGATGGTTCGTCGGCTCGTCGAGCAACAGGAGCTCGGGATCGGCGATGAGCAGTCGGGCGAGTGCGGCGCGCGTCTGCTCCCCGCCGGAGAGGGAGCGCGGCGGCCGGGTCCAGTCCGCGCGGGCGAAGCCGAGACCGGACAGGGCCTCGTCGACGGCCTGGTCGAGCATGTACCCACCGAGCGCCTCGAAGCGGTGCTGCATCTCTTCGTACTCGGGCTCGGTCACGCGATGGGCGGCCTCGAGACCCGCCAGCGCCATCTCGAGCCGCTCGAGCTCCCCGGCGCCGCTCCTGACCGCCGTCCGGAGGTCGGGCGCGGCCATGAAGACAGGGTCGAAGTGGGACTCCTGGGCCAGCAGTCCGATCGTCAGGCCACGCTTGCGCTGGATCTCGCCGCGATCCGGCTCGTCGACGCCCGCTGCCAGGCGCAGCAGCGTCGTCTTGCCCGCGCCGTTGGGCCCGACGAGGCCGATCCGCTCGCCGGCGGCGATGGCCGCGTCGATTCGGTCGAGGATGACGAACTCCCCCACCTCGCGGACGACACCCGAGAACCGCAGGATCGACATCTAGCGCCCCCGCTCGACGCCGACCGCCGAAGCCGTGGCCGGCGGGGTCGCCGCCATGCCCGAGATGAGCGGCTCGTCGGCCTGCGCATCCGCGAGTGCGTCGGTCTGCGCATCCGCGGGTGCGTCGGCGGTCGCCCTGGCGTTCGCCCGAGCGACAGCCCGGCGGGTGGCCGCCGCCTTCCTTGCCCGCTCGAGGTCGGCCCAGCGCCGGCCGGGCGTGCCTCGGCTGGCCGCCGAGCGTGCCAGGATCCGCTCTGCCGAGCGCCGATCCACGGCGGGCAGCCGCTGGCACCAGCCACAGACGTGCGTGCCGCGCCCGCCGACGACGATGCGGCGGATCGGGCGCCCGCAGCGCGGACACGGCAGGCCGGTCCGCTGGTACACATCGAGACGCTCCTGCATCGATCCGTCACCCTCGGGCGCCGTGTAGTCGTCGACCGAGCTCCCGCGCCGCTCGACGGCCTCGCCGAGAATCGCGCGGATCGCGCTGTACAGCCTCCGCTCGTCATGCGGCCGCAGTGACGCAGCGGACCGCAGCGGGTGGAGACGGGCCCGCCACAGCGCCTCGTCCGCGTAGATGTTGCCGACGCCCGCGATGAACGACTGGTCGAGGAGGAGCGGCTTCAGGCGCCCTCGACGGCCGCGCAGGCGCTCACGGAACACGGCGACCGTGAAGGCGTCCTCGAGCGGCTCCGGGCCGTGCCCGCCGAAGACCGCGCGACCGTCCGCGATCTCGACGAGCTGGTCCGTATCGGGGTCCCGCCGGTGCAGCCCGATCCGGCCGAACTTCCGGATGTCCCGGAAGCGGATCTCCCGGCCGTCATCGAGCACGAGCTCGACGCGGACGTAAGGGTCCGGCGGCGTCCCGAGCGGCACGACGAAGAGCTGGCCCGTCATCTTGAGGTGGATCGTCAGCGCGACGCGGCCCGAGAGGTCGACGACGATCAGCTTGGCGCGCCGTCCGACCGCCTCGATCGTCCGCCCGGCGAGGGCGTCGGCGAAGGCCGCCGTCTCGCCGCCCCGCAGCGTCCGCTCCCAGGAGACCCGCACCCCGGAGATGCGGCTGCCCACGACGAGCCGGCGCAGGTCGCGCGCGACGGTCTCGACCTCGGGGAGCTCGGGCACGCTCAGGCGAGAGCCGCACCCGACGGCGCGCCGGACAGTGCCTCGGGCGCCTCGGAGGCTTCGGCGGCCGCGGCATCCGCGGCCGTGAGGGGCGTCATCGACTCCCAGTCGTCGCCGATCTTGACGTCGACCGTCAGGGGCACGTCGAGCGGCAGGGCGTGCTCCATCGCCTCGCGCAGGACCGGGACGAGCCGCTCGGCCTCGTCGCGCGGCACCTCCAGCAGCAGCTCGTCGTGGACCTGCAGCAGCAGGCGCGCCCGGAAGCCGCCGGCGTCGAGGGCGGCGGCGAGGCGGATCATGGCGATCTTGATGATGTCCGCGGCCGTGCCCTGGATGGGCATGTTGATCGCCATCCGCTCGCCGGCGCCGCGCAGCGACGGATTGCGCGCCTCGAGCTCGGGGATGGAGCGCTTCCGGCCGAGAAGCGTCGTGACGAACCCCTGCCGGCGCGCCACCTCCTTGATGTGGAGCATGTAGTAGCTGATCCCGGAGTAGGTCGCAAAGTAGCTGTCGATGAACTCCGACGCCTCCTGCCGGGAGATGCCGGCTCGGCTCGAGAGCCCGAAGTCGCTCATGCCGTAGGCGATCCCGAAGTTGACCATCTTCGCCATCGAGCGCTCATCGGCCGTGACGTCCTCGGGCGCCTTGTGGAGCACCCGGGCCGCCGTCTCGCGATGGATGTCGGCGCGCCGCGCGAACGCGTCGCGCAGGTGCTCGTCGCCGGAGACGTGAGCGAGGATCCGCAGCTCGATCTGCGAGTAGTCGGCCGCGACGAGGGTCACGTCCGGGCCCCCGGCCACGAAGGCGCGGCGGATGCGCCGGCCGAGCGGTGTGCGGATGGGGATGTTCTGGAGGTTCGGGTCCGACGAGGAGAGGCGCCCGGTCGCGGCGACGGCCTGGTGGAAGGTCGTGTGCAGCCGCCCGTCGTGCGCGAGCAGGGTCGGCAGCGCCTCGACGTACGTGCTCCGAAGCTTGGTGAAGACGCGCCAGTCGAGGACGCGCTCGACGACCGGGTGCACGCCGCGGAGCTCCTCGAGAACCGAGGCGTCGGTCGAGTAGCCCGTCTTCGTCTTCTTGCCCTTCGGAAGCCCGAGCTCGGCGAAGAGGATGTCGCCGAGCTGCTTGGGCGAGCCGATCGTGAATTCGTGTCCGACAGAGGCGAAGATCTCTTCCTCGAGCCGCGCGATCTCGGCGCCGAACTCCGCGTCGAGGACGGCCAGGGCGGCGCGGTCGAGGGCGACGCCGACGGCCTCCATCCGGGCAAGGATCGGGATGAGCGGACGCTCGATCTCGTCGAACAGGCGGTCGAGGCTCGCGTCCGCCAGGGCCGCGGCGAGCGGTCCGCGAACGGCGAGCGCGGCGAGCGCCTCGAGGCCGGCCCGCTCCGGCGCCGGCAGGTCGCCGGGCTGCGGCAGGACGAGATCGACCCGCTCGAGGACCACGTCGCCGATCGACTGGCTCCGCAACGACGCGTTCAGGAGATAGGCGGCCACCTGGGTGTCGAAGACCACGCGGGGAGGCCGGCCGATGGGGTCGGCGACGATCGCCCGCACGACGAGCGGCTTCACCTCGTGGCCCACGAGCGCGGGCGAGACCTCGCGGATGAGGCCGAGGAGAGCCTCGGAGGCGTCAGGTCCGTCTGTCGCCAGCGCCCGGCCGTCGGCGGCGGCGACGCCGAGCGCGACGATGCCGCCACGGAGCGGGCGCGGGTCCTCGGGGACGAGCGCCACGGCCAGCTCGCCGGCGGACTCGATCCAGGGCCGGAGACCGGCCACCGCCGAGAGGTCGACACGCTCGATCCGGGTCGGCTCGCCGAGCGCTGCGGCGAGGGCGGCCCTCGGGTCGCCTGCGATCGGTCGAGCAGGCGAGGTGCTCTCTCCACCGGCTGGAGCCTCGGACACGGACGATCCGGCCGGGGCGAGCGATGCGAAGTCCAGCGTCAGCTGGAGCCCGGACGGCCCTGTCGTACCTCCGCCGCGCCGACCGGCAGTCTGTGCGCTGGGCGATGGCTGGCCGTCGCCCCCGGGCCCCCAGCCCTCCGGCCGGCCGACGACCTTCGCGGCGGGAAACGAGACATCGGCCGCGGCGGCCCCCAGGGCGCTCGCCGTCTCCTCGGCGCGCTCGCCGGCAACCGGGGGGAGGCGCTCGATGAGCGTCCGGAACTCGAACTCGCGGAAGAGCCGGAGGACCGTGTCCCGATCGTAGTCCTTGAGGCGCGCCGCCTCCAGGTCGAGCGAGACAGGCACGTCGCGGACGATCCGGAGGAGCTCCCGACTGCCGACGACGCGGTCGCGTGCCTCGGCCAGGGCGAGGCGCAGCTTCTCGGGCGTCACGTCGTCGAGCTGCTCGAAGAGAGCGTCGAGCGAGCCGAACGTCGCGATGAGCCTGGCCGCCGTCTTCTCGCCGACGCCCGGGACGCCGGGGATGTTGTCCGTCGAGTCGCCCTTCAGCGCCTTGAAGTCGACCATCTGCGCAGGCTCGAGGCCGTAGCGCTCGCGGATCCTGGCCGGGTCGTAGATGACGGTGTTCTGCACCCCGGAGCGCGTCGTCATCAAGCGCGTCCGGTCGGTGACGAGCTGGAGCATGTCGAGATCGCCCGTCACGATGGTCGTGTCGAGCCCGCGGGCCTCGGCCTCGAGGGTGAGCGTGCCGATGACGTCGTCGGCCTCGTAGCCCTGCTTCTCGTAGACAGGGATCCGCAGGGCGGCGACGACCTCGCGCACCATCGGGAACTGGTCGCGCAGGTCGTCGGGCATCCGCTGCCGCGTCGCCTTGTAGTCCGCGTACGCCTCGTGGCGGAAGGTCGGCGCCGACAGGTCGAAGGCGACCGCCACGTACTCGGGGCCGATGTCCTGGATCCCGCGCAGCACGATCGAGCAGAACCCGAAAACGGCGTTGACGAGCTGGCCCCTGCTCGTCGTCAGCGGCGGCAGGGCGAAGTAACCGCGGTAGATGAGCCCGTTGCCGTCGAGCAGCATCAGGCGTTCCATCGGCAGGGCCTCGGATCGGTCGGTTCGACCCCGAAAGTCTACCCGCCCGACGACGGCGTCCCGACCACCGCCGCCCCGGCTGCCGGCGCCGCCGGGCGCGGACATCCGCGTCGTCGCAACGGTCGCGCAGGGAAGCGGATCAGGGCGCGAGACGGCGCGCGGCGAGACGGCCGACGACGAGCGCTAGCCCGGCGAGAACGAAGGCCGACGACGCGAGGACAAGCGGCGACGGGCCGGCGGGGCCGGCCGGGGGAACCGGGCCGGTCGAGCCGCCTGCGGCGCCGGCCGTGCCCGGACCCGCGGAGCCGCCCGCGGCGCTGGCGGCGCTCGGTGCCGCGGCGGACCGGGCGCCCCCGGCCGCCTCGGATGACGCCGGCTGGGCCTGGGGCGAGGCAGTCAGCGGCTCGGCGCTACCGGCCGCCGAACCCACGCCGATCGGCGCGGATGTGACGGTCGTGTCGG
>DASVZT010000199.1:0-7397 GCA_036391495.1 Candidatus Limnocylindrales bacterium
TGTTCGCGTCTTCCCAGTTCTTCGTCGCGTTCGAGCCGTCGCCGGCGTTGCTGTCACCGGTCGCCCGGTTGAGGGTCACGCCGTTGAGGACGACGCTCGTGCTGGCGTGGATCGCGCTCGTGCCAGAGATGGCACTCGTGAAGGTGGTCGTGCAGATGCCACTTGTCGTGGTGCACGAAGGACTGAGATTGAGCGATCCGGGCCCGGTGATCGTGAAGCTCACGGTCGTCCCGTCGGTCGCGTCGGCCCAGCCAGTCCCGTCGTTCACCTTCACCGTGGCGGTGATGGTGTGCGTGGCGTTGACTTCGTTCGTCGCCGTCAGCGGGCTGATGACGATGTTCGCGTCTTCCCAGTTCTTCGTCGCGTTCGAGCCGTCGCCGGCGTTGCTGTCACCGGTCGCCCGGTTGAGGGTCACGCCGTTGAGGACGACGCTCGTGCTGGCGCTGATGTTCGAGACGCCAGGGGTCGAGCTGCTGAACGTGAACGTGCAGGTCCCGCTCGCCGTCGTGCAGGTGCCGGTCTTGGCGGCCGCGCCGGTGACCGAGTAGCTGACCGTCGTGCCGTCGGTGGCATTGGCCCAGCCGGTCCCGTCGTTCACCTTCACCGTGGCGGTGATGGTGTGGGTCGCCCCGATCGCGTTGTACGCGGTCAGCGGGCTGATGACGATGTTCGCGTCTTCCCAGTTCTTCGTCGCGTTCGAGCCGTCGCCGGAGAACGAATCACCCGTGGATCGGCTCAGGGTCACGCCGAAGACCGACAGGCTCGTCGCGGCGTGGATCGTCGTAACGCCAACGGAGGTGCTGGTCAGCGTGGTCGTGCACGTGCCGTTCGTGGTGGTGCACGACGCGCCAAGGGTCCCCGGCCCACTGACTTTGCTGAAGCTCACCGTCGTCCCGTCTGGCGCGTTGACGAAGTTCGTGCCGTTCGAGCCGTCGAATACCTTCACCGTCGCGGTGATGGTGTGGGTCGCCCCGATCGCGTTGTACGCGGTCAGCGGGCTGATGTTGATGTTGGCGTCGGGCTTGATGTTCGTGTAGGTACACGTCACCTTGCCCAGGAAGCCCATCGTGATGCCGGCGGTTCGGTCGGTCACCGTCGCCGACGACGTCCCGCCGGACGCATCGCAGGTGAGACTCTTGAACCCCCATCCAGTCGGAAGGGTCGGCTCGGTCACCGTGTACTGACCTGGTTGAACCGGATCGAACACCGCGTTCCCGGTCCCAGCGCTGGTCGTGATCGAGAAGTTGCCGTTCGACGCGGCCGGCGTTGGCAGGCCACCGGTCGAGACGTAGTTGAACGTCCCGTTGCCGCCGATCGTGTTCTTGACGATCGTGAGCTTGCCACAGGTGTTGATGTTGCCGAGCGCGTAGTCGTAGAGCGTCGCGGTGAGGGACGTGGAGGACCGCGTGTCCATCATGTACTGCGCGAAGCACTTGTTCGCGAAGTACGGGAACTGCGACAGGTTGATCGCGCCTTCGAAGAAGGTCGCGGTCGGGATCGTGGGTGACGAGCCCGCGGTCCCGTGCCCGTCGTTGAGCGACGCGTGAGGCCACTTGATGGTGATCGGCACGCTGTTCGCGATCCCACAGAGCTTGTCGTCAGGCACCTGTCCCGCGGAGACGGAGCCGCAGGACTGGGACGCCGCCACCAAGGTCAGCGGGCTGGTTCCCCCGACCCACTCGTAGGCGTTGACGGTGCTGACGCGGCCGCCGCTGTCCCATGCCGCCACGATGAGGACGTCGCCGACGGTGTGGACCCCGTTGAACTGGAGCCCGCTGCCCGTCGCCGGGTTCGCGTAGGTGCTGTTGCAGCCGATCGGGTTCTGCAAGAACCAGATGCCGATGTTGTTCGTGCCTTGCGGCTGGTACTTCTCGTTGCCGAAGTACAGGATGCGGTCGCCCGCGGTGGCATTCATCCCCTGCGGAACGACGTAGTCCGCCGCGTACACGTTCATCAAGTCACCCTTGTTGGTGACGTTGTTGGCGTACACGCAGTACCAGTTGTTGAAATCGAGCGTGTCCTTCGAACCCTGGGTCAGGGTCGTAGGATCGCTCGTATTGAACGACTGGTCCGTGTTGGTGCTGAAGTCCTTCACGAGGGTGGCCGAGGCGAACCCCGGAGGAAGCGACGCTACCGTCGCGCCAGTGCCCGTGAAGAGGCTGTCCCAGTCGTACGGGCGGTTGACCCCCGTGATCGGAGCCGTGTCTCCCGTAGAAGTGTCGCCGTCGAGCTGGAATGCCAAGTCGTGGACGGCCAGGACGGACGACACCCACATCACCGCGAGGAGCCCAACTCCCCCGATCGTCGCGGCGAGCGCGATGCGGAGAGGTCGCGTACTCGTTCTCATGCGGTACTCCCCCTCTTTGATGTCGACGTAGACATCTCTGACATTTCCCTCCTGCAGACCGATGCGCTCGCTGGGCCGCTGGGCCGCCGCGGACATGCGGCGGTGCGGTTTGCGATGGCGACGGAGCCCGGCGGGAGCGCTCCCCGAGTCGCCGGGTCGTCGTTCGGGACCGGCCTGGGTCCCCTGGTTCAGACCGCGATGCTCCCCTGAAGAGATGGTCCGACTGGGCTCGACACGTTGAGCCGAAGGCGGGGAGCCCACGTGTTCAGGGCACGCAGACTCCCCGTCCGGTCTCGGGGACCGCGAAGGGCATGGGGAAAGGGCTCAGCAGCCCACGGGAGATCCGGTCGGGCGCCAGCCGAACACGCGCGCGACCGCGTGGACGCGATCCATCTCACGGACCATCGCGTCGCGGCGCATGCCTGGTCACCCGGACGCCACCCGAGGTGGACAAGCTCGGGTCCGAGCGCACGAGGGGCCGGGGGCACTCCGGCTTCCTTTCCCCCTCGACACCGCCCGCCCGCCGCCATCGAACGGCCCCGGACCGTCGACGCTCCCCTGCAAGCGACGCGGCTGTCTTGGACCGCCAGTTCTACCAGTACGGAAGTACCAGTGCAAGAGTGGGAAGCCAGTACCAGCGCGTGTTGAACGGCACGTGTAACGCACTTGACACGCTTTCGGTGCGACGACGCACCAGGACCGACCCACCCGGCGGGGCCGGCCACCTGTACGGCATCCCGATCGGCCTCCGCGCGACCCGCCCGACGACCCTCGGCGACCGGCTAACATCGACTCGATGGAGCTCGAGCTCGGTCGGCCGAACGACACCCGGCCGCCCTTCCGCTACTCCGCGGTGACGCGCGTCTGGTTCTCCGACACCGACGCCCAGGGCGTCGTGTATTACGGGCGCTACCTCCCCTACTTCGACATGGCGCGGGTCGAATACCTTCGGCACCTCGAGCTCCCCGGGATGGGCGCCGCTGCCAGGGAGTTCGTCATGCGGGCATCGACGGTCGAATATGTCGCGCCCGCCCGGTTCGACGACCTGCTCGAGATCTTCATCCGGACGCGCCGCATCGGTCGCTCGAGCGTCACGCACGAGCTCGCGGCCTTCCGCGCGCCCGACGGTCTGCTCATGTGCCACGCCGACCAGACGGTCGTCATGATCGACACGGCGACGCGCCGGCCCGTGCCGGTGCCGGACGAGTACATCCGGGCGATCGTCGCATTCGAGGGCGGCGAGGTGGAGGTCGCGCGATGACGAACCGGCAGGAGCGCCGTCAGCAGCGCGCGCGCATGAAGCCCCCCGTCCGCGGCGGCCCTCAGAAGCGCAACGCCGGCCGACGCCTGCTCGTCCTCGTCGCGGTCTTCGCGCTGATCATCCTTGCGCTCGCGAGCCTCCAGTTCGCCGGGACACCGGTCGTGACGCCCGCGCCCAGCCTCTGACCTCAGCTCGCCCGGGACAGGTTCTCGGGCTCCATGACGAGCGGCAGCTCCGACTCGGCGTCCGCCAGCAACGCCCCGAGGTCGACCGACCGCATCGACGGCTCGGACGACGGCCGCCCGAGCAGGTAGCCCTGGGCGGCGCTCATCCCGAGCTCCTGGACCGTCCACAGCTGGCTCGCGGTCTCGACGCCCTCGGCCACGACCATCGCGCCCCACCGCCCCGCCAGGTCGGACAGCGCGCGCAGCACGGCCAGGGACGTTTCACGGTGGTCGCCGTCCTGGACGAGCGAGAGGTCGATCTTGACGATGTCGAAGTGGATCTGGCTCAGGAGGCGGAGCCCGGCGTTGCCGGCGCCGACGTCGTCGGCCGCCACCCGGAAGCCGGCCGCCTGGCACGCCACGAGGACCGACCGCAGCCGATCGATGTCCTCGACGGCCTCGCGTTCGGTCAGCTCGATGGTGATCCGTCGCGGGTCGACGCGATGCTTTCCGAGCAGCGTCAGGAGCGAGCCGGTGTTGAACTCGGCCGCCTCGAGGCTGCGCGGCGAGATGTTGATGCTGAGCGACTGGTCGGGCGCGAGCATGTGGACGCCCGACAGGACGGTATCGATGCAGGCGAAGTCGAGCTCGGTCGTCCGCCCGCCGAGCTCGGCCGCCTCGAAGAGCTCGCCCGGGTTCGAGAACGGCGCCTCGGCGGTCGGTCGGATGAGGCCCTCGAACCCGAGGACGCGCCCCGTCCGCAGGTCGACGACGGGCTGGTAGACGGGCCGGAGCGCCTTCGCGGCGACGACACGGGCGACCTTCGCCGACAGCTCCGCGCGCGCACCCGGCTCGAGCTTGGTGTCCGGGCGCGACGGGTCGAAGACCGACACCGTGGTCCGGCCGCGTCGCTTGCCGTCGTAGAGGGCTGCATCCGCCTGGGCGAACAGCTCGTCGCGACGCATGCTGAACTCCGGGCAGCTGGAGATGCCGCCGGTGAACGCGAACGGGCGCGGGAACGGCGAGTCGCGGCGCGGCTCCGTGCAGTGCGCGAGAAGACGGCGCGCGACCACGAGCGCGGCCTCACTGCTCGTGTGCGGCATGAGGACCGCGAACTCGTCGCCGCCAATGCGGAAGGATCGATCCGGCCGCCGGAGGGTCGACTCGAGGAGCCGTCCGACTTCGACGAGCAGCTGATCGCCCACCGCATGGCCGGCGGAGTCGTTGACGAGCTTGAAGTCGTCGAGATCGATGATCAGGAGAGAGAGGTCGGCGCCGTATCGACGCGACTCCTCGACCTGGCGGTCGAACTCCTCCATGAATGCGCGGTGGTTTCCCAGCCCCGTCAGGGCATCCTGGAGCGCGTCGGAGCGGGCGCTCTCGTAGAGGTCGCGCAGGCGCGCGCGCGCGCGATCCAACTGTTCGGCTGGACCGACGACCTTGTGGGCGAGCCACGCGATGAGGATCACGGCGAGGACGTAGAGCGCGACGAGCGCCCCGAGGAGCGCCGCCGGCATCTGGATCTCGAGCGTCTCGGGGACGATGCCGATCGACCACGTTTCGAGCCCGGGCACGGTCAGGGGCGCCCGACCGGCGTTCGCGAAGGGCAGCGCGGACGCGGCGGGCGTGACGGGTCCGTTCGGTCCGATGACGAGCTGACGGGGCGAGGTGCCGACGATCGCGACGACCTGCCCCCGCACCCCGACCTGCGCATTGGCGAGGAGCGCTGACATCGAGATGCGGACGATGAGCGCAGCGGCGCTCCCGCTCGAGCTGGCGGCCGAGGCCCCTGGTGCCGCGATCGATGAGCCGAGGTAGAAGATCGAACCAGGCCGCTCGCCGGCGGACGCGACCGCCACGATGCGCCCGGGCGGCAGCGGGGCGGCGGTCGAGGCGAGGCCGCCGGCGTCGCTCGCGGGCAGCGCGGCGGCCGATCCCCCGAGGGCAACGAAGCGGCTCGTCGCGAGGTTGGTGCCGTCGGCCCGGAGAAGCCAGGCGCCGGTGACGACGCCCGGGTCGGCCGCGACGAGCGCATCGAGCGTGTCGGTCGCCTTCGTCTTCGCACTGGTCGTGCCACCGGCAAGGGCCGCCAGTGACGACGAACCGCGGGCGTCCAGGAGCCGGCCGCGGATACCGCCGAGCTCCCTGTCGACCCGGTCGCCCGCGGAGGCGGCATCGACCGCCCCGCCGGACGCCTGCACCTGCTGGCCGACCTGGACGAGGAACGGCGATGCGAGCGCCAGGGGCAGGATCGCCGCGGACAGCAGTGCGAGCGTGAGCCGGATCCGCACCAGCTTGAGGGTCGACGGGTCGACGCCCAGCCGGTCGAATTCGGCCCGGGCGATGCCCTGATCGAACCGGCGCTGCGCAGGCGCGGGTTCGAGCGGGCGGCGTCGACTGGACGACGGGGTCAGGCGCATGAATCGTTCTGCATCGGGCTGATGCAGGTATCTCATGGAGGCGCGTCGCGATGACGTACCCGAATGTCACCCCGCGACGTAGTACCAGCGTGGTCCGGCGTGCGGCCGAAGGGTTCGCCGGGTGGCGGAATGTTGCCGCGTGGCAGCCGAATCGGCGCCCGGGGGCACCGTCAGGACGGGGTCGCGGCGGTCAGGACGGGGGCCGTCAGGCTGGGGTCGCGGCCGTCAGGACGACGGGGTCGAGTCCGTCCTCGACTGGCCCGCCGGATCGGCCGTCGACGCCTGAGTCGGCGCGGGCGCGACTGGCGCCGCGGGCTGCTGCCCCGTGGCGGCAGCGGTCGTGCTCGAGGCCTCGTCGGCGATACCGCTGGCCGCGTCGCGGAACTGGCGGATCGCCTTGCCGAGGGCGGCGCCGGTCTCGGGCAGCTTGCCCGGGCCGATCACGAGCAGTGCGACGATCAGGATGAGGACCAGATGTGCGGGTGTGATTCCGCCCATGTCGATTTGCTCCTAGCGGCAGGTGTCCCGGCCCTGCAGGCCGACACCCTACCTCATCGGCGCCGGGTCTGCCCTATTCCCCCGACAGGGCACCCAGCCGGTCGGTCAGCCGCAGGTTCTCGCGGTAGTCGATCGGGACCTCCACGAGCGCCGGCCCCGGGACGTCGAGGGCGCGCCGCAGGGTCGGCCCGAGCTCGGCGGCGGTCTCGGGACGGAAACCCGCGATGCCGAACGAGCGGGCGTACGCCACGAGATCGGGGTTGCCGAACGTCACGCCGAACGGTGCGCCGAACTCGTTGCGCTGCTTCCAGTCGATCAGACCGTAGCCGTCGTCGCGCCACACGACGACGGTGACGTTGGCGCCGATCCGCGTCGCGGTCTCGAGCTCCTGCGAGTTCATGAGGAAGCCGCCGTCGCCGCAGAGGGCGACGACCCGACGATCGGGATGGACGAGCTTCGCGGCGATCGCTCCCGGCAGCGAGATCCCCATCGACGCGAAGCCGTTCGAGATGATGACGGTCCGCGGCTCGTACGCCTGGTAGAGCCGGGCGACCCAGATCTTGTGCGCCCCGACGTCGCTCACGACGATGTCGTGCGGCTCGAGAGCGGCCCGCAGCTCCACGATGGCCCGCTGGGGCGTGATCGGGAAGGAGTCGTCGGTCGCAGCGCGGTCGAGCTCGGCCAGGAGCTCGGTCCGCAGGTCGGCG
>DASVZT010000200.1:0-3730 GCA_036391495.1 Candidatus Limnocylindrales bacterium
AACGGCATCAACCACGCCATCGCCGACGTCGCGGCGCGGGCCCGCGCGGGCAAGCTCCGCATCGACGACTTCGGCGGCGGGACGTTCACCGTGGACAACACGGGATGGCTCGGCTCGAACATGACGATGCCGATCATCAACATCCCCGAGGTCGCGATCCTCACGATGGAGGAGATGAAGAAGCGGCCCGTCGTCGTCGAGACGCCGCAGGGCGACGTCATCGCGATCCGGCCCGTCATGAACATGGTCCTCGGCATCGACCACCGCGCCAACGACGGCGCGGGCGGCGCGACATTCCTGCGCGACGTCCGGGCCTGGCTCGAGGCGGTCGGACCAGAGACCGCGATCTACTAGGCGTCCCTGCGGAGACACATGACCCAGCGATCACTCGACGTCCTCCAGGCCTCGCCGGCCGCCCCGCCGCTCGCCGCGACCTCCGGGGTGCACCTACCGGTCGCGACGGCCGACCTCCCGATCTCAGTCGGCGGTGGCCCGGTCACGCGGCGCCATCCCGACTGGATCAAGGCCCGCATCCCGTCGGGGGAGAACTACCACGAGCTCAAGGAGCTCCTCGGCGGCCTGACCCTGCACACCGTCTGCGAGGAGGCTCGCTGCCCGAACATCGGGGAGTGCTGGGATCAGCGCACCGCCACGATCATGATCCTGGGCGATACCTGCACGCGCGCCTGTGGCTTCTGTGCCGTCAAGACAGGACGGCCCACATGGTTCGACGACGACGAGCCGCGCCGCGTCGCCGAGGCGGTCAAGCCGCTCGGCCTCGAACATGTCGTCATCACGAGCGTCGCCCGGGATGATCTACCCGACGGGGGCGCGCGCATCTTCGCGGAGACGATCGTGCGGCTGCGGGACGCGTGCCCAGGCATGGGCGTCGAAGTCCTCATCCCCGACTTCAACGGCGAGGACGCCCCGCTCCAGACGGTCATGGACGCCCGGCCGGACATCCTGAATCACAACGTCGAGACCGTCGAGCGGTTGCAGAAGCCGGTCCGCAAGCGCGCCCGGTACGACCGCTCGCTCGGCGTCCTCGCACGGGCCAAGGCGATGGCCAACGAGATCGGCTACGCCGTGCACACGAAGAGCTCGATCATGGTCGGGCTCGGCGAGGAGCGCGACGAGCTCTCCGCCACCTTCCGCGCATTGCGGGAGGTCGACTGCGACATCCTGACGATCGGCCAGTACCTCCGGCCCTCGGCCCAGCACCTGCCGCTCGTGCGCTACTACCCACCGGCCGAGTTCGCCGAGATGAAGTCCGAGGCGCTGGCCATGGGCTTCAAGCACGTCGAGTCCGGGCCGCTCGTCCGTTCGAGCTATCACGCCCGTGACCAGGTGCCCGGGGCCGAGCTCCGGGCGGCGCGCCGGCGGGCGACGCTCGACGCCGACGGACGCGTCGTGCCAGCCGTCTCGTGACCCGTGGTGCCGGCGACCCCGTGACGCGGCGACGCTGTCCCCGGCATCCCGCGATCGGCGTTCCCGGCGGTCCGTTCCGCCGGTCCGCAGCCTCCGTTATCCTCCGGGCATGACCCGCACACTCTCGCGACGGGCGCCCCTCGCCGAGCTCCACTGCCATCTCGGCGGCGCGGTCACCCCCTCGATCATGTGGGGCATCGCCCATGCCCAGGGCATCCGGCTCCCGACGAAGGACTACTGGGAGTTCCGGGACATGATCACGACGTCGAAGCGCTCGCGCAGCTTCGACGGCTACCTGCAGCTCTTCCACTGGACCGAGCTCATCCAGTCCTCGCCGCTGGCCGTCGAGCGCGCGACGTACGAGGTCATCGGGGGCGCGTACCGCAAGAACAACGTCACGACCGTCGAGCTCCGCTTCAACCCCATGAAGCGGAACCGCGGCGGCGAGCAGGACCTGGACCACATCATCGCCGCGGGCGTCCGGGGGATGGATCGCGCGACGCTCGAGTACCCGGTCAAGCCGGGGCTCATCTTCTGCCTCGACCGCGCCTTCCCGTTCGAGCTCAACGAGATCATCGCGGAGAAGGCGATCGCCTGGCGCGATCGCGGTGTCGTCGGGATCGACATCGCCGGTCCGGAGTCCGCCACGTTCCGGGTGGCCGACTATCGGCGGCTCTTCCGCCGCGCCCGGCAATTCGGCCTCGGGATCACCGTCCACACTGGCGAGTCGGGGCCGGTCGACGAGGTCGCCCGGGTCGTCGAGCTGCTCGAGCCCGACCGCATCGGCCACGGGGTCAAGGCCGCGTACGACCCGCGCGCGATGGAGATGATCCGCGACCGCGGGATCGTCCTCGAGATCTGCCCGACGTCGAACCTCAACACGCGCGTCGTCTCGGGCTGGGACGAATTCCGCTGGATCTTCGACACCTTCCGGCGCAACGGCGTCCGCTTCACCATCAGCACGGACGGCCCCGAGATGCTCAAGACCTACATCCGGGACGAGCTCGCGACGCTCGGACGGCTGGGCATCCTGTCGGTCGAGGAACAGGAGCAGGTCGCCCAGACCTCGCTGGCGGCCTCGTTCGTTCCCAACGTGTCGGACGTCCCGTTCATGGCCACCCGGCCGGCGCCCAGGGAGGTCGTCGAGCGCGAGGAGGCGTAGGGCCGGGGAGCGTCATGCCGGCGCCTCCGGGGGACGCAGCCGCGGCGCCGCCCGAGATTCCCTATTTCCGGCCATAGCCACCCTCAGGTGACTCGCGCAGCAAGCGGGCGCGCATGTGAGCGCTCCGCCGGGTCGGGAACGGACGATTCCTGCGAATATCGAAGCGCGGCGGCCAGCCTCAGCGCGACCCTCGAATCAAACAGCCGGTGCGGCGTCGCCTGCTCTCGCCTGAGAGGGGTCATGGTCGAGAATACGCAGACAGCGTGGCAACCGCCGGCGCCTGGCCCCGACGCCTCCTCCAGTTTCGAGGCCCCCTGACGGTCAGCGCCGCGGAGTGATCCTGTAGGCGCAGCAGCGATCGCCCGACGCGATGTGACTCTCCCGGACGACGTCGGCGTCGAGCACGTCGCTGAAGAGCGCCAACTCGGCCTCGCAGGCCGCCGGCGTGCCGTTGGCGACCTGGAAGATCGCGCAGTTGTGCTCGAGCAGACGGATCGACCCGTCGTCGCCGACCTCCATCCGCGACAGGTAGCCGTGGCCGTCCTGGATGACGGCGAGCTCGCGCACTCGGTCGGGCAGGGGAGCGCCCGTCGGAAGCCGCTCGCCGAGCTGGGCGCGAAGGCGCGTCGCGAGCTGTGTCCGGCGCGTCTCGAAGACGCGGGCGACGAGGTCGTCGCCCCCGACCGACTCGAGCGCCGCGACCAGCCCCGCTGCGAGGGCGTCGTAGCTGGCGGGGAAGAGATCCTGCGCGGCGGGCGTCACGTCGTAGATGTGGCGCGGCCGGCCGACACCGTGGCGCACGGTCTGGCGACTGACGAGCGCGGCCGCCTCGAGCGCCCGGAGCTGCTGGACCACTCCCGTGCGACTGGCGCCGAGGCGCAGCGCCAGCTGGTCCGGCGACGCCGGCCCACCACGGCGCAGCTCGGTCAGCAGCTCGCGCCGCAGTCCCGAGGCGGGGGACGAGTCGTGGCCGTTCGCCGGGGCCGCGACGCCGTTGGCGTGAGCGGGGGCGGCGACGGTGGCGCCGGCCGGATCGAGCTCGGGCATCGGGCAGAGGCTAGCAAAAGGTCGCCGAGACTGCCGCCGAGACTGCGGCGGGCCGCCGGGACGTCCATGCTCTTCGAGTCTGCTCGGGACGTG
>DASVZT010000201.1:0-8330 GCA_036391495.1 Candidatus Limnocylindrales bacterium
AGCACTCGCCTGCCCCCGGTCGTCTTCATCCGGGCGCGGAAGCCGTGCTCCTTCGCGCGATGTCGCTTCTTGGGCTGGTACGTCTGCTTCATCGGGATTCCGCGCGATCCTCTCCATCCGGCCTCGGGGACTGTCGGTTCGAACCCCTAGAGGCACGCGAACGCGCCTGCGCCCTCATGAGCGCGCGGCGCGTCTCGTCCGGGGGATTATAGGGAGCCCCAGAGAGGGGTGTCAACGAGCGCGGCCGCGTGATGTCGGCCGCGTGAGTGACGTAGCGCCTCGGCGGACGCAGGCCTGCCGGCTGTAGCACCCTTGGGGGGCCTGCCGGCGTGCGGTACAGGCGGGGCGGCCGGCGTGCGGCATGGGCGGGGCGGCCGACGTGCGGATCGTCGGGGGGACCTCGCCCCATCGGCGTGCGGCCAGGCCGGCGGCGCTGGGGGCCGCGGCCAGGCAGGCGGCGCTGGGGGCCGCGGCCAGGCAGGCGGCGCGGCGCGCGGTGTGGGCGCCCTCGCCCCATCGGTCGGCCGGGTCGTGGTCGGCCGGGCCATCGCCCATCGGTCGGCCGGGTCGTGGTCGGAGAGTGCGCCCTAAGAGGGTCTGGGCGCCGCGACGGGCCTGCCCTCGCGGCGGCCCGACGGCGTGCCGGGGGCCGTATCGAGGCGAATGGTCGGACCATGCGCCCTCGGGCCCCGCAGCGACGCGGCGGGACCAGCGGCCCGGGCCCCGGTCCGCTGGACTCCGCGAGACTCCCCCGCCGATCGGGCCCTTAGGGAGCATGGTCCGACCAAGCGACGGGCGAGGAGCCTCCGCGGGGGCCGGGCCGGTCGACCGGGGGCGGGGACGGGCTGGGGAGCCGGGCTGGGCCGGGGCAGGGCAGCCGGGCTGGGCCGGGGCGGGGACGGGCGAGGCGGGCGAGGGGCGGGGACTGGCGGTCGACCGGGGGCAGAAGCCGAAGCGGGCTGGGGAGCCGGGCTGGGCCGCCTCAGCCGCGCCTGAGTCGGTCCCCGGACAGCCCCAGGCCGCCCACCCGCGCCTGAGTGGGTGCCCCGGGCGAGCCAAGCGCGATCCGAGGCGGCCCCGGGTCCCACGCGGCCCGAGCCGTCCCCGCCGCCGGATCCCCGCGGCCCGAGCCGTCCCCGCCACCGGATCCCCGCGGACCGAGCCGTCCCCGCCGCCGGATCCCCGCCGCCGGATCGGGGGGAACCTGCGAGGATAGGGGGGTCGGCCGTCCGCGGGTCGGGATCAATACTCCCGGGGGGTATCTCGGAATCGCCTTGCGGGGGCCTCTCGGGCGGTGCTATCCTCCCGGCTCACCGGACCTGGCGAGGCGCGAGGGAGCGCCGAACAGGGACCCCGTCGAAGGGGTGGGAGGGCGGTGGTGACCGCCATGGAACGTGTCAACCGCGTCCTCGCGCTGTCTTTCGCGACCCCCGCTGTCGAATACCGGCGCCGAACGGTGGAGCCCGACAACCGTCGTCTCGATCACTGAGCAGGTCAACGTCATCGATGGATGCGAAGCAGGTCTGGCGCGCCGCGCTCGGCGAGTTGCAGGTGTCGTTGTCCCCGGCCAACTACGAAACGTGGCTGCGTGAGACGAACCTCGTCGACGTCGAGGAGAACCGCTTCCGGATCTCGGTCCCGAACGGTTTCGCGAAGGACTGGCTCGAGACCCGCTATCGCTCCCTGATCTCCCAGACGCTCGCTCGGATCGTCGGGTACAGCGTGCAGGTCGAGTTCCTCGTCTCCTCGGCGGACACCTCGGCGGCGCATGACGCAACGGCGACCGCCGTGGGAGTCGGGCCCGCCGCGGCGGGCAGTCGGCAGGATGTCCGCGTCGAGCCGACGCGCGTCGGTGGAGAGGGTGGCTCGACCTACCTCAACCCGCGCTACACATTCGCCAACTTCATCGTTGGATCCGCCAACCGCCTCGCCCACGCCGCCAGCCTGTCGGTGGCCGAGCGCCCGGGCCACGCCTACAACCCGCTGTTCCTCTACGGCGGCGTCGGCCTGGGCAAGACGCACCTCATGCACGCGATCGGCAACCAGGTCATCGCGAAGTTCCCGCGCAAGCGCGTCGTCTACGCGACCAGCGAGAAGTTCACGAACGAGTTCATCACCTCGATCCAGCAGGGCAAGATCGACGAGTTCCGAGCCCGCTACCGACGGATCGACCTCCTCCTCATCGACGACATCCAGTTCATCGCGGACAAGGAGCGGACGCAGGAGGAGTTCTTCCACACGTTCAACGCGATCCACGAGGACGGCAAGCAGATCGTCCTGTCGTCCGATCGCCCGCCGAAGGCGATCCTGACGCTCGAGGAGCGGCTCCGGAGCCGGTTCGAGTGGGGCCTGATCGCCGATCTGACCGCGCCGGATCTCGAGACGCGCATCGCGATCCTCCGGGCCAAGGCCGAGGAGGGCGGCGTCCCGATCGGGTCCGATGTCGTCGAGTTCATCGCCCGTAAGGTCGTCAGCAACATCCGCGAGCTCGAAGGCGGCCTCAACCGGATCGTCGCCTACGCGAGCATGGGCGCGATGCCGATCACGATCGAGCTTGCCCAGGCGGTCCTCTCGAACGTCCTTTACAACCCCAAGAAGCGCCAGGTCACGCCGGAGCGGATCACCCGCGCGGTCGCCGACTACTACGGTGTCCAGGTCGACGCGCTCAAGGGCCAGAAGCGCGACAGGGCGATCGTCGTTCCCCGCCAGATCGCGATGTTCCTCATGCGCGAGGAGACGGACGTCTCGCTGCTCCGGATCGGGGCCGAACTCGGCGGGCGCGACCATTCGACCGTCCTGCACGCCTGCGACAAGATCACGCGGGAGTCGGCCGCCAATGACGAGCTGCGACGCGAGATCGCGGCGGTCAGGGAGATGATCTACGCCGACTGAGGTGCGCCCGGGCTGAAGCCCGACGCCCCGAGCTCCCCCAGGCCCGAGCTCCCCCAGGCCGAACCCGGCCGCCGGCCAGTCCGCAGCCTCGGGGCCCCGGAGCCCCCGACATCGAGGTCGTCACTGCCTCCCTTGGCCCGTGCGAGTGTGGACAAACCTGCCGATCTCGTGGAAAAGGGGTGTGGCCTGTGGACAGATCGGCGCCGTCGGGTGAGGTGCGTGTCGACCGTCGACCCTCGGGCGTGGATGTTTCGCGGCGATCCGGCGAGTGGGTCCGATCAACATGCCTTTCATCCACGTTTCGTCCACGTCGCTTCCCGTTGCACGGCCCCGTCGTCAACAACAGGGGTCGGCCCCGTCCACCGGCCGCTCATGCGTGCTCCAGCACGACGATCAACCGCATCCACACCCTTATGGTGATGATGACGGGGTGAGAAGATAGGGACGAGAATACGAAGAAGAACCCACAGACGACCGATCGCGTCGTGCCCCGGCAGGACGAGCCCCGGTGCCCGCTCGGCGTCGCGCCGGCGACCAACCCTCCCGCCCCAGCTCGGAGAGTGTCCACGTGAAACTGTCGGTCATGCAGGAGAACCTCGCGCGAGGCCTCCAGGTCGTCAGCCGTGCCGTCTCCACGCGCAGCACCCTGCCCGTCCTGGGGAACGTCCTCCTCAAGACCGAGGACGGTGGGCTCAAGCTGACCGCCACGAACCTCGAGATCGGTATCACCTACTGGGTCCCGGGCAAGATCGAGGACGACGGTGCGACGACCGTCCCCGCCAAGCTCATCACGGACATCGTCAACTCCCTCCCGTCGAGCGAGCGCGTGGACCTCGAGCTCCAGGCGGCCGACACTCTCCACATCAGGTGCGGACGCTTCGAGACGCACGTAAAGGGGATCGACGCCGACGAGTTCCCGGCCATCCCGACCGCCGGCGAGCGGCCGACGACGCGGATCCCGCAGCGAGTCCTGCGCCAGGCGCTCGAGGAGACGACCTTCGCGGCGGCAAGCGACGAGGCCAGGCCCATCCTCACGGGCGTGCTGGCTCGCTTCGAGGGGGATCGCCTGACGCTGGCCGCGGCCGACAACTACCGGATCGCGGTCAAGGGAATCACCGTCCTCGACCCCGTCGAAGACGCCAGCCTCGTCATCCCGGCTCGCTCACTCAACGAGCTCTCGAGGGTGCTGGCCGACGTCGACGACCCCGTCGAGATCGTCCTGTCGCCGGCGCGCAACCAGGTCCTCTTCCACCTCGAGGGCGTCGACCTCGTGACACGCCTCATCGACGGGCAGTTCCCGAACTACCAACAGGTCATCCCCGCGACCCACACGACCCGGGCGGTTCTCGACCGCGAGGAGCTCCACAAGGCCGTCCGCCTCGCGGCCCTCATCGCCAGCGCGTCGGCCAACATCGTGAAGATCCAGGTGGGCGCCGACGGCGATGCGGGAGTGACGGTCAGCGCGAACGCGGAGGTGGGCGACAACGAGGGACACGTCGAGGCCGCCGTCGACGGTGACGGGACCACGATCGCCTTCAACGCGCGCTACCTGACGGACGTCCTGGGCAACGTCGACGCGGAGCAGTTCGCGATCGAGCTGAACGGGCCGCTCTCGCCGGGCGTCTTCAAGCCGGTCGGCGACGAGCGTTACGTGCACGTCGTCATGCCCGTCCGGACGACGTCCTAGGAGCCGGGCTCGCCCGGTCCACCGCTGCTCCGCTCCCTCTCCCTCCGCGACGTCCGCGGGTACGCCGAGCTCGAGGCGTCGTTCGGCGCCGGTCCCCAACTCGTCCACGGGCCGAACGCGGCCGGCAAGACCAGCCTGCTCGAGGCGATCGTCCTGCTCGCCTGGGGTCGTTCGCATCGCACGTCCTCGGACGCGGACATCGTCCGGTGGGGAGCGCCGCTCGCTCGCGTCGAGGGCGTCGTCGGGCGGGAGGACGCTGGGCGAGAGGGCGGTCGAGAGCGCGAGGCCGCCCTCTCGACCATCGAGGTGGCGCTCATCCGCGAGGGCAAGGGCAGCGGCCGGAAGCGGATCCGGGTCAACGGGATCGCGCGCCGGGCGTCCGCATTGGGCGGACTCCTCCGGACGGTCCTCTTCGCACCGGAGGAGATGCTGCTGATCGCAGGGTCGCCGGGCCTCCGGCGAGCGGCTCTCGACCAGCTCGCCGCCCAGCGGTCTCCCGTCTACGCGCACGACCTCGCGACGTACACGCGGACGCTGCAGCAGCGCAACAGCCTCCTGCGGGCCATCCGGGAGGAGCAGGCGTCCCCTTCGGAGCTCCGATTCTGGGACGAGTCGTTCCTCGCGGCCGGGTCGGCGGTCGTCGAGGCGCGCCTCCACCTGCTCCAGGAGATCGGAGGACCACTCGCGAGCGCGCACGCCGAGATCGCGCCGGACGAGGCCCGTGCGGGCCGGCTGACCGTCGGCTACGTGACGAACGCCCCGGCCCTCCCCGGGGAGGCGCCGCGGGACGCGCTCGCGCGCCGCCTCCGCGAGACGGCCGACAAGGAAGTCTGGAACGGATCGACGCTCGTCGGACCTCACCGCGACGATCTCGTGTTCGAGATGAGCGATCGCGACCTCGCCGCCTTCGCCTCTCGAGGGCAACAGCGGACGGCGATCCTGGCCTTCAAGCTCGCCGAGCTCGACCTCCTGACGGAGATCGACGGGCGGCCGCCGCTCCTCCTCCTCGACGACGTCTTCAGTGAGCTCGACCCGGAACGGCGGGGCCACCTCGTCCGCAGGATCGCGGATCTCCCCCAGTCGTTCGTCACGACGACGACACTCGACGACCTCGACGCGGGCCTGCGGGCGGTCGCAGTCCCCTGGGAGGTGACGGCCGATGCCGACGGCGCGGCCCTCCTCCACGCGGCCGCCGCGGCCTCGCGTTCGGCGGCGCAGGCATGAACAGCCAGGGATGAGCGGTCGCCGCCGTCCGATGGAGCGCATCGGCGACCTCATCCCCGACACCGCGCGGCGACTCGGACTGGAGGAGGAGCTGAGGCTGGCGCGCGCGGTCTCGACGTGGAACGCGATCGTGGCCGAGCGGATCCCGGCAGCATCCGGCGCTTGCCGGCTGGTCCGCCTCGTCGACGTCCGCACGGCCGGCGGCGGGACGATCGAGGCGCTCGTCGAGACCGACCACCCGATCGTCGCCCAGGAGCTCCGGATGCGGGAGCCCGAGCTCGTCGAGGCCTTGGCGTCGGCGCCCGGGGGCGTCCGGCTCGGACGGCTCCGGATCGCGGTCCGGTCGGGGTAGCCGCGTATACTCGCTCCGCCCGTGGATACGGCACGCGCCAGCCCGGCGGGCTTGTCGCGACCTCCCGCGACGACCGCCCGGCCGCCTGCACGGACCTCGACACCCTCCGACTCACCACCCGCCACCACCGATCCGACGAGACCCCCACCGATGGCCGTCCGGCTCCAGATGCGGCTCGGCATGGTCGCCGAGCACGAGCGGCTCCAGGACTCCCCAGACCGCATCCTCGTGGTCGAGCCGACCATCGGCTCCGTCGCGCGGTCGAAGGGGAATCTCTACCTGCTCGTCACCTGCCGGCAGTCGGGGAAGGGGCCGCGCGAGGCCGCCCGCTTCGTGGCCGACGCCATCCGCGAGCAGTACTACTACGACGAGTCGGCCGGTATCCGCGTCTGCATCGTCAAGGCGATCGTCGCGGCGAACAAGCGGCTCGCTCACGACCGCGACCACTACGGCCTGCATCTCGACGAGGCGGGTGACGGTCCAATCGGGATCGCGCTCGCCGTCGTCCGGGGCGCCGAGCTGTACGTCGCCACCGTCGGGCCGGCGGAGGCCTTCCTCGTCCGCGCCGGCCGTCTCTCGACGCTGCCGGACCCTCATCGTGAGCGGGGCATGCCGTCGGGCGGGATCGAGCCGGAGGTGTGGCGTGGCGAGATGATCGTCGACGACGTCCTCGCGCTCGTCTCGCCCAACCTCGTCGAGCGCCTCGATGCAGACGAGCTGCGGGATGCCATGACGACGCTGCGTCCCCAGTCGGCGATGGAGCACCTTCATCACCGTTTCGTCGCTGCCGATGGGCGCGGCAGCGACGGTGCGATCGCCATCGAGGGGACCGAGGTCGCCGTCACGCAGAAGCACGTGGCGCTCGTCCCGGTCCGGCCCGCGGAGCCTCTCGCCGGCGCGCCCGACCACAGCCCGATCCCCCTCGCCGACACGGTCTCCGATGGCGTCGCCGCGGTCAGGGGTTCGGCGAGGAGCGCCAGGTCGGCGGCGGGTGTGGGGGCCGGCCGTATCCTCGGATCGCTTCTCGACACGCTGCCGCGGCGCACGTCGGGACAGCGACGGGTGACCTCCGTCTCCAGCCGACGCGAGACACAACGGCGCGGCGCGATCGCGGTCATCGCCGTCACCACGGTCGTCGCTCTCGGCGCCGTCGGCCTGTTCGTGACTCAACGGGGCGGGGCGGATGCCGACCTGAGCTCGCTCACGATCGGCCAGCGCGCGCTGCGCCAGGCCCAGTCGGACCTGTCCCAGGTGACGGCCAACGGTGTCGACCTTGTCGCCGACGACCCCGCCCAGGCGGAGCGCCTGCTGAGCGATGCATACCAGCAGCTCGGGGCCGCGGAGACGGCGGGCATCCCGCCCACGACGACCGACCCGCTGCGCAGCCAGGCCGTGACGTCCCTCGACCGCCTCTACCGCATGGTCGACGTCGTACCAGCCGTCGCTTTCTCGTTCGCGAATCTCAAGGGAGTGGACCTGCGCACGCTCGTCCGGGGTCCGGACGACGTCCCGTACGTCCTCGACGCGGGGACCAAGGCTGTCTACCGCGTCGATCTGAAGGCGCGTAAGGCAGTGCCCGTCGTCCGCATGGGAACGCCGGCTGCCGGCACAAAGGTCGCCGAGCCGAAGGTGCTCGCCGTCGGTGGTCCGGACCTGCTCATCCTCGACGCCAAGAACCAGCTGTGGCGTTGGCGGCCGGCCGACAAGAAGGGCGCAGGGACGCTGACCAGGGTGAAGGTGAACGGCGCGGTTCAATGGGGCCCGGCCGTCAGCGCGATCGGGACGTTCGTGCGCAACGCCGACGCCGGCCTGTACAACCTCTACGTCGTCGACCCGGCAGACAAGCAGATCCAGCGCTACTCGCCGGCGGCCGACGGCAGCGGGTTCCCGGCGGCCCCGAGCGGCTACCTCCAGTCGCCGCAGATCCTCGACGGCGTCGTCCAGCTCTACATCGACGGCGACATCTTCCTCGTCGACTCGGGATCGATCGTCCGGTACGTGTCCGGGACGGCGCGCGACTGGAAGATGGGCGCCCCGGGCGACACGATCCTCCGCCAGCCGCCGCGGTACGAGGCGATGGCCTCGGCCTCGGGCTCGCGCCAGGGCGCGTTCTACGCGTGGGACGCCGCGAACGACCGGGTCGTCGCCTTCGACAAGGCGACGGGCCGCTTCCTC